>JBPCIQ010000060.1:0-38385 GCA_051006135.1 Pyrinomonadaceae bacterium | reverse complement strand
ATCACTACCTGAATAGCCAAAAGGCGGGCCCGTAGAGTTTGTGATGTGTCAACGAACTTCATAGACGGTAGTCAGTGCTGATCGTCAGCAAAAATATCCTCCGGCCGAATTTACCCCCGCTTCATCTTCGCCTAAACGAGGCGGTGCTCCGCCTCGCGACCCTGCGGCGGGAAGCAAACATTCGGCGTTGACTTGCTTGTTGTGCAAACACCGAGTTGAGCATGTAGAGAACAAAGGTGCCAACAGTGGTTGTGCCGATCAAGTTATAAGATATTGTCTGCACGAATGGTACTGATGGCGGATTTCCTAGTGATCGTTGCCAAAAGAAGTAGATGGACGCGTCTATCAGCGTGGCAGCAGCCAGCACCGGAATCCTCAAGAGGGCGTTTTCCAGGTTGATTCGCGTGGCGGCAAAATACACGAGGTAGGCTGTCAGGGTTTTCGAGAAGCCGCCTGCCCCCAGGAGACCGCCGCTGGGCGCGTCGATGGCGAGACCCGCGATTGTTCCCACAATTAAAGCCTGCCAGGCCTCGCGCTGTAACGCGACATAAACGACGACAATCAGGGGGAAATCAATATAGGAGAGCGGAGGCCAGACCGCTCTTAGCGAAAGTTGCACAATGATGGCGAGGGCGAGTACCGCCGCAATCTTAAACTGAGGCATTACGAAAGACTGAGTGATAGGTGATGTGAGATAAGCTAGACCAAAGGACGATAGTCTCAATACTCATCACTTTTCACTCATCACTTTTGTTTTGTCGACATTCGGGAGAGTCTGTTCCGGTGCGGGCCGTGACGGGGGGTGATAGAGCAGGACGGCCACTTCTTGCAACTGATCCAGGCGAGCACTGGGCCTGATGTGAATTTGATGTGTCTGAGTCGCGGTGCCACGCAGCACCTCAACAACTTCTCCAACGTTTAATCCGGGCGGATATATGCCGTCCTGCCCGGTTGTCAAAATATAATCACCAATTTCAACTTTTTGCAGACCGGAAACATAGCGCATTTCCACAAGACCGCTCGTTCCCAACCCTCTCACCGACCCTAGCGCTCCTGATTCACCAAGTTGCCCAACTACCGCTCCGGCGGCTGCTTTCTCGTCGGTCAGCAGCATGACCTGTGCGGTCCAGGGGCTAACAGCAATAACCCGCCCAACAATTCCGCCGGGGGTAACCACAGGCATGTTAATAGCGACCCCGGAAGAACTGCCTCGATTGATAGTGACGGTGTTAAACCATACCGAAGCATCCCTCGCTATCAGCCTGGCTGAGACCTGCTCATAACCCGTTTGTGCTTTGAGGTTCAGGAGACCGCGGAGGCGTTCGTTTTCAGCGGCGGATTCACGGGCCTTTCGCAATTCAAGTTCCGCGGTCGCCAGTTGAGCTCTCAATTGCTCATTAGCGGCGGCAGTGCTGCGAAAACTAATTATCTGGCTAATCAGACCTGAGCCGGCGCCGCCGGCTTTTGATGTGGCGCTCTGCACCGGTGCGGCGATGGCCTGCGACCATCCTCTGACCATGCGCTGCTGTGTGAGGGGCTCCCGTGCGCTTACCGCCATGATCACAAGATTCGCAAAAAGCAGCATCATCAGCCAGATCGGTGCTCGCTGGCGCATCTCCTTTTGTGTGCGAATACTTGCCATAGCTACTAAATATTAAATGGTAAGTGGTAAATCGGAAAGCTTCCTCAACTCCTCGCGTTCTTACATGCCGCTGGTCATCGTGTTCTCCCATCTCACTCTTTTCAGTAGGTCAAAGTCGGAGAGCATCTTTCCGGTTCCCAGCACTACCGAAGCAAGCGGATCATCCGCAAGCGAGACGGGAAGGCCTGTTTCGATTGAGAGCCGCTTATCAAGATTCTTTAGTAGAGCTCCGCCGCCCGTTAACACAATCCCGCGTTCGACAATGTCGGCGGAAAGTTCCGGCGGCGTGCGCTCGAGCGCTACGCGCACCGCGTTAATAATCGTCGACACGGAATCAGCAAGGGCCTCGCGAATCTCCTCGTCAGTTATCGTGATGGTCTTTGGAATGCCTTCAATCAAATTGCGACCGCGCACTTCATAAGAGAGGGGCTCATCCAGTGGATACGCGGATCCTAATTCAATTTTGATAGCTTCCGCAGTTCGTTCTCCAATCAGAAGATTATACTTCTTCTTGATGTACGAAATGAGTGCTTCATCCATTTCGTTTCCTGCCACGCGCACTGCGCGCGAGTAAACGATGCCGCTCAAACTGATTACCGCGATGTCGGTAGTGCCGCCACCGATGTCAACAACCATATTGCCGTGCGGCTCAGTGATCGGAAGTCCTGCGCCGATTGCAGCTGCCATCGCCTCTTCCACAAGATAGACTTCGGAGGCTTTTGCTCGATACGCCGAGTCTTCAACGGCCCTTCGTTCCACCTGCGTGATCTCCGAAGGAATGCCAATTACAACGCGCGGGCTGACCCAGGTCTTGCCGTTGTGGGCTTTGCGAATGAAGTGCTGGAGCATCTTCTCCGTCACCTCGAAGTTTGCGATAACGCCATCTTTCATCGGCCGAATAGCTACGATGTTGCCCGGAGTTCGCCCGAGCATGTCCTTAGCATCGCGCCCTACGGCTTCCACCTGATTGGTGACTTTGTTAATGGCGACTATCGATGGTTCAGAAACGACGATGCCACGTCCCTTCGCATACACCAGGGTGTTTGCGGTTCCGAGATCTATAGCGAGGTCGCTGGAGAACAGACTGAAAATGGATTTAAATGCCATCTAAGTGATCACTTCCGTTTGTGTAGAATGAAAATTGCCGAGGGGGTGGGGTGCGAGCGCGGTTGATGAAATGTCAACGAACCTAATGGCAGATGGCAATACCCGCACTCATTTACCACTCACCACTTAAAGTTTACCCTCATAAGACTCACCTTCCGGTCCCAACTCTATAAGATACACCGATTTCCAAAAAATTGCGCGATTAAGACAGGGGCCTCCGATCTTCGGTATCGGCGAGTTGACCCTTACTCGCTTGGATTTCCGGTTTTGCAGTTTGTCTCGGACCGAAGGAGAAGCGCACGCAGTTCTTATTTCCGGCTTTTGCTTCGTACATTGCCGTGTCGGCGCAAGCGATAAGCTGCTGAGGCGACGACGCATGATGCGGGAAAGTAGAGACTCCGAAACTGGCTGTGAGGGAGAGCTTCAAGTGTCTGCCGCCAGTAAACTGGTGTTGACAGATCTTCTCGCGAATTCGTTCCGCAACAACTCCCGCCAGATCCGTTCCGGTGTCAGGCAAGACGATTACAAACTCATCACCGCCGTAACGAGCCACCGCATCAGTATCCCTTACAGAGGCGAGAATTACTGCTGCCATCTCCATAATTGCGTGCGAGCCGACGAGATGACCGTGCACGTCATTGACTCTCTTGAAATCATCGAGATCAAGAAACAACGCCGAAACGTTTGAACCGTAACGACGCGCTCTTCTAATCTCGTTCAGCAGGAATTGACGCAGGTATCGCGCGTTGTGAAGCTTGGTCAGGTCGTCTGTTTGCGAAAGGCGTTCGGCTTCGGCGATGCGCACTGCATTCGCGAGAGCGGAAGCGAGCGGCAGCGCCAGGGCACTGAGCAGTGCCACTTCCGACTTCTTGAACGAACGCGCATCCTCACCGATGCGAACTCCTTCCAGGACTCCCAGAATTCGTTCACTACAGATCAGCGGCAGGGCAACGATGTGCCGTCCCTGTTCTTTTTTCTTGATAACGCCCAGGCCCGCCGCGGCAAGTTTCGCGGATTGCGACTCTGAACCAAACGGCGCAGCTGCCTCTACAATGAAGGCTCGGCGCCAGTCGTTATCGTTCATTGCTGCAGTAGGCTCGTCGCGGTTTCTTATCGCGATAGCCTGTAAGCTGACAGATTCTGCGGTTGGGGCGTCGGTAACGAGATAGATGGTCCAGCGATTAGCGCTCACCAGAGGGTTGAGTCCTTGAAGCGCAGTATGAGCTGCTCCAATTTGGTCCCCGATAAAATGAAGCGAGGAAACCAGGTCAAAGGCCGCACGCAGGTTTCTTGCTTTGAGCTCCGGCGGAAGAGCAAGCGAGGTTGGTTCAGCAGGTTGCTGGATGATCTCCGGTAGTTTGAGTTCGCCCGTGGCACCATGACCCTCGATCTCATGAAGGAGCGCAGGCAATTGCGTTACCTTGTCGGCAATCGCCCGAAATCCCAACCGTTTCAAGGTGGCTCCGTCGAGAATCCCCACCTGCAAACGCTGGTAGCCGTGTCCCTGCCGGCGGCAGGCCACCAATGGAACACCCGGCCAACGAGCCTCGGCGTGGTCCGTCGCCGTTTGTAGCTCAACGATATCGGCGTCGGGAACGATTTCGTACAAGACAGCAAGTGGCTGCGGGTCCCAGGATCCTACGAACGATGGGTCCCCCTCCATTGTCGCGGGTACCACCTTCGGTTCGACATCGCGCAGCACTTCGATCAGAGTTTTCACGCCCCCGGCGCGCAACGCTTCGACGAGTTCGTAGGCGGGAGCGTCATGCGCTTCTGTCAACAGAATTACGTATTTCGACATGGCAGAGACCAACCCTTCCCTAATCCGTACGCCCACGCCGCGTAGAAAGCGTTACCTTATAGTTGCTGCTGTTTCCCTGAGGGTCTTGAGCCTCCACGGTGAGCTCGCTGGCGTCTGCCGGTGCTATGATCTGTACCTGGAAAGACTTGTTGGTGGGAACGAGTGCTTCCCGGCCAGCAATGCGAATGGTTGTCCCGGGTTCGGCGCGCCCACTAACCAGATAAATATTGCCGCCAAGCAGTTCTGCCGCGAGGTTCGAGACCGGAACCTGCGAGTCGGTTCCCTTGGTTGCCACAATAAATTTTTGCGCATCGCTCCAGTCACTGGTTTGTCCCGTTTGCGCCGTTGCCCTGACGCGCCAGAAGTAAACTCCCGGACGAAGATCGCTGGCATTAAACTCCATTGCCAGCAACTGATCCCGCTCAATGACTTTCCCATCAGCAACGAAGAAAGGCGAAGTTGCAACTTCGACGCGATAGAATGTCGGAGAACCAGACTGTGGGCGCAACCATTTCAACGTAATGGTGGCGGAGCCTTCTCGACTGACAAAAACCTTGCCCAGGTCGCGAGGCTCGGAAGGCTGTGGGACGCTCAGAAGTTTTTGCGGCTTAGAAACTGTGCCGGAAGGGTTCACTGAAACGTATTCACCGCCGACTAGAGTTGTCCTCTCGCCGGAGCGATTCGTTGTTTCGATTCCACCGGTGTTAACACGAATATCTTCTGTACCCTCTGGATTGACTCCGAAGCTAGCCCCTGTCTGCTGCCCTACTTTGTTCTTGGTCTTGGGAGTTTCGACAACGTTGCTCGTTCCTTCCGGCTGTTCCTCCGTGCGCACGAACATTTGACCGCTGTCGACAACTACGTGGACGTTGGTCTTTTTCCCATCGTCCGCTCTGGCATTGTCGCGTACTGTGATAATGCTGTTCGGGCGGACGACGAGAGTTGACCCATCCGCCATGTTGATACGTGCCCGTCCGCTCGCCTGTGTTTGCACAGTATCGCCGGGATAAAGCTCCGTCTCCCGAGTGGCGACTACCGTTGCGCGCGTGGCTGCGCGAATGACCCGTACGTCGCCTTCGAGTGAGATGAATCTGGCACCGTCGAGCGTCTTGGGTCCCATGCCTACGTTACTAAGAGGATTACCGAATTTCCACACATACAGCCCGAACCCAACTGCCAGCGCAAAGATGACAAACAGAATGATGGCAAAATGAATAGAACGCTTTTGAACTACCCACCAATCAAAACCAAAGCCATTGATTTTCGTGACCATACTTTACAGAGGCGAATAATGCCAGGGGCGAGATAAGTTGTGAAAATCTACACGTAGGAGTCCAGACTTTCGGTAGGGCCGGCTGACCGCGGGTTGAAGTCGGCAGCGGCTACACTGTGACGCTATGTGCGGGATTGGCCGTAAACAACACAGCGGCCACTTCGAAATCTATCATATAGACAGGCAGCGTTCAAGCACTTTGAACAATATTTTAGCAGTTTGACCGGAGGAGCGCTTCTGGCTCGGTATTCGTTGGCTAACTTACAGTCTTTTGACGCTTTCGGTCTTTGGTGCTTTGGCATCGTTGCTGGGCCGATCGCCATGTTCGACGTCATCTTTTTTTTGACCTGGTGTAAGTTGTTCGGGAAGTTCCGATTCCTGGGGCTGAGCTTCGTTGTCTTCACCGGGAGAGTGGGAATCTTCCGGCAAATCCAATTCGATGTCCATCTCTGCGTCTTTCGGCCACAAGAGCGAGGCCACAACCGAGCTAAGGAGCACAGTTGCTACGAATACCAGCGAGAACCAGATCGGAATGTGGATGCCAACTGCTACAACGAGCATCTTCGCGCCAATAAAGGTAAGAACGATTGCCAGCCCCATTTTGAGATATTGAAACTTTTCCACTACCCCGGCCAGCAAGAAGTACATTGAACGCAAGCCCAGAATTGCAAAAACATTTGAGGTGTAAACAATGAAGGTGTTTGTGGTGATGGCAAAAATCGCCGGTATCGAATCCACGGCAAAAACAAGATCAGTGATTTCCACGATTATCAGAACAAGCAAGAGCAGGGTTCCAGTCAGCCGGCCGTTAACTCTCGTGAAAAACTTCTGCTCTTCGTAGTGACGAGAGATGGGAATATAGCGTGTCACCAGTCGGACCAGGGGATTGTCTTCGGGCTGAAGGTCGATCTCTTCATGGCTAAACATTCGAATACCGGTGTAGACCAGAAAAGCGCCGAAGATGTAGATGATCCAATGGAAGCGGTCAATCAGGGCCGCCCCAACGAAAATCATCGTCAGGCGCATTACCAGTGCGCCCAGGACGCCCCAGAAAAGCACGCGGTGCTGGTATTTCGCCGGCACCTTAAAATAGGAGAAGATGAGGAGAAAGACGAAGAGATTATCTACGGAGAGAGAGAGCTCAATGAGGTAGCCGGTAAGGAACTCAAGGCCGCGCGTGGATCCTTGATACCAGAACACAAGCCCGGCAAAGATCATCGCCAGCGTAACCCACACGACACTCCAAGTCGCGGCTTCGCGGTATCTGATTCTATGGGCTTTTCGATTTAAGAGTCCGAGGTCCAGACTCAGCATGGCCAGAATAAACAAAGAAAAGCCGATCCATAACCATGTTGAGCTGACGATCGGGTTCATTGAAGCAAGTAAAATAGCATCCGAGCTCCGAAGGTGGCAAACCGCGGATTTCTCCGTTGCAAGTCTCGGCTTCAGCAGGCCTGATGGAAAAGGGGGTCGGCCACTATAAGAAGAATAGAACGATCCACGAAAGGACACAAAATGACTCGAAGGAAGGTTTCCCTTCGTGTCCGTTCGTGTAATTTCGTGGATCGTTCTTAAGTTTTTCAGCACCATGATAGGTCTTGAGGTGGCAGCTGGGCTGGGGATGCCCGGCGTCACATTCCATCTGGCGCTGGTTGCAGAGCCGCGTTAGCTCCTTTACAATCCGCTATTTACTGGAAAGGTAAAGCTAATGCTCAAACAATTAGGACGCCTCGAACGAACGCGGAACATCATTATCATCGGTTTCGCCGTATTAATGGCTGTCAGCTTAGTCCTGTTTTATGCCCCGGGCCGCTCGGCCAACCTGGCAGACCCTACGAAGAACACAGAAGTAATCGCCAAGGTTGCGTCTGATGAGATCACTGTCTCGGATCTCGCGCTGCTCCGGGAGAATTACCAGCAGATGTTGGGTGGCCAGATAAGTTTGGCTCAATTGGGAGGCAACAAGCGCTTACTCGACGGGCTGATCCGGGATCGCGTGGTCGCGCAGGAAGCGACCCGCCTGGGATTGGCAGCCAGTGATGCGGAGGTCGCTGATAAAATCCGGAAACAGTTTTCGGATGAGTCGGGTCAGTTTGTGGGTCTGGACCGGTATAAAGAATCGATCACGGCACGTTACGGTGAACTGGAAAAGTTCGAAAGCAACGTTCGCGACTCAATCGCGCAGGAAAAGCTAAAAGCGTTCGTCACTGCCAGCGTTATCGTATCCGACGATGAGGTGCTGGATAAATACAAACACGAAAAGACCGCCCTCAGTCTATCTTACATACTCTTGTCCGCCGACAAGTTGGCAAAGAAGCTCCAGGTGTCTGACGATGAGTTGCGAAGCTATTATGAGCAACACAAGACTGACTACCGTATTCTCGAGCCCCAAAAAAAGATTCGCTACGTGTACCTAAATCAGGAGAAGGTGGGAGAGAGGATTCCGATTCCCGACAAAGACCTGCGCGCCGAGTATGAGAAACTTTCCCCCGAAAACAAACAGTCAGGAGTAAAGGTCCAGCAGATTCTCTTAAAAGTTGCTCGTAAGGATCTCGACCCTCAGGTTGAGCAAAAAGCCAAGGATCTGGTCGTGAAGGCTCGTGGCGCCAAGGAACCAACAGCGGAAGCTTTTGCAGACCTGGCGCGGGGCAATTCCGAGGATCCTGCGACGGCAAAAAGCGGTGGCTTTCTGCCACGTCCAGTAAAGAAGAACCCAAATAAAGCTGACGCTCTCTACGATCGTGCAGTTACGATGGAGCCTGGCGAAGTTACGGATCCGATCAAGTTTGCGGGCAACTGGTACATCTTGCGTCGTGGCGAGGCTGTGCCCAAGACCTTCGAAGAAGCTAAGCCGGAATTATTGGCTTCGTTGCGCAACCGCCGCGCGTACGCGGTCGCGGCAAAGCTCGCCGAGAAGGCTCAAGCCCGTTTGAAAGAGACCAAAGACCCGTCGAAGGTCGCCCAGGAGCTGGCCGGCGAGGCCAACATGAGTCCCGCGGAAATGGTTAAAGAAACGGCTTACATCAAACCGGGAGATGATGTGCCAGACATTGGGAGCAATCAACAGTTTGAGCAAGTAGTCGAGCCTTTGAATAATCCGACCGATGCTGGCGAACGTACGGGCGTTAAGGGTGGCTTTGCGATTCCGATGCTCGTGGACAAGAAGGAGCCGCGCATTCCTGATTTTGAGGAAGTCAAAACGAAAATTGCAGAAGTTGTGAACGTACAACGCGCCAAGGAGCAATTGGAACCGAAGGCTAAAGAAATAGCGTCAGCGGTAAACGGTGCCGCCGACCTTAAGGCCAAAGGCGAGCAGGCGGGCTTTGAAGTTGGAACTGAGGACGATTACAAACTTGGCTCACCGCTGGGCGAGGTGGGAACGAGCCCCGCCCTCGACGAGGCGGTTTTCGCTCTTAAGGCCGGCGAGGTGACTAAAGCACCAATTAAGGTGGGCGAAAACTGGGTGGTGCTGGGGGTGACAAAACGGACTGACGCAGACCTGGCTGCGTTTGGGGCAGAGCGCGCGCAATTAACCCAAACGTTGCTTTCTGAGCGGCAGAACCAGGTCTTTGAAGATTACGTTGCCGCGGTTCAAGCGAAAATGAAGCGCGAAGGTAAGATAAGAATCGTCAAGGAAGTGCTCGCCCGCATGGAGGAAGACGAACCTGCCGTCGTGCCCACTCAGAGGTTCCCGTTTCCGACGAAATGACCGTAATTTGCCAAACGGAGGCAATCAAAAGGGCCAGTCACCTTATAGTGACTGGCCCTTTTTCAATCAAGAATTACCTCTATGCGCGAGCTGCCCGCTGTCTACAGATTAGAATCCCCCCACCAAAGGAGCGATCTCAGCCTGTGCTACAGCGGTGCGGATCTGGAGTTCATTACCTTGAGTTGTAATTTTCAGATTTCCCAGAGCGCTTTTCGCCAAAGCACCCTTTGCGGCGGGCAGCCGATTAATGAATAGGCCACCGAATGCCTTCAAGCCTTCAACGGTTTCGCTCAGGTTACGCGCGGAGTCCGCGTTGATAGTGCGGGCCGCAACCAACATCTGAAGATCTTTGTCAGTCATGCCGAGCGAGCCATAAACCTGTCGAACTGCAGCGAGATCCTTCGCAATCGCGTCATTGCCGATCCTGAGGTTACTCAGTACTGCTGGTGTAGTGTTACCGCCGAATCCAAGGACGGCAGTCGAATCCTGGCTCGCCAGCGCAATTAGCTCAGCATTGGCGCGCCCACTTCCCTTAATTGCGTCGACTCCTCGGCGAACGCTTAGAACATCTCCGAGCGCGAGCGTGTTGCCATCAAGAGGGCACACCGCAAGCTCTCTTACGGTTACATCCATCAATCCTAATAACCTTACTTGCTGGTCCAGAGTAAAGATGTAGACGATGCGGCCCTGGTACTTTTGTTCCCGATACTTGCCATTAGGGGCCGCTCTTCCAGCGGCAACCAAAGCACCCGCACTAAAGTTTCCCTTCGCGAGCACTAGCGTGTTGATCTTGGTGACGCCTTCAGAGGGGTAGCTGTAAGTCATACCCAGCGCCAGCTCATCGAAGTCGCGTGGATCCAGCCCGGTGCGGGTCTTGAAATCTTCGATTTGGCGATTGACCTCAGCAAGCTTCGCAGAATTGTCCGCGAACAGCTTTGGCAAGGCTTCATAAAGCACCCGCCTTACCTTGACGAGCGCTACAACATCCGACGTTGGAAGCCTGGACAAGAGAGTTGATGCGGGTCGCATTGCCGATGTTCGCCGCCGGTTTTGCGCGAGGGTGGAGCCTGATGAGCTGACAAGGATAGTCGAGGTAACTAGCAGGGCACCGTACAGAAGAATATTTCTCACGTTGGACCTTTCTGGAATACTCCGGCGACAGCCGGTCCGCTTAAATAAGATTTTGAAAGTGGGAGAATTGAACGTTCAAACGCCGCTCAGTATGCGCCTTTCCGATGCCGTAACGGGTGGAGAAGTTGGCTTACCAGGCCCAACTTTCAGGGATTCCTGTCGTTTTTCATCAAAGGCCCAGGCGACCAACGTTATCTGGAGTCCTGTGCTCTTAGATCAATGGGATATCACTTCACTGCTGGTCTTTCGTGTTTGCGGTATTGTTTCGACGAATCCGTTGGTGAACAAGGCTCGCCGCAACCTTTTTGTAGTCCTCTGGTATTTCAAATAAGTGTAGGTCTACTTCAAGTCTGACGTCCTTCAGTTCCATAATTGTCTTCGCTGAGCCTTCGACTCCGGACGTTGTTTCGGATCGCACGGGCATACCAAGGGCTTCATCAACCCAGATTAGCGTTTCTCTTCTCACGTTAGCTTCACTGGACGCTTTCACGGTTGTCACACGGTACTTAGTCGTCGTTCGTCCACTTACGACCTCCGAACCGAGCGTTTGATATTTCACGGCCTCATGGGCTTCGTTCAAGAGTTCGTCGGTTGAAACAGCGGCGGATTCGGCAACGGGGTCAATAACTCCGGCTTCCTGTTGGGACGCTAGATCTGCGTAGAGCTTCCTTGCAGGTAACAATACAAACCGGCCGGCCGGGGTTTCGAGATAGATAATGTGTTCGCTGTCTGGCGAGATGTACTCTTCACGCCGTTTCGCGCCGTCGCGAGCAATTAAGACTTTGCTCGTTTGGGCGGGGGCCGAGGTCGTTGAGTTGGAAGATGATGCGCCGATTGTCATGAGGCGAATCGCCTGGTAGCGTTCGGGTTCCCTGGTGGAATAAGGAGGCTTCGTTAAAGTAGCGATTTCCGGTGAGGCGGATCCGCTAGTGGCGTTCTCCGTTGATTGAGACCATCGGCAAGCTTGCAACACAAGTCCGCAAGATGAGGCAAAGAACACGAGTAAGAGTCGTGCGCGCAGGGCGCGATTTACCGTTGCTCCTGCGTGGCCTTGCGGAGGGGAGACCATCCCAGCGCAACCGTCGTGCTTTGGACCATGCGCCTCACGCGTTCGCAGTTGCTGATTGGAATCGCTCACACACGTTCGACGAGCAAAGCGATTCCCATCCCGCCGCTCACACAGAGAGTAGCGAGACCACGTTTTGCATCGCGTTTCTTCATCTCGTGCAGGAGGGTGGTGGTAATTCGCACGCCGGTGCAGCCAATTGGATGGCCTAAGGCAATTGCGCCCCCGTTCACATTCAACCGGTCCGGATCGAAATGAAGATCGCGATCGCAGGCGATTACTTGCGCAGCGAAGGCTTCATTGAGTTCGATCAAATCGATATCGCTCAGACTAAGCTTCTGCCTGTTGAGCAGCGAGCGCACGGCGGGCACTGGACCAATGCCCATTATCTCCGGCGCAACGCCGGCAATCTCATAATCGACGAGACGTGCTTGCGGCTCAGCACCGCTCCGCTTCAAAACCTGTTCATCTATCACCAGCAGAGCCGCGGCGCCGTCGGTAATCCCAGACGAGTTTCCCGCTGTAACAGTTCCTTTTTGAGAAAATACCGGCGCTAGTTTGCCAAGATCCTGCATCGTCGTGCCCGAACGACAGTGTTCATCGCGATCAAATGTAACCAACTCGCCCTTTCGACCTTTGATTTCAAGGGCGATGATCTCCTCGGCAAAGCGTCCGGACTCAATCGCGGCTTGAGCGCGTTGTTGTGAGCGCAAGGCATATTGATCTTGCTCCTCGCGGGAAATCTCATAACTGCGCGCCAGATTCTCAGCCGTTTCACCCATGACCAGCCCGGAAAGCGGATCGTTGAAGCCGTCTCGATACATGCCGTCGACCAATTCCGTGTTGCCCATTCTCATGCCCCAGCGCGCGCCCTCAGCGAAGTAGGGGACTCGCGACATGCTTTCGGTGCCACCCGCCAGCACCACATCGGCGTGGCCAAGCATGATCGCTTGAGCTGCGAGGATGATCGCTTTCAAGCCCGAACCGCAGGCCTGATTAACTGTAAAGGCCGGCACCGTATCGGGCACGGCGGCGCGATATGTGATTTGACGCGCGACGTTTGGCCCGCCTCCGGCCTGCCGCGCACAACCCCAAATTGATTCCTGAATCTGGTGTGGATTGATTTGCGCACGTCGCAGGCTCTCCTTTGCCACTATCGTCCCAAGGTCGGCCGCGGTCCAGGAAGCGAGTGTGCCGCCGAAGCGCCCAATTGGCGATCGCACCGATCCGGCTAGATAGATGTTTTTCATTGCAAACGAAACCACAGCTTTCCCGTGTTAAGTTCAGTCCTATTTAGTTGACCAGAAATGGTAGCACACGGTAGAACTAACGTAGAAAGTCGAAGCTAGGAGCGGTGCGCCGCTTTGCTTTAGTATTTCTTCGGCATTCACATTTTCAGTTGTCCTCACACGATGCTGAAACGTCTCACAAATCCCGAGAGCGCGCAGGCAGCTGTTCGACAGATCGCCGAACTGTTCCATGCGAATGCCGAATGGTTCTATACATCTGGCGACGGAAAATCCCAGGCGCTAAGCAGAGATGAACTGGATGTCACTGTTTCACAGGGACGTCTCATTCTCTCGTCGTGGACCGAGCGAGGAACTCGTTTCTGGAAAATCATTGCCTGGGAGTGGGCCGGCGACAGGCTCCTGCTTCACGCCTCACGCCGACTGGGTGCTGAGCATCCGGTAATCGAGTTGGTTCCCAGAGCTTCAGCGAGCGCGATCGCTGCAACGGTTCGAGCTGCGCGACAGTTGCGGTGCGATCAGTTGGCCCAACTCGCAGCTTCTTTGCAAGCGGGAGCGAAGATTGAACAGGCGTCGCTAAGCCCTGGTATTAGGCGCGGGCAACCCGGGCGTTACGGGCGCATCGTGCTGCGCTCTAAGTATCAGCGAATTGCGCTAACGGCTTCTGTGGCTTCCAGCCACGCCAGCGATGTCGATGCATTTCTTTCCTCTGCCCTGCTTTGGTTTAACCGCTTAAGTGAGCGCGTGCGTGCGCCATACCTACAACAACTCTGGCTGGTAGTCGAAAATGCGCTTGTCAAACCACTGAGCCATCGAATTGCGTTGCTCCGAGAAAGTTTGAAAGAAGCAATCGTTGTTTATGAGATAGACCAGATGTGGGCGGCGCTGAACGAGGTTCTTTGTCCTTCTCGGCAAGACTTGTGGAAAAGACGACTTGCGCGCTTCCCGCCAGTAAGGGAGCCAGAGATAAGTGATTCAGCCAGGAAGATTCTCAGTTTGGCACCCGAGGCAATCGATGTGGTGCACGCCCGCCACGGCCAGACACTGCGCTATTTAGGGCTTCCATTTGCGCGCGTGCGCAAGGTGATGGAGACGGAGCGAGTTTGGTTCGGCACTGAAAGTTCGCGCAGGAGCCTGCTTGAGCAAAGGACAGAGAACGAATATATAACTCTATTGCGCGCACTAAGAGAACACCGCTCGGCCGACGCCTCGGACCACCGGCATGCTCTTTACAGAACGGCGGCCGAAGCCTGGCTCGAATCAATTCTGAGGCGCGATATTTCGCGGCTCGATCCCGGCCTGGTCATTGCGCCACTGCACGCACAGTTCCGAACCGCAAGAGGCGGGCGTTTAGGCGTAAGGCCCATTGACCTGCTGGCGCTCCGGCGCGACGGTCGCCTGGTTGTGATTGAGTTGAAGGTTTCAGAAGATCGGGAGCATGTGCTGCAGGGGGCGGACTACTGGCAACGCGTGGAGGCCCACCGCCGGCGTGGCCATATCTCTCGGGCAAAACTCTTTGGCGGGCAGAGAATTCGAGACGAATCACCACTTGTCTATCTCGTGGCGCCGACTTTGAGAGTTCATCCGGCGTTCCAAACGCTGGCACGGTCGATTGCTGGCGACATCGAGATCTATCGCTTCGACATTAATGAGGACTGGAGGTCGGGTGTGCGCGTAATGCGGAGATTGCGGGTTAACTAAAAGAGTCTTTGTGGATCTGCGACCGAGTGACTCAGTGCTGCAGAATGAAATCCTCGCTAGCATCCTGCGCAGCAGCCGCGGATCCTGCCACGATGCGCGGGTTCATGCTGCTGATTGCCTGCTCGGAGGACAGAATTCCTGAGCAGCGCATTTTAAGTTCGTCTGAGTTACTGGCGTTGTGCAGCGCTTCTTCCATCGAGATGAGGCCCGACTGGAATAGATGGAAAAGTGACTGATCAAAAGTCTGCATTCCATACTGTGAAGTTCCCGCAGCGATCGCCTCACGAATCATACTGGTTTTTTCTTCATTCATAATGTAATCGCGAATCAAACCCGTTGTCACCATGACTTCGATGGCCGGCACGCGACCTGTACCTTTTACCGCGCGAACCAAACGCATTGAAATCACGCCCTTGAGGATGCCGGCGACCTGAAGGCGGATCGACTTTTGTTGATGCGAAGGAAACGATGAGACAATCCGCGTGATGGTTTCGGTTGCATCGGTGGTATGAAGTGTGGATAGCACCAGATGTCCAGTCTCCGCCGCCGTCAGAGCGGTTTCGATGGTTTCAGAGTCACGCATTTCACCTACGAGTATGACGTCGGGATCCTGACGCATAGCTCCGCGCAGAGCCTCCGCAAAAGACCGCGTGTCTACGTCGACTTCACGTTGAGTCACAAATGACATTTTGTCACGGTGCAGGAATTCTATTGGATCTTCAATGGTCACAATGTGGCCACTACGCGTCGCATTAATCCGGTCGATCATCGCTGCCAGCGTAGTAGACTTACCAGAACCAGTTGAACCGGTTACGAGGATCAGACCGCGCCGTTCATCTGCGACCTTGTCAATGATAGCGGGGAGACCAAGTTCGGCAGAACTCCTGGCTTTGTTGGGAATAACCCGCAGAACCACGCTCACCGTGCCGCGCTGCTGAAAGATATTGGCGCGAAATCTTCCGACTCCATTGACGCCGTAGCCAATATCCACTTCAGAAACCTCTTTAAACCGTTGCTTCTGGCGATTCGTCATCATGGCGAATGCCATGTCTAGCGTGTCTTCTGGCCTCAAGCGTGGGACGTCAACAATCGGGTGCAGTTCGCCGCCCAGGCGCATGAAAGGAAAGGAACCCACTTTAAGGTGGAGATCCGATGCACCCTTGCTGGCGGCGATTTTTAACAGATCATCAATTTTTACGGCCATGTGGGAATTTTAGACGTTTCGCTTTTGCTTAGAGAATCTGAAGAGAATGGGATTTTTGGCGCTGGGGCCTCGGACGGAAACGCTTTGGATGGGCCTTGCTGGGGCGGCACTCATAGGCTGAGTGCCTAAGTAACCTAAGGGATAATAGCCCGCCCCTCCCTCAGCGTCAACGTTTATCATCAATGTTTATCATTGGCAAGCGCGAGCTGAGCATTGAAACGTTGGTGCCAGACAGGGAGTTTGGGTGGCAAAGGAGTGGATGGCAAAAGAAAAGCAGCGAACAAGAGGAACTCTGATCGCTTTAGTTATCTGATGTTAGCGAGGTTATTCGATCGCAGCCGTCTGGTATTTCACTCCTGTTTCCTTAGCCGGAACAGACGAAGCGCCCTTGATTTCCTGAGTTTTATGACCATTCTCGGGGAGCGGGGCCTTTCCCGGGTTAACATAGGTCAGCCAATCGCCCGGCGCTTTACGCTCTCCTTTGGTAATCTTAAAGAACGCCTCTTGAATACGAGTAGTGATCTCTCCGCGAGCACCGCTGCCTACAGTGATCCGATCGACTGAACGAATGGGCGTAATCTCAGCGGCCGTACCAGAGAAGAAGAGCTCATCCGCAACGTAGAGCGCCGCGCGCTGGATGCTTCTCTCCTTGACTGTGATGCCCAACTCATCGCAAATCTGAATCACGCTGTCGCGCGTAATTCCAGCCAATATTGAAGAGGACAGGGGCGGCGTGCTTACTACGCCACCGCTGATTAGAAAGATATTTTCGCCAGAACCCTCCGAAACGTATCCTCGATCGTCGAGAGCAATGCCTTCTGCAAAACCGTTGATTAGGGCCTCCATCTTAATTAGCTGCGAATTCATGTAGTTGGCGCCACTCTTCGCCATCGCAGGCATCGAATTGGGTGTCAAACGGTTCCAGGTTGAGACGCACACGTCAACGCCCTTCTCGATGGCTTCGTCACCCAAATACTTCCCCCAATCCCAAGCGCCGATGTAACAGACTAAAGGATTGGGAAACGGGTTTACGCCAAAAGCCGGATGCTCTTCATCCAGACTGCGGAAGAGAATAGGGCGGATATAGCACTGATCCAGTCCGCTACGCTTAACCAGTTCAACGGAGGCTTCGCATAATTGGTCAAATTTCAAGGAGTGGTCCATGCGATAGATCTTCGCCGAATTAAGGAACCGCTGCATATGTTCTTTTAATCGAAAGATCGCCGGCCCGTTTTTGGTCGAGTAGCATCGAATGCCCTCAAAAATGCTCGAGCCATAGTGAAGAACGTGAGACATCACATGGACTCGCGCGTCAGTCCACTTGATAAACTGGCCATCGTGCCAGACGACATCGCAAATGCGCGGAGTTGTCACATCTTTCACCTTGCCATCTTTTGGGAACATAATCTTTACTCCTTCAGGGAATCAGTTGCAGGAAAAAAGAGAGGGCATTGCCTTCCACCGTTGCAGAAAGGCTTTTGCAAAACGCATTCTGCAGGGATAATTTTGGTCCTTCACTCAGCCAGGCTTGCAGGGTATGTGACAGGGCACGATACCGTAAGTCTGCTCTGCTTGGCAAGGTACGCTTGCCTGGGCCGAGTTGGAAAACGTACCATCCAGAGGCTCGTCAATTAGCAAAGATTGTTAATCGTTTGCCGTTTCCTATGAAGCGTCGCATTTGGTTTCCGCGCCGTACATTTTTAGCGACCACTATCCTACTTTCGAGTCTATTTACCCACTGCCGCATGACTCAACAAACTGAACCCGGGTCTGCCTCCGACCAAAAAAACACACCGAAAGATAAAGCTACCCTCTCCATCCATAGACGAGCCGTTGCAATCGACATGCACGCAGACACCACTCAGCGTCTGGTCGACGAAGGCGTAGATATTGGAAAGCGACTCCCCGACGGCCACTTCGACTCAGTTAGGGCAAAGGAAGGGGGCTTGGACGCCCAATTCTTCTCGATCTGGGTTGAGCCAGAGTTGTTCGGCGGTGGCGGTCCAAGTGCAATCAAACGCGCTGACACTCAAATTGCCGCAGTCCGTGCACTGCCCGAGCGTTATCCGGATACGTGGGCGCTCGCCACCTCTGCTGCGGACATTCGACGCATTGCCTCCGATGGGAAACTCGCGGCCTTGCTTGGTCTGGAGGGTGGATATGCAATTGATGAACGGCTCGAGAACGTTGGACGCTACTACGGTGTGGGTGTTCGTTATATGTCGCCAGCCTGGAGCGTGAGTACAAGTTGGGCAGGCTCATCGAATGATGAAGTCGGGCAGACTCGAGGACTAAACGAGTTTGGCAAGAGCGTGATCAGGGAAATGAATCGCCTGGGGATGATGGTAGACGTATCACACGTTTCTGATAAAACCTTCTGGGACATCATCAACACTTCGACAAAACCCATTATCGCCACCCACTCCGGCTGTCGCGCCCTCGCAAACGTACGCCGTAATCTCGCTGACGAAATGATCCGCGCCATTGCTCAAAACGGTGGCGTCGCTTGCGTGCTCTTTTATCCACAGTTCCTCGAGCCCGGATGGGATGAAAAGAAGAAAAGGGTTGATGTAGAGATTGCTTCGCTGGTGCAGAAGGCCTCTGAAGAAGAGAAAGGTGATATCGCTCACAAGAAGCTAGCGCGCGATCGAGTGCGGCGCGACGAATATGCGAAACGCCTGCCGCCGGTAGGTGTCTCGCGCCTGGTCGATCACATCGACCACATCGTGAAGCTGGTCGGTATAGATCACGTAGGTATCGGTTCTGATTTTGATGGTGTACAGGCGACGCTCAGCGATCTGGCGAGCGTCTCCGATTTGCCGAACCTCACACTTGAGTTACTCAGACGAGGTTACTCGGAATCCGATATCGACAAGATTCTCGGCGGAAATATTCTGCGAGTGATGGAAGCTGTGCAGCAGTAGGAACAACGTTCTGCACTCTCCTCCTTAACGAACCATGGGCAGAAATCAAAAGACACCACGAATCGGTTTCCATGCTCCGATCAAGGGGGGAGTTCATGAAGCGCTCGTTATTGCCAGGGAAATTGGTTGCGACGCGGTCCAAATATTTTCGCGCAATCCTCGCGGCTGGATGGCCAAGGCACTCCTGCCTGCTGACGTGGCCCTCTTTCGCAAGACACGCCGCGCGACGAAACTCTCGCCGGTCTTAATTCATTGCAACTATCTTGTGAATCTTGCCGCGGCAGATGGACTGCTGCTGGAGAAGTCGAGAATGTCTTTTCGAGAGGAGCTCGAGCGCGCCATCGTGCTCGGTGTGGATTATCTGGTTGTCCACCCGGGCAGCTCTCGGGGGGCGTGTGAGGCCGACGGGCTTGCCACTTGCGCTCTCAGTCTTGAAATCGCCTGCAAGCGATTAGAGTTGGGTTCCTTACGAATTCTCCTGGAAAATACTGCCGGTCAGGGCGAATGCATCGGTCACCGCTTCGAACATCTTCGCTCGATTATGGACGCGTGCCCGAACCTCCCTCTGGGCGTTTGCTTTGACACGGCGCACGCGTTTACGGCAGGTTACGATATTCGCGAGGCGGAAGGTCTGGAAGCCTTGCTCGCTCAGATAAAAAGTACAGTCGGCTTAAAGAACATTCGCGCTATACATTTTAACGATTCACGAGCCCCGTACAATTCGCGCGTCGATAGACATTGGCACATCGGTGAAGGACACATCGGATACGAAGCACTGAGACGCATAGCGCGCCATCCGAAATTAGCGCATGCGGCCTTTATTCTGGAAACTCCCTATGACGATCCGAGGGCCGATACGCAAAACCTGTTTGCGCTCCGCTCGATGATCGAATCCGGCGCCGTAGTGGGTTCAGGTTCCCCATAGGCGGTCTAAGCATTACCCAAGGGGAATCGACAAGAACGGAAGTGTTGCGCTAATATAACTAGAATTTCGCAGGAGAACTTTTTTGGTGATGAAGCGTTTTTCCTTCGTGTCCAAACTCCTCCTAACGGTGCCGCTTCTGCGCCGCGTGCTTTGAGCGCGGTCTGTCGAGGCGGCGAATCCATTTCCACAACTCGAGTAAGACGACACCCAAGGTAGGAGGCCTTTGTGCGTTCCTCAGACAGGTGCTGAGTTCAGATTACGACCAGGATTAAGTCATGGACGAAAAATACTTTCCGGAAGCCATTGAAAAGAAATGGCAGCGCTATTGGGAAAATGCGCGCTCGTTCGAGGTCAGCAACGACGACCCGCGGCCGAAATTCTATTGCCTGGAGATGTTGCCTTATCCGTCGGGCTTTTTGCACATGGGCCATGTGCGCAACTACTCGATAGGTGACGCCCTCTCCTGGTACAAACGACTGCAAGGATTCAACGTGCTTCACCCTATTGGTTGGGACAGCTTTGGACAGCCAGCCGAGCAGGCAGCAATTAAACGCGGGGTGAACCCCGGGGTCTGGACGGAAGAGAACATTGCTCATATGCGCGGACAGCTCAAGCGGCTGGGGATTAGTTACGACTGGTCGCGAGAGATCGCGGCGCATAGGCCCGACTACTATAAATGGGATCAGTGGTTCTTCCTGAAAATGTTTGAACGTGGCCTGGCATACAAGAGGCAGTCTCCGGTGAACTGGTGCCCGAAGGAAGACACTGTACTCTCCAATGAACAGTCGTCCGGAGGTGTCTGTTGGCGCTGTGGCACTGCGGTTGAGAAGAGGGATCTCGAGCAATGGTTCTTGCGCATCACGGCATATGCCGAGCAACTTGTCGGGCAAATGGATCAGATTGAGGCGGCCTGGCCTGAGAAGGTTCTGAAGCGGCAGCGAGACTGGGTGGGACGCAGTGAAGGTGCCTACATCGATTTCGCCGTCAAAGACAGCGATAAGAAGATCCGAGTGTTTACTACACGTATCGACACTGTTTTCGGCGCGACGGCCCTCGTGCTGGCTTCGGAACATCCGTTGCTCGCAGAACTGTTGGAAGGTTCAGCGCTGCAGACCGATGTTGCGAGATTTGCAGACAAGGTCGCGGCAACCAGGACCAGGCGCGGCGGCTCCGCCGAGGAGGAAATCAAAGAAGGACTGAACACGGGTGTGCTCGCAATCAATCCCTTCAGCGGCGAGAGCATTCCCGTGTGGGTGGCTAACTATGTACTGATGGACTACGGCACGGGTGCAGTAATGAGCGTTCCTGCTCACGATGAACGGGATTTTGAGTTCGCGCAAAAATATTCGTTGCCAATTCGTCAGGTTATTGCCCCGGTTTCACACGCGCAACAGCCGGCCGAGCCGATTTCGACGACTGGCACGCACCAATCCGCCGAAATGCATCAAGCATTCACCGCTTATGGGGTGCTCATTAATAGTGGCGAGTGGGGCGGAAAACTATCAGAGGTTGCAATCCCCGAAATGGTCAGCTACGCCGAACACCATAAGTTCGGCGGCGGTGCCGTTACGTACCGCCTGCGGGACTGGGGTGTCTCTCGTCAACGTTTCTGGGGCGCTCCCGTGCCAATCATTTATTGTGACCACTGCGGTATGGTCGCGGTGCCTTACGAGGATCTGCCGGTAGTACTACCGGAAAAGGCGGAGTTCACGGGAAGCGGGCAATCGCCGTTGGCAGGTGTGGCGGAATTCGTGAATACGAGTTGCACCAGGTGCAAGCGTCCGGCTCAGCGGGAAACCGACACGATGGATACGTTTGTCGACTCATCGTGGTATTTCTTTCGTTACTGCGATCCGAGAAACGATACCGGTCCATTCGCGCCAGCAATGGCGGCTCAATGGACCCCCGTCGATCAGTACATTGGCGGCGATTCGCACGCTGTCATGCATCTGATCTACACGCGCTTTTGGACCAAGTTCATGCGCGACATTGGCCTGGTTTCATTTGATGAGCCAATAAAGAAGTTGCTCACGCAGGGCATGGTGACGAATCGTGTTGAAGGAACAGACGAATGGAAGGCAATGTCGAAGAGCCTGGGCAACGGCGTAGACCCCGATGAAATGATTGCTGCCTTTGGAGCAGATGCCGCGCGCCTCTTCATTTTGTTTGCAGCGCCGGTGGAAAATGAACTGCGATGGTTAGAGACCGGAATCGAGGGAGCCGTTCGCTTCCTGCGAAAGGTCTACACGATGGTTTGGCGCTGGCATGAGCGTCTTTCGGATCCTTCGCAAAGACGTGATGCACCGGACAATGAAGAGTTTAGCTCAAGCGCACGTGCGCTGCGCCGAAAGACTCACCAAACCATTGCGCGCGTGACTAACGACTTCGAGCATTTGCATCTAAATACGAGCGTTGCTGCGTTGATGGAACTCTTCAATGAACTGAGTAGTTTTGGAGTCGAGCCGCCAACTGCATCCGAGACTGACTTGTTCGTTGTCCGGGAAGCCCTGGAATCGCTGGTACTGATGCTCGCGCCTTTCACTCCGCATGTTGCGGAGGAAATGTGGGAAGGCCTGGGTCACTCAGGTGGATTATTGAAATCGCCTGCCAGGTGGCCGCCGGTCGATCCTGAACTAGCTCGTAGCGAGGAGCTTGAAATACCGATTCAAGTGAACGGCAAGCTGCGTTCGCGTCTCATGGCATTGCCCGAGGTTACCGAAGAGGAACTGCGCCTGGCAGCCCTGGCTGATGATAAAGTGAAGGCGCTGATCGATGGCCGGGAGCTTATTAAGGTTGTAGTGGTACCGCGGCGGCTGGTAAACGTAGTAGTGCGATAGGGGGCGAAGTCGGTACGTTTGGCACTCGTGCGTCGCAGCACGTTTAAACACTAACTTGCTTGAGTGACAGCAAGCCGCTAAAATCAGCGAGCGCTACTGTTTCCGAAGCACACGAATATTCTTTGTGGTAGATCTTCCGAGATAGCTGTCGCCGTTGTAAATCCATCGGTAAGCGTGACTTTGGGCCCGGGGGCCCCCCGGGGGCCTCCCCCGCACAGGAATCGTTACGAATCACTAGCGGGTCGCGGTCTGTTCGAGCCTCTCAAATGAAAGAATGTCCAGCCTGTAGGCGCTGTTTCCCTGACGACGTGGCCCACTGCCCGCAGGACGGCGATGCAACCACGCCGTCGCTCCACGGCGAGCCCATCCTTGACGCTCGATATCAGTTGGAACAACGACTCGGACAGGGAGGCATGGGAGTCGTCTTCCGGGCCAGGCATATTTTTCTCAAAACCGCGCACGCCATCAAGGTGATCTTGCCAGACCTCGTAGGCAATGATCCGATGCTAGTCACACGCTTCAGGCAAGAGGCGCTCGCCGCAGCTGCTATTCGTCATCCGAATATTATTGCCGTTACGGATTTCGGCGTGGTACGGGGCACCATGCCCTTTCTGGTGATGGAGTTCGTCAACGGCAAATCGCTCCAGGACATTCTGGCCGAAGAAAAAATGATGCCCCCGGCGCGTGCACTGGAATTTATCAGCGCCATCGGGGCAGGTGTCGCTGCCGCTCATAGGCAAAACATCGTGCACCGCGATCTGAAACCCCTGAACATCATGACGCAGCACAACGTGCCCGTTGCCGAAGGCTTGAAGATACTCGATTTCGGTTTGGCCAAAATCAAATCGGGCGAGTTATTGGGTTCCTTCGTTCAGGCGAAAACGAGCGGATTGATGGGTTCACCTTTCTACATGGCGCCCGAGCAATGGTCTGATGATGAACCAGATTCTCGCGCGGACATTTACAGCCTGGGGATCATTCTCTACCAGATGTTGGCGGGTGATGTGCCCTTCAAGGGTTCATCGATTCCGTCGATCATGAAGAAGCATTTGACGCTGCCGCCCCCCAGCTTCCAATCAATCGGCATGAATCTACCGCCGAACGTCGAAGCTGTCGTGCGCCACGCCCTGGAAAAGGAAGTCGACGCGCGGACTCCGACGGTCGCAGCGTTTCTGCAAGAATTTAGAGACGCGGTTAACTCAGGGGGCGCCACCGCTCGAACCACGCGAGAAACCGGGTCGTTTGATCCGAATAGGACCGTTCTCTCACCAGCGTCAACGTCAACTCAGCCTGGCATAGGTGAGAAAACCGGTCACACTGAGACAGCATTCGACTCAATGGCCGGGACCATTAGTTCGGAGGCTTTGGGGGAAGAAGCCCGGCAGGCACTCTCTGCTTCCACGGAGGAGTATCGGCGCGGACAGGAAGCACGCGACCAAGTAGCGCGCGAGGAAATATCGCGAGAAGCTGATGCACGCCGGACGTACAACGAAGAAGGTTCGAGAAAACGGAGGCAGGAAGAAGAACGGTTAAAGAGGGAGGAGGAAGAGAAGGAGGAACGTGAGCGGCAACAGCGGGAACAATTGGAGCGCGTTGCCAGGCAGGCGAGTGATTTGGAGGAAAGGCTGGCGCGGCTCGCGACCAGCATGCCACCGCAAACAGGAGTTATTGATCCGGAAGCCACCCAGATGCAGCACTCGGCTGCGACGAGAGCCGTCAGTGAACACAGTCTCTCCTCTTCCTATGCGGGATCCGTCGAACACAGCTTGCCCAGATTTGGTGTTGAGCAGAAGTCTAAAAAAGGTCCGCTTTTCTTTGCGGGAGCGACGGTTTTGGTACTTCTACTGCTAGCAGGTGGGATCGCCGGCTACCTGATGATCCAGACGACACCAAGCGTAACCAGTTCATCTACCAAACCAGAAGAAAAACCGACGAATCCTGTGCCCCCGACTCTCACAGCAGACCTCGTCGAGATTCCCGGCGGCACTTTTCAAATGGGCCGCAATGATGGACCGCCGCAGGAGAGTCCGCAGCACTCGGTAACGGTTCAGTCTTTTTTTATGGACCGAACCGAGGTCACGAACACCGAATACGCGGAGTTCGTGCGCGACACCAATTATCAGGCTCCGAGTCACTGGGTGAGAGGCCAGCCGCTCCCGGGTCAGGAGCAGTGGCCCGTTGTGAACGTTTCGCCGATAGACGCGCAAGCGTTTGCTGCTTGGCGCTCAAAGCGAGACGGTGTGGAGTACCGCTTGCCCACCGAGGAGGAGTGGGAGTATGCGGCTCGCAGTGGCGGTGAGTATCGGCTCTATCCCTGGGGCAATCGCTTCGAGGAGAAGCGGGCGGTAGTTAAAGAGGCAAGCCCGAGACTCGTAGGCTCCTACTCGCAAGGCGCGAACCGCTGGGGTGTGTTAGACCTGATTGGAAACGTTTGGGAGTGGACTTCATCTAAAGCATCTCTCTACACAGGAGGTTCTGCCGCGATTCCCGGAGCCTACAAGGAATCGGTTGTTGCACGCGGCGGGTCTTACTCAAGCGATCCAAACGACCGCCAAGTACCCGTCTCGGCAACCTATCGTGATTGGTATGAACCTACCTTGAGACATCCAAACTGGGGCTTCCGCCTCGTCCGCTCTGCCCAGTGAGTAAAGTTTTCCGGCTCGGTTGAGAGACATTCAGTTAGAAAATCCCACGACGATTGATCTACAATCCTTTAGCGGCGATTTTTTCTATGGCTTTCCCCTGAAGACGAGGCTGGTTAGAAGCAATCTGCACGTATGGCCCAGGTATCAATCTCCCCCGACTCAGACCTAGAGGAGAAGACCAATGAAAGCTTACGCGATAATGCGCGCAGTTCGGATTTCCGGTGTGCTTTGTTTGACCTTGTTCCTGCCGGGCACGGGTTTGTTTGCCCAAACTGTCGGCGGGGATGTTGGGGGTGGGGCAGGCATCTTTCGGCCCCGGAATCCCGAGATAAAAAGGCGTGCAAGCAAAACCTCAACTGCGATCACCAAGCCCTCAAACAAAGCCAGGTCACGCACCGCCAGGGCGAGTACCGCGGAGGCGGGGGAGCGATCAGAAGCCTTACTGGAAAAGGGCAATCAATTCCGCGACGCCCGGAGCTATGCAGAGGCAGAAGAAGCGTATCAAAGTGTGCTCAAGATCAACCCGCGGGATAGTCGGGCCGCTTACGGTTTAGGAAACGTCAATACCGATCAGCAACGCTGGGAAGATGCTGAGCTTGCCTATCGCAATGCGGTTAGCTGGAATCCTGCCGATGTCGATGGTTTCGTTGCCCTCAGTGTGGTTCTGGTCCAACCGCGCACGGGTGCTGGTAACGCGAAGCGCTTCGCGGAAGCTGAAGGTGCTGCTCGAAAGGCTGTTCAGTTACAGCCGAATAATGCCGTGGCCTGGGATCGGTTGGGCGTGGCATTGCAGACCCGAGGATCATTTAGCACGGAAACTGAACGCGCGTATCGTCGTGCGGTTGAGCTGGATCCGGAGTTTGCCGTAGCCTACGCGCACCTGGCACGCGTGTTGAAAAGACTCGGACGTAGCGAGGAAGCGGCTCCGCTTTACGATCGAGCCATTGGACTCGCGAAAGATCCGGCAACACTCAACCTGATTGCTGAATCGTTACAGGCCGAACAGCAGTGGGAGAAATCTGTGCCGGTTTTGAAGCGTGCGCTCGAGCTTGATGACCACAACCCGACGTCCCTTCTCTTGATGGGCAGAATGCTGATCGTCTTTAAGAGATATAAGGAGGCCGAGCCGTATTTGAAGACTGCCACTGAAGTTAGTCCGCGTTATTTTGAGCCCTTCAATCTGTTGGGCCGCGCCTATCTGGCAATGGACCTTTTCGCGGAAGCGGAGGTTATTTATGAACGGGCCGCGGGGTTTGCATCCGTAGGGGATCGTAAGCAACTAGCGGGAGCCTTCGGATTCGCTGGAGTGGGCGATGGTTACTTGAAAGCCGACCAGAAGGCCAATGCTGACCGGGCTTACCAACGGGCGCTTGAGCTTGATCCCGGAAATAAAGAGTTGGAAAAGAAACTTTCCCAGGCGCGCTCACGTTGAGCGTAGTTGAAAACATGAGAGAGGCCTTTCTATGAAGCACTGCCCAAAATGCAGTCGTACTTTTCCCGACGAGAGCCAGAAGTTTTGCACTGTTGATGGCGGCGTTTTGATTGGCGAGCCTACCGTGGATCCTAACGCCACTATTCGAGTCAACCCGGCTGATCTTGAAATGCTCATGCCGCAGGAGCGGCGTGACAAAGTTCCAAAAAGCGCTAAGCCCCCTGAAATCAAGAAGGCACCCGAGGTCCAGAAGCCTCCAGATACGGGGGCGACCCTTTTTGCGCCCGCAGGCAGTCCGCCAACCAGCGTTGCGCCGCCACCGCCAACAAAGAACCCGCCAAGCAGTACTCCGGCAGTTTCGCCGTCTGGTGTTGAGCGTGCATCGCCTCCGGCCGCGCGAGGGCCGGCAATGCCCTCAGCTTCGGCACCAGTCTCTCAAGTCAAGAAAAAATCCTGGCTACCATGGATTCTGGGCGCGCTGCTATTGTTCCTGTTGTTGGGACTTGGTGTTGTTGCAGCTCTCATCTATATCTTAAAGCCTAGAGTTGATGAGTTTCTCCAGCGCTCAGCGGTTACGCGACAGGACAGCACTGGTACGACGGCAAACAATAACCCGGCAGCTCAGAACAACAACGCTGCAATAAACGATGCGGCAAACGATGTGTTTGTGCCTCCCGCCAGCGCCGCCAAATTCACCAATTCAAAAGATAGGCTCGATGGAAAACTGGCGACGCACTACATTGATTTCTCGTTTTATTATCCAAAATCCTGGGAGACTGATGCGAATGCCGGAGTGACGGGCTCGAACAATTTTGTGAAGGTCGAGCGGAGACTGCCCCCAGATTTCACACAGGAGAACTTTGCGGTTGGTTGGTACACGAGCGGAGGCAGCTTTGCGACGGACGAGCCTACCTTTCCTCAGTTGGTAGAGACGTTCGGATCAGGCCTGTCGAAGAGTTTTCCGGAGTATCGCAAGGTGTCCGAGGGCCCTACCACGGTAAACTCTCTTCCGGGTTACGAGTTTCTATTCATAAGTTCGTCGAAGGGAACTGAGAAGGGAGATATCGATATATGGGGCCGCGTAATATTCCTGCCGACTGGAGTCAAGGGGAAAGCGGCTGGTGCGACGCTGAGTATGCTTGCGACTTCATTAGCTCCTGAATTGTCCGGCGTCGAAGATGTGGGCGAGAAAGGGGAGATGCCTCTGATCCTCGAGTCCTTCAGATTTAACAACAATTGAACTGATGGAGGAATGGGCAAAGGCTTAGGGTTTCTCAAACTTTGGTTGGCGGAACTAGAATGGTATGCTCACTTTCAATAAATAGTGATGCGTATTGATCGTTTCGCTCCAGGTATGTCGAGACCGCGGTGGATTTAGTCGCGCTGCAATCAATCAGGAATATAGAATGTCTGTAGAAAAAAAATTGACCAGGACAAAGAGCCACTTCTTCACTCCTGCTCGCCTGGCCCTGACTGTTCTCGTCTTATCGCTAATCGCCATGTTTGGCGCTTCAAGCTGTAATTCCACCGATGAAATCGCAAGCAGAGACCCCGTTCGAAAGGCACCACCCAATTCCTCCCGCTCTGGATCTGCCGCAACAGCAGATGCACCAGCATTACCAGCAACGGTGCTTGACGTTGAGATGAAGGCGCTGGCGGGCAGTCCGATCAAACTTTCCGACTACGGTGGCAAGGTCCTGCTGCTAAATGTTTGGGCCACGTGGTGCGGTCCGTGCCGGCTAGAGATTCCCGAACTGGTTAAGCTTTACAACGAATATCGTTCTAAAGGCTTGGAGGTGGTGGGCCTGTCAACTGAAGACCCTGAAGCTTCGGTCGAGAGCGTCCGACGCTTTGTTCAGGCTTTCAACATGAACTATCGCGTGGGTTGGATCACTCCTGAGGTAGGGGCGACTCTGGCGCAGGGGCGAGACGCGATTCCGCAGAGCTTTGTAATCTCTCGTGACGGCCGAATTCTGAAAAGATTCGTGGGTTTCAGCGCAGCCAGTACTCCACCGCAACTTCGGCAGGCAATTGAAGAGGCACTGAATGAAAAGCTCTCTGATTAAGAGTTCTCCTTTTCGGCTGCCGCATCTTTCACTGATTGCAACTCACGTTCACCTTCTTCTTTGAGCCGATTGGCCTCGCGCTCCAGGTTTTCGTCTTGCAGGCCGTGCGCAACTTGTTCCTTAGCCTTGCCCTCAATGACCTTCATCTCAGCTTCGACTCGTTCCTCAACCTGATCTATCGGAGCAGGCTCATCAAGGTCTTCCTGTGTTCTAATTTTGCTTTTATCGATCTCCATACGAAACCTTTCTATTCAGCTTCAGATTGCTCAGTCTAAACCAAAAGTCCCGGGACGCGGGCAGCCCATATTAATTCGCCTCAAAATCGTTACAAAAAGATGACATCCCCTGAAAGACCGAAAGACTTGAAAGTGAATCCTTATTGGAAAGCTCAGCGTTTACGCTGATTCTTTCACCGAAGCGGTTGAGTCTCGACAGGCCCAACCGCATGAGCTTAAACTGAGTAACAACATGTGGTCTTTATCCTCAGCGAGAATTGTTCGATATGTTCTGGCCCCCGTACTTAGCCTTTGGGTTGCCGGCGTTGGTTGCGTGTTTGGCTGCGAGGGTAGGGTAGCGAGTGCTACCAACCGCAGTGCGTACGCAGAGCGGCATTCAGAGCGCAAATTCACCCTGGTAGTTTCCGAACACTCCTGCTCTTCAGGGAAATCTCACGGCAAGAATCCGGGGTCCCCCGCGAGCCGCCCGCGCCGGAGTCGAAGTCCCAATGAAAGCAAACCCGAAGCTCAGAGAAACGGCCCTGCAGAAATGAAGTCCACGACACTAATCACGCCCGGCAAGCCTTCATCCGGCATGAAAGACTGTCCGCTCGCCGTGAGCAGAACCGCAGTGGCTGCAAAGAGCCGCACTATCGAAGTGAAAGCTGCTCCGGCAATCGCGCACCTGGCGTTTCCTTCGGCAACTTCTTTCGACCAAACGATCTCACTATCCAGCCTACGCCGATTCCCTAATCGTGGACATACTTACCTCCGCTGCTGTGTCTTCCTGATTTAGAGATCTGCCTGCCTGGGACAGACATCCTGTCTGTCGCTATTTGTTCACTTATCAGTGTGTTCACTGATATCAGGCAATAATCTTTCTAACAGGAGAATGAAAATGAAAAACCTTCGAGGATTTGCCCTTGGCCTTGCGCTTGGGCTTGCTGCTGCCGTGTCAACCATAAGCTTCGCTCAGAACGCGTCACAGCCCGACCCAAAAGCGAAGACTGAATCATGTTGCGCAATGGAATCATGTTGCTGCCAGGGTGATTCTTGCTCTACGAAGAATCACACCAAAGACCATTCAGCCAAAGATGGTTGCTGCTGTTGCAACGGCGATGCTTGCAACATGAAGATGAAAGCCAAGCAGAAACAAGGGTAGCTAAGGTAGGTTGCTGGGAGAGCGGGCGACTAATGTGTAAGCCGGGTTCATCGATGCTCGCTCTCCCAGCACAAACAATGATTTCCAGACGAAACAGAGTAGGATAAATCTTATGAAGAATCGAATTCTATGGATAGTAGTTTCTGTGCTGGTGCTTGGAGTTGCGGGACTGTTGCTGGCAGGATCCAGCGAGAATCGGCCCGCCAAAAACCGCGAAACTGCCGTGGAATCTAAACCGCGCTCGGCGGAATCCCAACCGGCAGCTTCGCATTCTGAGACGGCTCATAGCCATTCCCCCGCGATCGGTCAAGTGCCGGCCTTTCAAACCGCTTCGCAAGCGCAGCAGTTGGCGCCCACACTCACGCCAGCTCAGTTCGTGGGCAAAACACGGGAGGCTTATATGGTAGCGAAGCAGATTCCGCAAACGCTGGCTCAACTCCCCTGCTATTGCCATTGTGACCAATCATTTGGACACAAGAGCCTCCAGACCTGCTTCGTCGATGATCATGCAGCCCATTGTGCTGTGTGTGTAGATGAAGCGTTGCTGGCGTACCGGTTGCAGAAAGAGCAAAGACTAACTCCGGAACAGGTGCGTGAGATTATCATCGAAAAGTATTCGGATAGTCAGTGACCTGGCTGACACGAGTCACGGTAGCGGCGGCGCTCGGTGGGTAATCACCTTGATGCCATAAAATAAGGATAAGCTGTTCTACCGTTATCGCGCTGGCGCGTGTAGTATTGAGACTCAAATAGACGGGGGAAGAGACTTAGTGAGTTCAGGGTGGGCGCTTGTCTCGATAACTCAGTTGAATTTAAAAAGAATACTAGAGGGAGGGTGTAATTAATGAAGGCGATTCGAACGATTACGATGGGAACAGTAGGTGTTGTGCTGATACTGGCACTATCCGGCATTGAGGCGCGAGCACAGAAGAAGACGAGGATGCAAGACGCTGCGCGCCACTCAAGCGAGGCGGCAAAGACGTTCACCGAAATAATGAACGTGCGCGACAAGGCCATCCCTAAGGAACTGCTGAACAAGGCGGAGGCGATCGCTGTTTTTCCAGGGGTGATAAAAGCCGCTTTTATCTTCGGCGGCCGGGGTGGTCAGGGAGTAATCAGCAAACGCGTAAAGGGAGGGTGGAGCGCGCCGGCGTTTTTCAATCTGAGCGGCGGCAGCTTTGGGGCACAGATTGGGGCTCAAAAAAGCGACTATGTATTGCTGATCATGAACGAAGATGGCGTGAAGGGCCTGCTTGAGGACAAATTTGAGATGGGTGGTGAGGTAGGAATTGCCGCAGGTCCTGTGGGGCGCGAAGCAGCAGCTTCGACTAATACTACATTAGACGCCGGCATCCTTTCATACTCTCGCAGTAAGGGAGCCTTCATTGGCGCGGCTTTAAAGGGCGCTGTAATTAGTCCGGACAATGATCTCAATGAAGCCGTCTACGGCAAGAAGGCAACCGAGGTCCTGACCGGAAAGCCGATGACGCTTAGCCGGATGCCCGCAAGTGTTCGCATTGTCCCCCGCACGCTCGCCCGCTATTCCATTCGCTAACATCGAAGTCCGTTTCATTCGTTGGCGCGCAGCAATTGCTTGACGCTTTTGTTTGCGCGCCATAGAATGCGTTCATCACCTTCAGGGGCTGCTCTTCATCAAATTGGTTTTGCTGATCGGGAATTGCCGGACTTATGTTGCCACGTACACAGCGACAAAAAGAAATTCTCGATTACATCAGTACCTTCCTGGAGCGTCATGGATACGAACCCTCGTACACGCAAATAGCTAGACACTTCGGAGTTAAGTCCAGGGCAACGATCGCAAAGCACGTCGCCGCACTTGAGCGACGCGGTTTGCTGACTCGCACGCACGAGGATGGTTCGTTTGCGCTGAAGGTAACTACTGATGACAATGAGGCGCTTTGCGAAGTTAAACTGCTTGGCAGGATTGCTGCTGGTGCGCCACTGGATGTCGTTGAATACGAGGAGACGATTCCGGTCCCACGATTCTTACTCGGACGTGTTCGCCCGGATCGAATCTACGCCTTGCGCGTGAAAGGCGATTCCATGATCGACGAGCATATCTGCGACGGCGATATCGCCCTGATCGAGAACCGTACGGACGCGCGTGATGGTGAGATTGTAGTGGCCCTTCTTGTTGATGAAAACCAGGCTACGCTCAAACGTATCTACCGTCGCGGCGCTAACGTCGAACTTCACCCCGCCAACTCGCAGCTCCAACCCCTGACCTTGGCAGCAAAGCAGGTCGCCGTTCAGGGAATCTTCCGCGGGCTGCTCCGGCCAAGTTCTTAACCTGCTGATTTAACTGAATTTATAAGGCGATCTGGGCGTTGGACGCGAGACTGCTGTTGATGGTCACGCGAAGGTGTGCGGGAGAAGGATTGTGCTGCTAATAAGCACACGCATTAGCGTTTGTATTTGCGCCCAAGCTTAGTCAACACCTGGTCTGTTTCGCGCTTTATTTCGAAGGTGCCCTCTTCGGGTTTCTTGTCCTGGCGCAAGCCCAGGAAGATTGGATGACGCATTCGCTGGTCAGCCGTCCATTCAGAGAACTTTACCTGGGCCACCAGCTTGGGTTTTACCCACTGAACCGGTTCGTTAGTTTTTGGTTTCTCGACAAAGGGGCAGTCCTTCGTTTTCAACGGCTGCAATAGCCTGTAAGTCTCGGCTAGTGTTTGTTGATGGAAACCGCCCCCGGTGTGGGCAACATACTGGAGTTTGCCGTCACGATAGAGACCGACAACCAGGGCGCCGAAATATGACCTTGAGTTGCGCGGCTGCGTGTAACCACCAATGACGACCTCAGACTGTTGAATAGTTTTTATCTTTAACCAATCTCTGCTGCGCCGCGGCACATACTTACTCGCGAGTCGTTTGGCGATCATTCCTTCCAGAGGAACTTTGGCCACCTCCTTGAAAAGCTTCTCGCCCTCGCCAATGATGTGGTCGGAATACCGTACGTTTTTGGAAGGTCTTAGAATCCTTCCCAGCGTGGTTTTTCGATCTAGTAACTTACACGCTGTCAAGTCAGAGCCATTCAGGTAGAGCAGGTCAAAGACGTAATAAACAATTCGGGTTGTGGCTGCGAGTCGTGCGATTTCGCCGGAGTTCTTTCGACCGAGGCGCGGTTGCAGCAACTGAAATCTCGAGACGCCACGCCCGTCCAACGCGACAATCTCACCGTCCAGGATCGCGTCTGCTGAGCTCACGCTTTCAGCAATACTTGCTAACTCAGGATATTGCGTCGTCATCTCGATCTGGTTCCGCGAGACAAAGCTTGCCTTACCATTTCTAATAAAACAGACAGCTCGCACACCGTCCAACTTTGTTTCAAAGAGCCATTCAGGATCAGAAAAGGGTTCGTCAACGAGCGTTGCCAACATAGGCTGGATAACCGGCGGCATGGCAGTCTTGCGCGCGCCATCACAGATGGTTTGTTGAGGTTTGTCTTTCTTCGCTCTACTCGTCATGGGCCGATGATAACCGTTCACCGCTGCGTAGTTTCCGCGTCTGTTAGTTGTGCTTCAAGCGAGGCCAAAAACGGAGTTATGATCAAATGCAGCGTGTGGGCAGGTCGCGATTTCGCGGACTCATTGGCCAGACTGTTGTGAGGCAGCAGCCGATGCAGGACGATTAAGGTTCCCTTAGACACGTTCAGTGGTAGGAGTTTCTCTTCCAGCCAGGGCGTTGAATCGTAGGTGTCAAAGCGGCATTCCGCCTTCAGCAGCCCGCACCCAACGCGATCAGCCGTCCAGTCTTGGGCGCCTTAGCGACATGAGATAGTAAGACAGCGAGCATTCTGATCAAACCCAAGGCGCCGCTGCCCATGACTGGCCAGGGCTGAGGCAACCTTGTCTGCAAGCGCTGGGTTCAACGACGCGAGAGTGGTCCGTTGCTTCTCCGCAGATCTTCGATCACCGATCTCAATGTAAGCAACCGCAAGGCCGTAATAAGCTTCGGCAAGTTTTGGATTCAATGCGATCACCTGCGTCAGTTCCTTAATCGCTTCCTGGTAACGTCCCAGGCGAATGTATGCGAGACTAAGGCTGTAATGCAGTTCCTCAAACGATCGGGGTTGCTGCATCTTTTTTCGTTCCGGGTCAAGTGCTTCCTCTCGCATGATGTACATCGCTTGCTTAAAAGCAGTGAGCGCATTCGAATCTTTACCAAGTGCGACGTAGGAGTGGCCCAGGTGGTGATAGCCTTCCGCAGCAAGCATCTCCGGGCTGATCCGGATTGCCATCTTGAATACGGCGATGGCTTCTTTATGTTGACCCAGACCAGAATAAGCGATGCCCAGCTTCCGGTATGCCATGCCGTCATTGGGATTGCGTTGGATGGCTTCTTTGAGCGCTGTTACGCCGTCCGCGTTCGCATTTGGTGAAAGATAGGTTAGAGCTCTCTCGTAGCGCGCCTTCGCCGGTTCTGAGGAATTGGTTCCGTTGGCCGCCTCGGGGTTAGGGGAGACGCTTTGCGGCGTAGTCGAAACCGGCCTTGAGGTTCCTTCGCTTACACTGTTCTTTGTATTCTCGGCCGGTGGAACACTCATAGTATTAGTTGTGATAGAAGAAACTTCCCCGGCGGGAACACCGAAGTCGTAATTGATCACACCGTATACCCGTCCCGGCTCGGCGGAGAGTTTTGCCCGCGAGAAAGTTGCTTTACGGGCCGCTGTTTCTGCCGCATCGGTTAACAGAGGATTCCCCGACATCGAACGTGCAGTTACCACTTCTCCCTTCTCATCTACAATGATATGAACCTCAACTTTACCTCCAGCGAGAGTAAGCCTGGCCGCCGTGGGATATTCGGGCTTGGGCAGGTTGATCGCAGCGCCTTTAAGCACCTCTTCAGTCACATGGTTGACTGAGACTGCGGCGTCCGGAGTTGTTGCGGCAGGCTGTTCGGGGGCGGTTTTCTTGTCTGAAACAGGACTGGAAGATTCCTCAGCGGCCGCTTTCTTGTCGGGAACGGTAGTTGGAGGTTCATCGGTGGCCACTTTCTTTTCGGTAACAGGCGGTGGTGTCCTGACCTCCTCCCTAACGAGTTTTGCTGGCGCTATTGATTTCCTCAAAGACGTGGCAGTTCCACCTCTAGAGGCAGCAGAAGTTCCGGGCGCACGAACGTGGGCCTTGGGGGCGGATGCGGCTAACTTATCGACCTCCTGCCCGTAGTAGTAAGTAATCGTGCGATAAGTAACTTCAATGGGTTCGTAGCTCACCTTGCCATCTTCATAGACCGCAACTGAGCTGGTCATCTTCTTCCAATTTCCCAGCTCGTCAAATTCGTACTCATAGTTCTCTTTGGTGAGGATTGCGCCGTCGTCGCCGCGCAAAATCATTTGGACGATGTTGCCCTTGGTGTCGTATTGATACTGTTCCTTGCCCGGCAAGGTAGCGCCTTCCATAGGGTACGCGACCGAATCGATCTTTAGGCCTTTTGGATCGTAAGTCGTAATGCTTCGCAGTACCCGCGGACCCTCGACCATCTTGCCAGCTTTCACCATAACCCGCGCCGTTTCGGTTCGAACACGGCGTACAGGACCAGTGAGTCCATCCTGGTCCTTATTGCCGCTCTCCGATGAGACAGATGCCAGAGTGGAAGTAGCCGTATTTTGTGCCTGACTGGATCGACTAAACCCGACCACCAGGAAACAAAGACAAAGTGCAAATGTCAGTGCCTTATTCATAAGAATCTCCTCAATGCTCACCATTTACCTGAAAGACTAAGGTCTGGGTAGTAGTTGTTTCTTTGGAATAGCGACGTTGGCGTGCAAGCCGAAGCGCAGTCGCTTCGTAGGCTTCCAGACCAGGACGAGGATTCTTTATAAAGGCCTCGGATACTCGGCCCCCCTCAACTCGTACTTTTACTGCAATTCCCCGGGAAGACGGCTTAGCTAACTGCTTTTCCTCATGAGTCTGACTCGTTGCTACTTCAGCAGTACCGCTCTCCTTTGTCTCAGAAGTCCCATCCGCGACTGTCTCACGAGAAATTGTTTTGTTTGTATCGGCTGCACTGCCGGTTGCGCGAAGCTGCCGAATAGTAGTTTCTGAAGTGGGTGGAGAATCCTGTCTAACCCGCACCGCCTCTGAGGGCACCTTAGTAAGGGGTTTTGTCGTAATTCTTTGCTCGTCGCTTAACGTCTTGGATGGTCTTGGCGTCTTGGGTGGAGCGACGGCAGGAATTCGCAATGAGCTCGCTGCCGGCGGGGGTGAGAACTCCAACGGTAGCGTTTCCTTTCCTTTGCTCCAATATGACGCAAAACCCACCGCGGCTAGAATGAGAATTAGAGCGATCGAAGCTGCCCTAACGGCTGTTTTTTTGTTCCTTACGTAACTGACTGACTGCTTGTCGAGCGCCTGGAGTGACTGCCAAACGGAAGCCAGCTTCTTCTGTACCGCCAATGAACTCGCTTTTGCATGTGTCTTCACGAGCGAAAGTGTTTGAGGGGACAGTATCGAAGTAAGAGCTTTTTTGGCGGATTCGCTCAAACTGATTATGGCTTCCCTTTCCGCCACCAAGAGAACACTTATATCCTTCAACAGAGCGGTCACGTTACGCAGTGAGGCAGTTGCTGTCTGCGGAGGAGTGCCCACAGCGTTCATGGGGACGACCGCCTCTTGCTTTGCAGCGATCGCAGGTCTCGGGCGGGGGCCGGCAATTTTAAGGGGAACGACCGTATCTCGCAGTGCTGCTGTCGTAAGGTTCGAGGAAGTGCTTGCCACGTTCAGAGGGACGATCGTCTCTTGCGCGGGAACGCTGGCATCCCTCTGTGGAGCGGTCGCAGCGGGGGGGGGAATTAATGGAGTGGGTGCAACATTCAGCGGGGCCGCGGCGATCTTCAATTGAGTGCTCGCATAACTGGGGACAACTCCAGCATCATCCAACGGAGCGCCGCTAGCGGTTGGTACAGGTATCTCCGTTTTCGCCGGCGGTTGAAGCCAAGGGGGAACTGCCGAAGCTTGGGCTACTAACGAAAGCCTACGCTCACCCCCGCTGCGCTGCGCAGATTGCACCTCCGCTCCCGCAGTATCAATACCAAAGCGCGTCTTCAGAAGCCTTCGTTCATTAGGATCTGTAAAACGCGGTGCCGGGGGTTCAATTGATGAATCGAAATTAAGAACAATGGCTCCGCTTGAAACGGCGAGGTTAACAGCCGCGAAGCCGATCAACGTGCCCACTCGGGCGTCAACTAACTGACCATCCTTGAAGAAGAAAGCACCACGCGTGGACCCCGCGTTGATCTGAAGCCTGCCAGTGCTGCCGCTTTTGCAAAGGCTCGCTATTACGTCGGGCAGTCCGTAGTTTTTCGCAGTTTCGTTCATGCTCATATCCGCACCCAGGAGTTCTCGTAAAAAGAGATCGAACTCTTCAGTTTTCATGGCCAGCTGCACCTGAGAAGAATTCATCAGGAGTGTGATTAAGGAGGCCGAATCCTCTTGTCCTAAAGCGTTATCTGTGCGCGCAAGACCGCAACTTTAGGTTGGATCCGAACCCCGCTGAATCGCTAAAAGTTTTTCAGCTGAATAAGTGGAGGTCGGAGTCGGGAAACTGACCTCTGAAGAAGACTCGTAACCCAGAACTCTCGTAAGGATTAAGCCAATAAGAGCCTTCGTAGCTTTTGTTTCTTGAAGCTTTATATACCCATTGTCAGACTGTGTCAACTCTGTCACAGCCACTCTGTCACAGCCACTCTGTCACAGCCACCGACACCCAATTCAGCAAAAATTTGGCAGGCTGCCGGGATCCCTATTATCGGTCTTGGAAATATCCGAACCAGTTGCCAGATTCTGTCGCTCGTGAAGGGGTCTGTCTAGGGCCCCAATTCTCACAGCTCGAGAGGTCAGGCATGGGAATCAATTACCGCCCGCTGTTGATTGGTCATGCGGCAATTCCGGTCCTTATGGGCTACCGTGCCCTTACCTGCTACTTTGAAACCGTGGTCAGATGGTCTGATGCAAATAAAAGATGCCTGAGGTTACCAGGAAGACTGAGAAGAGTAGTTCGAATCGAGTCCAACAACCAGAATTCTTAGCTTGGAAGTCCTTAAAGCTATACACCACATGCGATCGTGGTTACCTCCTGAGACCGCCGAAAACCCCTCGGCTCTCCAGTACCGGCCCACAATAGGCACACAAAAGACAGGCCAACGCTCTTGCGCGCTAGCCTTGCGCTGATAACATATTGTATGGATTATTCTTACCTGGAGCCGGCTGCCGGAGTTGAACCGGCGACCTTCTAATTACGAATCTTAAGCAGGCTGTCCAGCCCTGTCTATACCGA
>JBPCIQ010000059.1:0-7623 GCA_051006135.1 Pyrinomonadaceae bacterium | reverse complement strand
ACCTCGCGGTAAAGGCTGTGAAAACTCAATTCTTGATGCTAAAAGGCTCGTGGGTAATCTCAAGGTCGGGAAGGTGGACCCTGTCCCCGCCTCAAGCTTGAAAGCCACTCAGCAACGCATGGGAGATCAAGGTTCGACCAATTGCGAACCATGGGAAACTCCTTTGGAGGGTGAAAATGAATTGAGTGGTCAATTAATTTAGAGAGGTGATACTGCTGGTTTTAGACAGAAGCAGAGGTCCTTCATCCTTCATCCTTCATCCTTGCCTTTCCGTGACGTGCAGCGTGGTTGCTCCAAATGCCATTAAACCATTGCAATCCATATGCTAGTCAGCCGAGAATCTCCGCCAAACAAAGCCCTAATCACTAAACATTACTCACCTTGAACCTGCCGCATGTCATCTGGAACGCGAGGCATGGCGGTTGCCCAATCTCTTGTGGCAAGTGTGGAGATAGTTAAACGGAGCACTGATGCAAATAAGCAAGAAAAATAATGATTTCCAGGACGCCAGGCGAGAGCAGACTAGTGTATTGGCTCCACTCGAACGAACAGCACTTCGTGGACTCGCGCGCCGCATGCCTGCCTGGGTGAATTCAGACCACCTGTCGCTCCTCGGGCTCGTGTCTATGTTCCTGGCCGGTGTGGGCTATGCGTTGAGCAGGCAGAATCCGCTGATGCTGCACCTCGTAAACCTTTTCATATTTCTCAACTGGTTTGGCGACAGTTTGGATGGGACCCTCGCGCGCTACCGAGATAGGCAGCGGCCGCGGTATGGTTTTTATGTGGACCACATCATAGATACCTTCGGCACGATGTTTCTGATTTTCGGGCTGGCTCTTTCCGGCTACATGACCGAACGAGTTGCCGCTGCGACGTTGATCGTTTTTTTGATGTTGGCGATCAATTCTTATTTAGCTGCTTACTCGCTCGGCATCTTCAAGATCTCGCAATGGAAGATGGGTCCTACCGAGATGCGTCTACTACTTATCATTGGCAACATCTTCCTGATCTACCGTCCGCATACGCGTATATTCGGACATCAATACTTGCTCTACGACGTGGGCGGCGTGATCGCGATAGTGTGGATGGCAATGGTCCTGGTCGCCTCGTCCATAAAGAATACGCGCGCCCTCTACGTACTGGAGCGCCTACCTGAAAGATGAGAGCAATTCATACTTGCGGTCACTCATGCTGCGGTCCCATGAGGTCAGTACCGCCACGCGGTAGAGAGTGTGTGAAAACGCAACGGAGTGTCATGAAGTCAGTACCGTAACGCGGTAGCGTCGGGTCCGGCCATCCGCATCTCGACTCCCAGTGCTCTAGAGTCGCTATCGGTAGCTACCTAATAACACGTAGATTTGTGGTTCGAACCATTGACCCAACGCTACCGCGTTACGGTACTGACTTCATGTCACATGCGTTTTCACACGGTCTCTGGTAGCGGGTGGGTCGCTCGCCGGAGACTCACTTTCAAGAAGGATCTCAAGGTTAGCAAAGATCTCAAGGTTAGGAAGGGTGGCTTGCCCTCGCCTGGATCGGACGGCTGAAAAGGAGCGGGGGCAAGCCACCCTTCCCAACCTTGAGGTTACTTAGCTTGAATGTTTTCTCGGAGGCTCTGTGTCTCTGTGGCAAGATTGGTTTACGGCCGATGCTTCACTGGATAAAATTCAATCTCGTCGGCGTGCTTGGCTTTGCTTTACAGACCGGCGTGCTTTTCGTTCTCACCCACGCCACGCCTCAAGTCAGTTATCTCGCGGCGACCGCCACCGCCGTTGAGTTGGCAGTGCTAAATAACTTCGTCTGGCATCAGCGTTGGACGTGGAGAGACCGTCCCTCTTCAACGACAAAGGAAACTCTTCGCCGGCTGGTGAAGTTTAACTTTACCTGTGGCCTGTTTTCGATTATAGGCAACCTGGTCTTTATGAGCATTTTTATCGGACGCCTCGGACTGCCGGTCGGCCTTGCCAATCTCGCGAGCGTCGCGGCGTGTTCGATGGTCAGTTTTGTTCTCGCCGATCGAATCGCGTTCGAATGTAACACAAACTGCTAATTGCAACGTTGCGTGCCTGGTCCGCGGACGTGATCCCCAGCGGGTTGCTGAAAAAGTTGCGAGTGGGGAATTGAGCCGACTTTCGTCTGGGTTAGAAGACGCGATCGGCATTCTTCAAGTAGATTTGTCGTTGGGCCTGGCGGATGTGGCCCAGGGATACTTAGAGTTGTAGGGGTGTCACTCCGTGGGCACCCCACGTTGCGTTGGCGAAATGACTGGGTAAATCGAAAGCCGGGGGCGCCCACGGAGTGACGCCCCGAACTCAGCGCGTATCGCAAACTTTCACTTCGCCAAACCCTGTTGAGCGAGGGAATAGAGTTCATGCGACAACAGCGGGCTTAATGACTTCATTTTGGGGAACATTGATCGCTTCGCGACGCGGACGTATCCCCCAGTCGCTCGTCCTTCTTGTCATGCGAATAGCCGCCCGCATTGAGAGTCTGGCAAACAACCCCAGCTTAGTTTTTCGCACGTTATCGGCAGCAATGCCACCCGGATAAAGCGACGCGAACACCAAACATGCCACACCGTAAACAACCTTGCTGCTGAGGGATAGCGAGCTCATCGGGCCATTCCGCATGCGCCTGAATATTCCTTTCAAACCATAAAAGGCGCGCCAACTCTGCTGTACCTCCTTCATCAGGTCTGCAACTGCTATCGTGGGGTGTTTGAATGCGACATCGGTATGGTCATAATCGAGCCAGAACTTATCACGAACGATTTGCACCGCGTGTTTTGGCACGTAGTCAGCCCGATCACGATTTTTCCAATCGCGCATCATTTCGTGGTAGTCCTTGGTTCCGGGATACACGCTGTAAAGAGGAAACTGGGCGAAGGCTGTGCCCGAGGCATTCGCGAATTGCCGCATGATCCGAAGAGTGGCCAGCGTATCACTCTCGAGACCGCCAATAATCGAGGCAAGAACCATGATTCCATGACTCTGAATCTTTTGAATTGCCTCAACCATCTTTTGTCCCACCGGGTTCCAGGTCTTGTTCGCGTTCTTTAAGCCCTCTTCGGTAAACGACTCCACTCCGACCAGTGCGGCGCGGAGGCGCATCTTGTTGTACATAGCGTCGAGGTATTCGTCGTCACTGATACACTCCGCTGTCATTTGCGTAAAACCGTAGAGCGCAGGAGGCCCTAACCGATCGTACTCATCGAATAGTTTGAGCCGATCCTCGCGTACACGTTCGAGAATGGCCCGAGTGCCCGGGGTTGTCTCTCTCGCGATACGACCCAAAGTTGCGGGCGTGAAATTGTCGTCAGAGAAAAAGACGTGGCGGAAACCCATCGCGTAAAGCTCGTTTGCTTCCTCAATGATCTGATTATTCAGGTGCAAGCGGGGCGTCCGACCATCAGTCACCCAAACAGAGCAAAAGCTGCAATTCTCAGGACAGCCCGCTACGGTCTGGATACAGCCCATCAAGTATTTACTTGGATCCAGCAGATCCCAACGAGCCTTCGCCATCAGTTCTCCCGGCACTCGCCCACCGTCGTAAACGCGTTGTAGTTTGCCAAGGTGAGCGTCCTCAAGGACTTTGCTCCAGATGATATCGGCGTTTCCCTTAACAACCGCGTCAGCGCCCATCTCCAAGGGCTCTTCAGGGAGTATGGTGGCGTGAATGCCGCCGACGATGACGGTTGCTCCGCGCTTCTTTGCCTCGCGGACTACGCGATAACCGGGCCGGCAGTTTGCCGTGTGGATTCCGACACCGACGATATCACCCGGACCGACCTTGTCAGCATCAAACGACATAATCGGCTCGTCGACAATGACCGGATCACCTGCAAACTCAACTGGCGTTGCGCCCGCAATGACAAATAGCCACCGAGGAGTGATCACGCTGTAGCCGACGGTAGCGTTTGCCGGGTTCACTAGTATCACCTTACTCATAGCGCATTCTCCTTTTCAGTTAACGAGAGTGCAGCCGCTTCGATGCGGTAGCAGAGAAGCTCGGGCTTCCAGTATGAGGACATTGATAGGGTTTATGTAGCGGATAGAGGCCTCTTTAAACATTAACAGATTTCGGGATACCAAAGATACCTGGTCAAGGAGTAGATTACTGCTTTTATATGGATATCTTAATTTCTTGCAAAGAGAAATAAGCGTAGAAACTCCGTTCCCCTTACATTGGCTATGCCGGCACTTTCCTGACGGAATGGATGTCGCCAGGAACTGGGCAGACTTGATGCAGAACCAGGTCACTTCCCTTTCATTGGACAGGAAGTTCTCGCTGGCGCGCGAGCTTCTGCTTGAGTGTTAGTACCGCCCACCGATTCTGAGGAGTCCTTTCTTACAGTCGGCTGTTAACTGCAACTATCGGCGCCCGGATACCGGTTTCCATCCCGGGAACGGCTTCACGGTCGCACAGTTTGGTCCGCCGTCCTTTCCGGTGCCGGGAACCCGAGTCTCAAGCAGCGACTCCTCATCAGTTAATACTCGATCGATCATGTCCCAACTGATACCGCGCAACGGTATTTTCAACCGGCGACTCCAACCAGTATCCGTTTGGCCTGCACACGTGCCGATGTCGATGTAAATGAATCGCTCACCTGGTGGACCCTGCACAAGCGAACCAAGAAAATTTGGTATTTCATCATTGCGTCCGGCTTTTACTCGTACGGTGAATTCGAAGTGCAGGTCTTTCCCTGTGAATCTTTGCTTATGGATCGTCTCATAACTGCTGCCCCGACCCTTTTGCAGGCCGAAGTCGACCTCACCTGGCGGTTTCTCCAAGATGATTCGAAGCGGCAGTTCGTGTTCCATGTTCGAGAATCAGGAGAGCCGCGAAGAAACGCACTACTCGGCCTTTGAAGGCAGCCCAGTGCTTGCGGGCTTCGCTCGCCCATACGTGATCGATTCTTCAGGATCAGGCACTAATTCAGTCGTTGTGTCGCGCCGCTTCTTGTGCGCGAAGCCTCGCACAAAATGGATTGAGCCTGGGGTATTGAATTTCTGTCGGTAGGCGCGATCGACGGCCGTCTTCAAGCGCTCACTTTTGGTGAAAACCGCGCGCCGGGAATCTCGCGATCGTTGACCACAATTACGCCGCGCGGCTCCTCGAGGAAGGTACGGTACCAGCTCCGAGGTTTCTGACTCCACGACCGGACGAAGACGCGATTCTCAACTACGACTGCCCAGATTCCGATGACGCGGTGTGGCTTGCTGCCGGCGCGTATGCCAAGAATCGCACCGTCGCGGATGGCGGCCACAATGTCTTTCGGAAAACCTCGCTTTGCTTTCACCGAACTCAGTATCCGTTCATCGTTAATGCCTACCGCTTACCGCTCACTACTAATGGTTCTGGGTTGAGGTCAATGCGTCAGAGTTTTTTCGATGCGACGATCAGGAATGAGCCACATGATCGCCACCAGCACGTACAAAGCGCACGCCAACCACCACTGCACAAGCGCAACCTTAGTCATTCCGTTATGCTTTCGTACTTTCGCTGACAGTCTTCCTGGGCGAGTCACAGGTGACGAGGCGTGGCATAGTAAATCGTAAATCGTTAAGATAGCAATCAGTAATCAGCAGTCATCAAACAGATGTGACTAGTCAGCATTGACTCGTAAATCAATTCGTAATGCAAGTCTCAACCGTCACCAACACGGTCTTTGTCGCTTCCGGCACGCCTTTGCTGCGTCCTAAATCTCAGTGTTACTCCTGCAGAAAGTTTCACTAAATGATTAATTCTCCGACCAAGTTATTACTGTTCGCCACCACGGTAGTCTCAATTGCGTCGCTCGGAGCCAGTGGCGCACCTGCCACCGCTCAATCTCTGCAATATGGCTTATCTGAGGCGACCAGTCAGTCGCGGAGGACTGCTGGTCAAATGACTGCGGGCCAACCTCACCGCGTGCTTGCCATTCGAAACGTGACGGTCATTCCGGGCACCGTGGCTCAGCCGATTGCAAACGCAACCGTGCTGATTCGCGACGAACACATCGTCGCAATCGGACCGGCAGCGGAGATTGTGGTTCCCGCGGGCGCGCGTGTTGTCGAAGGCGCCGGTAGGTTTCTCCTTCCCGGCTTCATCGAAATGCACGGGCACCTGTCGAAAACGCGTGCCTCTGCGCTCGGGCTGTTCGTCGCGAACGGAGTGACGACCGTCCGCGATACGGGCGGGGATCATGAGGAACTGTTGCGCTGGCGTCGAGATGTGCGGGCCGGACTTCGACTTGGACCGCGCATGCTCATAGCCGGTCCTTACCTTGAATCAGCGAGCAACATAGAACGCATGCGCAAGGATCCGCCGGAAGAAAGGGTCGAGCCCTTCGAGCGGATTCGCATCCCGGTCGCGTCACCTGAAGAGGCCCGCCGCATCGTCGCCGAGCTGGCCGCACGTGAGCTTGATTTCCTCAAGATTCGAACAGTTCAAAATCGCGAAACCTACCTGGCGCTCAACGAAGCAGCCAACGCTCACGGCATTCCCCTGGTGGGCCACGTTACCGGCATTCCGCCGGAGGTTGTGCTTGCCGCGGGCCAGGACGGAGTGGAGCATGGCTTCTATCCGACACTCGATGGCCAGACTCGCGAGGAGAGGCTGGCGATTTGGCGGAGATTCGCTGAGCGAGGGGTCGCAATCGTACCTACGCTCGTCACACTCTTTGAAGCGACGTTCCCATCCACGGAGCGGCTGCGCACCGTCGTCGAAGACGAGAACGGCCAACTCGATCCGCGGCGTCAGTATCTTTCGAAGTATCTGGTCCTCGATTGGCGCGAACAGGTTTTGGAGGCGAACGATCAGCGCCGCCAATTTCTGCGCAAAATCTGGGACGACGTGGTCCGTCGCGATCTTCGCGAAATGCATGAGGCGGGGATGGACCTGCTCGTGGGCTCCGACGTGGCCGTGCTAAACATCTATCCGGGTTTCTCGCTTCACGATGAAATGGCTCTGTTTGTTAGTGAACTCGGCATGACGCCCGCCGAAGTGATCGAGCGCGCCACCGGACGCTCCGCCAGGTTTCTGCGCATTGCAGACTCGGTCGGTGCGATAGAGAGAGGAAAGGTCGCGGACTTGGTTCTCCTTGAGGCCAACCCGCTTGAGGACATCCGCAATACCCGGCGCATCGCAGCCGTTATTCTTCGGGGCAGGCTCTACGATCAGGACGGTATCAAGCAAATCCTCGCCGCCGTTCGCGCCGCGCCGGACCGGCGAATAGATGACTGGGGACGGACGGCGCCGGCACGCAATCGAAACAGAACGAAGTGAGGAGTGGTCAGTGGCTCTCAAACTTGTTCCCGGCCTGTACAGAGCTTCGGGCCGTGCTTGAAATGAACCGTCGCTTCAATTCACTAGGTTCCCGCCGTCAATCTCCTCAGGCTCTTTGACGCCTTGGTCGGTCAACTGGTCAGCCATGGCCGCAGGGAGATCGTGGTCCTTTTGAAGCTTCCTGCCACGTTCTGTTTTCGCTTGCGGTACCTGTTTCTTGACGCGACGCATGCGTTTCCGTTCTGCCTCTACTGCGGTCTTAACCAGGTGTCGGTATTTTTTGCTGTTTTCGTTAAGGCCCATTAAGGCGTCGGAAAGCTTCATTTGCCAGAGCAACGGGTAACCCTTCTCCATGAT
>JBPCIQ010000058.1:0-7771 GCA_051006135.1 Pyrinomonadaceae bacterium | reverse complement strand
TCTCCCTCGTGATCACACAGCCGCGGACCTGCTTCGTCCAAGGCACTTCCGTACTCACTTAAGTGCTTAACAACCTCGCCATCAGATATTCCTAAAATCGGAGTACAAGCGGGAAGATTTTGAACCTCCAGATAACCGTTCTCTTTTACCTTACGTTTTGCAAGCGATTAAGAAAACTGGGTCGGACAAGCCCAAAAGAGAAGGATGCCCCGGGCTTGCCCCGTGGAGCCTCATTTGAACCTCCAGGGGCAGTAGTCTGTAAACCGTTCATCGGCGTAAGTCACTTAATCTTCTTCCCCGGCATGTCTTGCCCGCCCTGGTGTATGACCAAACTCGTAACCTGACCTTTTTCGTCCCTGATAAAAGTAACCTTCGCATTCACGACGCGCAGGAAAAACTTGTTCTCTGCTTCCGGGAAAAGTTCGAAGGCCGGTTGACCGGTGGCCTGCGTCATAAGTTTGTCGCCTTCCTTGAAAACCTTGACCATGAAAGTTGGCGTCACCTCGTACTCGCCCGCATAAGCGTCATAAACTTTTGGGTCTACAGCGACTGATTTGTTCTCCAGCCGCTTTAGCATCTCGGTCGCACCTGTATTTTTAGGATTCAGTTCCAGCGACTTCTTGTAATTCTGAACAGCAAGTTCGGTGTTGCCGCTCACCATGTATGCTTCGCCCAGGCTGTCGTAGGTGTTGAAGCCCTTTGGATATTCTGCGACGTTGAGCTTGAAGATTTCGACAGCTTCGTTGTGCTTTTTCGCCTGCAGCAGTTGATATCCGAGCCGGTTCAACTCCGGTTCGCTGAATTCGTAGACGCTCGCCTGTCGTGCTTTCAGATCCCGATACTGCGTTAGACCTGCAGCAATCCCTTTTTCGGTGATCGTCTTGTGCAGCGCCTCAGCAACGGACATCTTGGGTACGCTGTGCGGCTGGTTGTAAAGGATATTGGTCAACTCTCGCTCGAGCCGATCAAGGTTTCCACCCTGCGAGGTGTTATCAAGCAACACGATTAGATGTTTTTCAACGGGAAACCGGACGATGACGGTATTGAAACCGTTGATGCCGCCGCCGTGAGTAATTTTCGGAGCAGTGTCTGTCCCGGCTCCCAGCCGGGCCTTGGTGATAACCCACCCGTAAGCATAATCGCTCAGGTTCGGCTTAAACATCAGATCTTTCGACTGGGCCGAAAGCACGCGGTCTGCATAGAGCGCCTGATCCCACGAATAGAGATCTTCCACCGTCGAATACAATGCGCCGGCCGCGTAGGGGAGGGACATGTCAAGGTAGGGCGCGTTCTTGTAACCGTCCGGGGTCTTTTCGTATCCGGAGGCGCGCTTTTCGATTAGGGTTCCATGGTGGTCATATCCGGTGTTCTTCATATCCAGTGGATCCAGAATCCTTTCCTTGAGAGCTTTTTCATAAGTTTGTCCGGTAACTTTTTCTACTATTGCTCCGAGCAGGAAATAGCCTGAGTTGTTGTACGAGAACCTGCTGCCCGGCTCGAATTCCAGATTGTTGCTCGCGTACTTCTTAATAAAGTCGTCAACGGTGAAAGGGTTGCGGCTCACATCATTAAAAAAGCCAGGCAGGCCCGTGTAGCTTGGAATGCCTGAGGTATGGTTTAGAAGTTGATGAACGGTAACTTTCTCGCCAATGTCTTTCCGATACGCAGGCAGGTAATCCGAGACTTTGCCGTCGAGTTTGATTTTTCCTTGCTCGACCAGCTGCACAATGAGCGCGGCCGTGAATTGCTTGGTAATCGAACCGAGACGAAATTTCGTTTCGGGCGCATTGGGAATACTCCATTCCATGTTCGCCAGGCCAAGGCCCTTTTTGTAAATCACCTTGCCATTCTCGGCCACCAATACAGATCCGTTAAAGAGCCGATACTTGTGGGCAGCCGTCATTACTTCGTCGATCTTTGCGGCCTTTTCCTGAGCCATAAGAACGCCCTGGAAGGCAAGCATGACCGTGGCGCAAACGACGAGCGCCGTCGTCAGTCTTCTGTGCCACGTGAGTTGTATTTCCATTCGGGTTCTCCTGAATAAAGTGCGAAGCTCCTGCCTCGGGCCTACTGCTTCTGGAATCCTGATGGTTACGAATTGTCTCGGGGAATTGTTTCTGACTGGGTGCGGTGTTTCAGGATTAACCAGCCCGCGATAGAGACCGGTGAAAAACCCAAAAAAGCCACCCTTCCTGACTCGCAAGTTAGCGGAGCTTGAACGGTTCTTTTGGGATCGCTGAGTTTTCACTCGGCTCATGCTGTCGCCCACTTCGCGGGCTCGTCGGATGTTTCTCACCTAAAGTTTAGTCTTCGTCAAATAGTCCTGCGCCTCGCGCAGTTCCGGCAATCCCTCGTCCGCGTGTTGCCACACTTCCAACAGCTTGGTATACGCAGCCGCTGCTCCGCGCTGATCTCCACTTTGCAGCGCTGCCCGCGCCGCGCCAAGCAACGAACGGGCGCGGTTAGGTTGTCTGCGCAATGCAACCTTAAACTGCTCTGCGGCCGCCTCGGGCTTGCCGGCTCGCATTAGTATCTCGCCAAACAACTCGTGCGACGGTTTGATTAGTCCGGGCGGGCCGGAAGGCGGTCCCATCTGTTCTTCGAGACTGATTGCTTGTTTTATCAATTCAGCGGCTCGCTCATGGTCTCGTTTAGCAGAGGCAGCGACGGCGGCAACTTCCAGTTCGCCGATCGTTTTAGACACCATCTCGCCGGATAAGTTTCCCGGTTTGCCAGGATTCTCTGTTCCAACGGCGGAGCCACCCAAACCACCATGGGCGGCGGCCAATCCGCGTATGAAAGGAGGCAACCTCTGGCCCCGGTTTGAAGCGCGGACCGTTGCTGGTCCATCGCTTGACACTGGCTGCGCTCCACCGTGCCCTCCATGAGCGCTCGACGAAGACTGTGCAGCAGTGACTGGTCCTTCAGTAGCGGACCCCGGGAAAAGTGTGGCTGCGAGATCCCAGCGTTCCGTTTCAACAATAAAAGCTGCGGCCATATTCGCAAAGTTGTTTTCGTAATAGCCGGGCCGCAGCTTATTGTCGTAAGTAGTTTCGGACATCACCTTCTTCATGAGTGCCAACAGTCCTTCGGCTTTGCGGTAACGCCCCTGCTGCAAATACACATAGATTAGCCAGTGGAGACTGTGATAATCGCGCACGCTGGTTGAAAGGTTTTTACGCTTCATCCACGAATCCGAGGCTTCCCATGCCGACTCGTTCGATGCGGCCGCCTCCGGCCACATCCCAAGTTGCAGGAAGATGTGCGAAGGCATGTGTCGGGCGTGATGAGCTTCGGGAGCGATAGTTGCGTAGCGACGCGCGGCTGGCAGCGCCAGGATGGCATGTTCAGGATCGTCGAAGGCGTGAATGATGTAATGCGCTGCTCCCGGGTGGTTGGGGTTCTTCTCGTAAACATCCATGGCGATGGCTCCCGCCCGTGCCTGCAGGCGATAGCTTTTCTCATCAGTTCGCACCAAGCCGAGGAGCGAGAGAGAAGAAAAAGCGGCCGCATCCAGATCATTCGCAGAGTCGCGATAGATCTTCTCCATGGCCGCAGAATAGGCCGTGTCGCGAGCACGCTTGTCGCCCTCGCCATACAGCATCTTCACCGCGTCCAGGTAAGCTCGCTCCCTCGGAGTGAGCCTGGTTGTCTCCTTGATCTTCTTAATCACCTCGCGCGCTGCTGCGGTATCCTGCTCCGTCCAGAGCGGGTGATTGTGGGCCATGGCCTCGCCCCAGTAGCCCATCATGAAGTCTGGCTCAATCCTGGTTGACTCGCGAAAGGCTTCGAGCGCCTCTTCGTACCAGAAAGAATGAAGCGCCGCCAGACCGCGCAGAAAGTGCGCTTGAGCTTTTTCAGAGGCCGAGGTTTGAAACTCGACTTTTCCGAGTTGGGAACTCTGTGCGAACGCTGTTGTAGTTAGCGTCGCCATCAACGTTACCCCAACCAGGAATCGGAGTCGCCAGCTAAGTTGAACAAACATTACGTACACCTCGCGGGGGATAAATGATTCTTACGTGGAAAGAGTCTCAATCTTTGCAGTGCGCCGACAGAGCGGAGCGGCGGCGCTTTGGATCAATTTTACCAAACTCCGCCTTTGCTCCTATCCATAGCGGCGTCAGTTGCTGGTGCAGTATGGCCCACGTCGACGATATGACTCCACTACGGAACCGCGAGCGGACCGGGACTTACACTAAACACTGCTCCTGTTCTTACGATTCCAAAATCTAGTCCAAAATGCGGGTTGAATCCAGCATCCGGTCGCTACCGCTCGCGGTTCCGTAGTGGAGTGGCGGACCGCCTGCCGATGCAATAGAGATTTGTTGCCGTGCGAATGAAAATTTGCCCGTCCGAAATGGCCGGAGAGCTGAGACAGTAATCGTTCAGCGCGTTCTCGGCTAACACTTCAAACGTTGGTCCAGCCTTGATGACAGTTGTGAGTCCCTCTTCGTTGGTTACGTAGATCTTCCCGTCCGCCAGCACTAGCGAGCCGCTGTATGTGCCCGGTTTAATGCGTTGTTGCGCGTAAATCTCCGCGCCCGTTTTAGCGTCCAGACACCACATGATCCCCTTGTCGTTCACAACATAAAAATACTTTCCATCGGTAACCGGAGTAGGCACGTCAGGTCCATTGGCTGTCGACCAAAGCACGTGTGAGCTGGTGATATCGCCGCGCCCGCCCGCGCGCACGGCGAGCAGCGGTTTGACGCGTGTCGGCACGTACACAATGTCGTTGAAGACTACCGGAGAGGCGACGATGCGATAGAAAGGATTGTTGTCGGGATTAAGACCGTTGGCGCGCCACAGTTCTTTTCCCGTTGCCAGGTCGTGGCCCGTAACACAATCGCCGCCGGTGATTACCAGTTCGACGGTTTTGCCGTAGCGCAGCAGCCCGGGCGTCGAATACGAGTCGGGCGATTCCCGTTGCGCATTGGTCGGGCGCTCAGCCTTCCAGAGAGTCTTGCCGCTTTTCCCATCGATACGCAATAAGTAGGAAGGATCGTCCGTCTTCATGCCGTGCAGCACCTGGACGTATAGTGAATCCCCAAACAGCAATGGGGACGATGCATAACCCCAGTTCAGTCCAAACTCCCCGTAATCTTTTTGAATGTCGCGCGACCACAATTCCTTGCCGTTGAAATCAAAGCCTTTAAGAATCCCCGTTCCTGTCATGACATAAACGCTCTTGCCATCCGTGGCCGGCGAGGGCGAGGACATGTTTTGCTTACGCATTTTAACGTTGCCGCTACCCAGCAACTTTTTCCAATTGACGGCGCCTTTCGTTCTGTCCACGCTCCAGAGGTAAAGATCGTTACCATCGGCGACATTGAGAAAAATGCGATCACGCCAGATGACCGGTGTCGAGCCGCTCCAGCCAGGCATCGCCAGTTTCCAGGTGATGTTCTCTTCCGTGGTCCACTTCGCGGGAAGGTTCTTTTCATTGCTCAGACCATTAAGATTCGGCCCGCGCCACTGCGGCCAGTTCTCAGCGTAGGCTACGGTGATTGAAACCAACATCAGGGTGAAGCCGAGAATTTGTTTTCGCATTTTGATCCTTCTCTCTCGCAGGATGTCTAACGAAGCACCATGAGAGGCACGCTATCGCGGGGTCGGATGCAAGCGTTAGGCGCATTTCGTGGCAGCCAATCTTCTCAAACCTTGTCTTCGATCTCAATTCACTGATCCTGTTTTGGTTTTTGCGGCGCACGTTCATTTTCATCCATGAAAACAGTGCTAACAATCAACCACTTGCCATTCTCTTTTGTCAGGACATGAAACCCGTGAGTTCTCCTCTTGGGCATCTCCTGCCCGTTCGCGTCTTTTTGCCCTTCTGTCTCGGCATATCTGTGAACCAATGCCACGTCTGGTCGAATAAATCTGATTTCCGGTTCTTTCAGTGTGACACGCCGTTCCTTGTAGTTCGGATTTTTGAATCGGCTAGCCTGAAAACTCTCAAGCACTTTTCGACCTTTCCACCTCATGCCCCAGGCATTCATCCAGTCGGCATCCTCAGCATAGTCCATGGTAGCCAATTTGGCGTTAGCTTCGGCTCCCCCTCTACTCACATTTTGGATTACTTGTTGAATAGCTATCTCATCTTCACTACTCCCAATCTTTCCCCTTTCAGTTTTATTTTGCCCTACTGCCGAAGATACTAAGGCGATTGCTAAGGCAACGGTTAATAGAATTTCTTTCATAGGTTTATCCTCCTTTCGATTTAGTTGATGTCGGTTTCGTGAGAACCCTGCGGCCTGGCAAAGCGTTGAGACGTTAGCGCGCTGCAAGGAGTAGACGCTTCGCTGTCTTAATCAAGTTAACTCAAATCTAGCGCCGCGATCGTTCTCCGATCCCGCAAGTAAAGCTTAGTCCCAACCAGCGTGGGCACTGTCCAGGCGAGGTTCTTCATTAGACTCGTCTTTGAAATGACTTTCAACCCCGCCGGCGAGACCGTTGCCAGCGCCAGGTTGCCGTCCTCGTCAAGAATGATCAGTTTGCCATCGGCAAGCAGGAAGTTGGCTTTCGGAAAACTTCGATCCTGGAAGGCCACGTCTCCGGTTTTGACATTAACCGCGGAAAAAAATGCCGGGCCAAAGTCTCCGCTCGAGGCGTAGACGTGGTCACCGATGCGAATGGCGGTGGTGTGATGAAGGCGTAGCCGGCGATGAAACCACAGTTCGCTGACACTGGTCTTGCCGTCTTTTTGAGTCAACCTCAACACCCGACTGCCGCCACTGTAGGCTGATGAGAGAAATAGAAGATTGTCGCTGCCCCAGACTGGCATGCTGATGTTAAGTCCCCACTCGGTTACGTGTGGGTGACTCCAAAGCAAGCCGCCATTGTTTGGATCCAGGCCGGCAATCTCCTTGCCCATGAAACCGATCAGTTGGTCCTGGCCATCAACATTTATGATCATGGGCGAGGTCGGAGACATGTCGAGGTTTTGGTTCTTCCATGCAACCTTGCCGTCTTTCTGATTAAACGCCACGAAGGTTTGTCCCGGGCCCCCTAGCGTTAGGATGATAGTATTTTTATAGGCGATGGGGCTGCATGAATAGCCGCGATCCATCTTCCTGCCGCCGAGATCTTTATACAGGTCGTGAGACCAGACGACCTTGCCAGTTTTCTTCTCCAACGCATGGAGCTTACCGATTGACCCAACCGTGTAGAGCAGGTCGCCTACTAGAAGAGGAGTGGAATGTGGACCCAATCCTGCCTCATAGTTTATGCCGGCAGTCGGCGCTTCATACTTGTGCTCCCATATTGTTTTGCCGGTGTTTGCGGCGAGCGAGATGACAACCTCTTGCTCGCCCTGGCTGTACATCGTGTAGAGAGTGTTGCGGTCAACGACTATTGCCGAGTGCCCTTCGCCCAGGGTGCGGGTCCAGAGTTGTTTCGGCCCCGTCTGCGGCCACGATGCGGCGAGGCCTTTCGAGTTTGAGGTGAAGTTTCGTCCGGGACCACCCCACTGCGGCCATTCGGATTGGGCCTGCGCGTAACTAACGATGCCGGTCACCAGGATTAGTAAGAACGGACACCAAGTTGTGCTGCAACTTTTGAGGAAGATCTTCATTCGGCACCTCTTTCTCCAGAGTCAGATTCAAATGATCGTTGGCCGGTTAACCCGGGTAGAGTTCAAAGCGTCTTCGGGTGCTCGACTCATCAGTCTCTCCGACGCGGGGAAACTGCAGATTTGGGCTCCTTTAGATCGCGGTAGGACTGCCAGTTACCCGACAGCCCCCGCACAGACCCCGGCGTGCGGTTTTCCCGC
>JBPCIQ010000057.1:0-5165 GCA_051006135.1 Pyrinomonadaceae bacterium | reverse complement strand
GTTCATGATTGCCCCTGAGGCAAGTAACTTGCTCTGGATTATTTCGCGCAAGATTGCGCACGTGATCCACACAACCGGGCGCGTCTGGGCCGCGATCAATCAGATCGCCAAGGAAAACAAGTCTGTCGGAGGCCTCGTCGCGCGGAAGCATCTCGAGCAAACTGAGCAACTGCGCACAACGACCATGAACGTCGCCGATCACAAAAGTTTTCATGCAGTCTTGCCCTCGCTCGCCAGGCGGCCGGATTTTATCCGCTGCATCAATTGCGTAAACCGCGGGTCATCGTGCGCATCTGACCAATTTGAATCTGCCTCAAACCACGGATAGTTCTCATTTCCAAGACCGATGGCGATCTCGAGCCAGCGAAAAGCTTCAGCCTGCCGACCCTGCAGCAAGTAGGCAGTGGCTAGCCAGTAAGCGATGTCGTGATCACCGGCCCCCGCTTCTTTGGCCTTTTTCGTAAGTTGCTCGTCCGCCTCGCGATGCCTGCCCTGCGCGCTGAGAAAAATGGCCAGGATCGGGCGGATACCATCTATTTGCGGTTGCCGTTCCAGCACCTGTTGAATTGTGCGCGTTGCGGCGTCAACCTCGCCACGGTAGAAGAGCACAAACGCGCGAAAGGTCTTGATCAGCGGATGATCGGGCTCGACCGCCGCCCCCTGGTCGAGTTCGCTCAACGCCTCTTCGTACTGTCCTCGATACATGAAAACGCGGGCCCGATTGTAACTGGCCACAACAAGTTCAGCCGGGTTAAGCCTCACCATCCGCTCGAAGCTGCGCAGGGCACGCTCATACTCGCCATCCAGACGCGCCAGCACACCGCGCACGAAATGAACGCCCACGTCATTTGGATACTCCTCACGCAAACGTTGAACTTCTTCGCGCGCTTTCGGCTTCTCGCCCCGATGAAGATAAATAAAGGTCATGTGCATGCGCGCTTCGAGGAGCTTCGGGTCGAGAGCGAGCGCCCTGCCGAAGGCTTCGCGTGCCTTATCGTGATCACTTCCCTCGCCCAGACCTTTTAGGGCGCGGTTAACGTAACAGCTTCCCAACGCGGAAAAGGCGAGTGCAAAGTTTGCATCGAGCTGGATTGCGTTTTTGAAGTGTTGGATGGCCGAATCGATGTGCTCTCGAGCGACCGTGTGATAGATAAACTGACCCAGGCAGTTGCGTCCGCGCAGATACTCTTCCGAAGCCTCCGCATTCGAAGTAGACCCCTTGGCCAGGTCGATTTTCTCGTCAGGGCTCAGTTCCAAACGCAATCCTTCAACAATCTGTTGGACCATAGTGTCCTGGACGGCAATGATGTCGCTGGCATCGGCGTCGATGCGTTCGCTCCAGAGAATCTCGCCTGTTCGCACATCAAGGAGTTGTGCCGTAACTCGCAGTCGATCCCCCGCTCGCAGAAAAGTTGCAGTGAGGATCGCGTCGACACTCATTTCGCGTCCTGCGTCGCCGGGATCGACCTGCTTGCCCTGGTATTTCACGATGGCCGACGAAGGCCGCACGACGAGTGAACGCACACGGGCTAGTTCGGTAATTACGGCATCGGCTAGCGAAAACTCATAGAAAGAAGTTTCGGGATCGTTGCTTAAATTCTTAAACGGCAGAATCGCGACGCTCTTGCGTTCCCTATCGCCAATGCTGGTCTGCTGCGTCTCATGGGTTTCTGGCGGCTGACTCGAACTCGTGGGACGAAACGTCGCACCGTAGGAACCTTCCGCGCTGGTAACGTTTTTGAGCCAGCGGAACGCGCGCGCCACCGGGCTACCCGCATTGAGATGCCGAGGCGCGACCGGTACGCCCGCATCATCGATAGGCGCTCCCGAACTTGTCGCCACGTCGCGAGCTACCGCACGCAGATCGTCGCGAAGATCACTCATTTTCTGATAGCGATCACGCGGATCCTTTTTCAGCGAACGGTCGAGAATTTGTTGTAAGCGCGGCGGCACAGGATCTGGCCGGGCTTGCGCGAGTGGCACGGGCTCGTTGTGCAACACCGCGTGGCGCACGTCAATAGCTGTCTTACCCTTGAAGGGCCAGCTGCCCGTGAGCATCTCGTAGAGCAAGACGCCTGTGGAGAATATGTCGGCGCGCGAATCAACGCGGTCACCCCGAGCTTGTTCCGGCGCTGCGTAAGTGGCGGTACCGTAAGGCACTCCCACCTCAGTGAGCTCGGTCCGATGAATTCCGGAAGTTTGTGCGGCTTGTTCGTCGAGGAGTTTAGCGAGACCAAAGTCCAATATCTTTGCCTGCCCCTTACTATTTACCATGACGTTCCCGGCTTTTATGTCCCGATGGATAATGCCCTGGGAGTGAGCCGCGGCGAGAGCATCCGCCACCTGCTCGACAATAGAGAGAGCGCTCGAAAGATCCAGGGGCCGGCCATTGACCAGCTGCCGCACATTGCGTCCTTCGACGTACTGCATCGCGATGAAGTGGACTCCGTCGATCACATTCAGATCGAAAATCGTGCAGATGTTTGGGTGGTCCAACGAGGACGCGAGCCGTGCTTCGCGTTCAAAGCGCTTCAGATTTGCCTCTTTCGCGGTGAGTTCTTCGGGAAGTACCTTGATCACCACGGTGCGTCCCAACTTCGAGTCGGTAGCTTTGTAGACAGTGCCCTGCCCGCCCGCACCGAGTTTTTCGAGAATCTTGTAATTCCCCAGAGTGGTTCCGACCATGGCTTATTGAGTTTGCTATTTAACTCCGAACTCTCGTTCCACCGCAACCCGATGCACATGCCCCAGCTGGAGAGCTTCACAGGATAATGCTAAGCCATACAATGCACAGTAAGAACTATTTCCGGATCAGAGTTGGGGATTATCGCCTTGGTCTCGCGCTTGAAAACGACGCCGTTGTTTTCGTTCGCTTCTTGAATCGAAAAGACATCTACAAACACTTCCCGTAAGCACCTTCAGCCCTTCCCGCACGGTCGGATTTTTGCCCCGGTCACCGCCGAGCACGGGTTATCCTCCCGTCAATATTTCGGCACGTTAGGATCGACCTCATCCGACCACGCCGTGATTCCGCCTTTCAGATTGGTAAGTCGGCCAGAAAAACCGGCGCTATTCAATGCCGCGATCGCCTTTGCGCTGCGAACACCAGCCTTGCAGTGGCAAACGGTCTCCCGCGAAGGATCAATCTCGTCCATGCGGGTAACCACCTGGCCCAGCGGGATTAACCTTGTGCCGGGTATGCGGGCGATCTCATATTCGTTTGGCTCGCGCACGTCAATAATCTGGATGTCGTCGCCGCGGTCCAGCCGGCGACGGAGCTCCGTGGCCGTGATTTCTTCCTGTTGTGTTTCCACGACCTGTTGAGCTGCGCTCAGACCGCAGAACGCTTCATAGTCGATTAACTCCTTAATAGTTGGATTCTCGCCACAGACCAGGCAATTGGGATCCTTGCGCAACTTCAACTCACGAAACTTCAAAGCCCAGGCATCGAATAGCAGCAGACGGTTTACCAGTAGGTCCCCGGCGCCCAGAATGATCTTGATCGTCTCGTTGGCCTGAAGTGCACCAACGATTCCGGGTAACACGCCAAGTACGCCGCCCTCGGCGCATGAGGGCACGAGCCCGGGAGGCGGCGGTTCAGGATAGAGGCAGCGATAACAGGCGCCGCTGCCATTAAGAGCGTTAGCCCAGAAAACGCTGACCTGACCTTCAAAACGGAAGATCGAGCCGTAGACGTTTGGCTTGCCCGTCAAGACGCACGCGTCGTTGACCAAATATCGTGTCGGGAAATTGTCGGTGCCATCAACAATGATGTCGTAGTTCTTAAAAAGGCCAAGCGCGTTGTCGCTCGTCAGCCTTGCCTCGTGCGTTTCGATCTCGATAAGGGGATTAATATCGTTGAGGCGATCGCGCGCCGAGTCGACCTTCCGACGCCCCACGTCTTTTGTGCCATGAATTATCTGGCGCTGAAGATTCGACGAGTCAACCACGTCGAAGTCGACAATACCGAGCCGGCCGACGCCTGCTGCCGCAAGATACATCCCGAGCGGTGCGCCCAATCCGCCCGTGCCAATCATCAGCACGCTCCCGGCTTTCAAACGTTTCTGACCTTCGAGGCCTACCTCCGGCATGATCAGGTGGCGGCTGTAGCGCGCAATTTCTTCATTAGAAAGCGAGGGCAACCGCTCGGCTGGAACATCCGCCTCAGCAATAGCGCCGCCGGCAATCGACGGAACTATCATCAGCGTGTCGCCATCTTTGACGGGCGTACTTGGGCCGGATTGATGACGGATGTCTTCATCATTGACATAGACGTTAACGAAGCTGCGCAGAGTGTTTTTGTCATCGTAAAGATGCCGACGAAGCTCTGCATGTTGTGAGGTTAGCTGATCGAGCGCCTCACCGGCTGTTTTGGCCTCCACTTCAATTCGCGCCGTGCCGCTGGCAAACTGGCGCAGGGCGGTGGGTATACTGATAGTGACTGACATACGAATTCCTTTCGTCAACTCTTCAGAATCTCTTCTTCATCGAAGCGTGATCGATCTGATTGCATTTCCCATGAACGTAAATCTTCGCCCTGACCTGACCTGATTGAGACAACAATGTACGAATAGAGCGGCCAGGCATGGTCGAGGTCATATTGCGACGGCACGGCCGGGTGATCCGGATGCGAATGATAAAAGCCGACCACCTCGAGGCCCTTCCCCGTCGCGAATTTCTCACCTCGCAGCAATTCCTCCGGCCGGATAAGAAATCGGTTTCGCTTTGCTTCTTCTTCGCGAGCGTTCGAGATGGGGTAAGTTTCGGAGCAAACCTTGGCACCTCCCTCGGCAAAGATACCGAGCAAGAGCCCGCAGCATTCGTACGGATAATCGCGCTCGCTATGAGCGATGATTTCCTGCCGCTGTTGTGCTGGAAGGTGAATCATTCTATGAAGTAGTCTTTACCCATCGCAGGGTGCCAATGCTTATTCTATATACCGCTCACCCCCATCACATAGGATTGTGACGACGACTGCATCTTGCGGCAGCCTGCGCGCCAATCCGAGCGCCGCAAAGACATTTGCTCCGGAGCTGTTGCCAACGAACAAACCTTCTTCCTCTGCTAAACGCAGCGCCATCCTTTGCCCATCTTCTGTGGACACTGCAACATTCTCGTCAGCTAGCCTGGGATCGTAAATCCCGGGGACCATTGCTGTCGTCATG
>JBPCIQ010000056.1:0-8887 GCA_051006135.1 Pyrinomonadaceae bacterium | reverse complement strand
TCATTCCGTTCTTAGCACCCCCGAACGAGAGCACGTCAACACCGGCATCCCGGGTTATCTCCCTTATTTCCACATTTAAGCTGGCAGCAGCATTCGCGATTCGCGCGCCGTCGACGTGCAACAGCATGTCGTGCTTGTGAGCGAACCTGGCAAGAGACTTCAGCTCGCCGGGCGTGTAAACGGTGCCCATCTCAGTTGATTGCGATACCGAAATCACGCGCGGCTGCACGTGATGTTCAAACCCGACACCCTCGAGCAATGGCTTTACCTGGTCCACTGTGATCTTGCCATCTTTTGTCTGCACCGCGAGCAGCTTACAGCCCGTAAAGCTTTCAGGCGCGCCACACTCATCAACATTTATGTGAGCAGTTTCAGCGCAGATGACCGCATGGTAAGGTTCGGTAACTGCCTTTAGTCCCAGAACATTCGCGCCGGTACCGCCGAAGACAAAATAGACATCGATGCTTTTGCCGAAATGCTCTTGAAACTTCTGCACCGCCGCTTCGGTGTACGGATCGTCGCCGTATGCGACCACGTGTCCTTCGTTTGCGGCTGCCATCGCCTGCAATACAGCAGGGTGGACGCCGGCGTTATTGTCGCTGGCAAAACTACGGCTCGGTTTAATCTTTGTCATGTCGATTGCTTTCCGATTAATACAGAACCGGGAGCGACCGGATGGTGCACTCAACGAACGCTATGACGTAGGCCTTTCCGTCAGTTGAGTTTAGGATCCGGTCGCTACCGCTCCCGGTGCTGTCTTGAGTGTCAGCGTTGATTGCGGTTAAGATCATCGCCGTATACTCCTACGAAGCTAAACACGCGCCGCTTTAAAATCTTTAATAATCTCGCGAGCTGCATTGGCACCCGGCCCACCCGTTACGCCGCCTCCCGGATGTGCGCCCGCTCCGCAGAGGTAGAGTCCTTTGATCGGAGTTCGATATTGAGCCCAGCCAATGAGTGGACGAAAAGCAAAGAATTGATCGAGCGACAGTTCGCCGTGGAATATATGTCCACCGCTCAGACCGTAGGTTTGCTCCAGATCCAATGGCGTGATCACCTTGCGAGCGACTATCAAGTTTTTCAGGTTGGGCGTATACGTCGAGAGTTGGTTGACTACGTTATCGGCAAACTCTTCGCGCCGCGAATTCCAATCACCTTTTTTCAAATTGTAAGGCGCGAACTGTACATAGATTGACATTACGTGTGCACCGCCAGGGGCGAGAGATGGATCAACAAGCGAGGGAATCGTAATGTCCATGTAGGGTTCAGGCGAATAGTCGCCATACTTCGCCGCATCAAATGCGCGCTCCAGATAGTCGATATCAGGCCCGATATGAATCCGCCCTGAGAGTCGAGCATTGTCGTTCATAGCGGGCAGCGCAGAGAACGTGGGAAGGCCAGAAAGCGCGAGATTAACTTTGGCGCTAGTGCCAACTGATCTGTAGTTGCGAATCTTCAATAAAAAGTTCGGATCAAGATCGAGCGGGTCGATGAGTTTGAGAAAGGTTGCGCGCGGATCCGCATTTGAAACAATTGCACGTGCGGTGATCTCTTCGCCGCCGGTGGACACAACAGCCGTCGCCTTGCTCTCGGCGACTTGAACTCTCTCCACCGCTATGCCCGTTCTTATTTCTGCGCCGGCAGCCTTGGCTGCTCCTGCCAGTGCCTGTGTCAGCGCGCCCATTCCGCCCTTCACAAACGAAGCAGGAGCGATTGCGTTTCCATCGAGGGCGGCTTGCCACAAGAGTCCGGTACTCGTTCCTGCTGACCATGGTCCGGCAAACGCTCCGAAGATTCCTCGCGCCGCGACAGTCGCACGCAATAACTCGGTCTCGAACCATTCCGCCGCCAGGTCAGCTACGGCCATCGGTCCCCATCGTAACAAGCGGTAGCCATCTTTCTTGCCCAGCTTGCGGAATGACAAGCCGAGTTTGCCGAAGTTCCAAACTTCACCGAGCGCCGGTTTATCAATAGTCGGTGGCGTCATTGAAACTAGTGGTGCAAGAACACGACCAAGACGAGCGAAGGTGGTAGCGAATTCAAGATAGCTCTCGGCGTCGTGCGCAGAGGTCTTTTTAAGCTCATCAGCCGTTCGTCTCGGGTCGTTATGAATAGTTAGTGACTGACCATTTGGATCGAGAGCGATTACGCGAGCGTCGGGCCCAATTATTTCAAGTCCATGTCGCGCCAGATCGAGATCCTTCGCGATGGTGGGCAAGAGAGGCCCACCTGCGTGCGCTAAAGTGGAACAACGGAAGCCAGGATGAATTTCTTCGGTCACGGAGGATCCGCCGACCATCTCGCGGCGCTCAAGCACAAGCGTGGATAAGCCGGCCCTGGCGAGATAACAAGCTGCCACCAGTCCATTATGACCGCCGCCGATGATCACGATGTCAGTTGGCCGCTTGCTCATGGATTATCTTGGTTAACTCAAACTTTCCCGCGTTTCCAGTCCTTCAGCAACTGCATGGCAGCATTGCGGCCCGGCGCGCCCATGACGCCACCGCCGGGATGAGTGGCGGAACCGCACATGTAGAGATTTCGGATCGGAGTTCGATACTGCGCCCAACCCGGCGCCGGTCGCAGGAAAAAAAGCTGCTCGAGCGTTAACTCGCCTTGAAAGATGTTGCCCTCCGACAGGCCGAAGTCGCGCTCGATATCCAACGGCGTTAATACCTGGCGGTGCAGGATCAGATCTTTGATGTTGGGAGCGTGCTCAGCGATGGTGTCGATTACCGTATCGCCAAACTCTTCACGTTTGTCGTCCCAGTTTCCTTCTTTCAAGTTGTAAGGCGCGTACTGAACAAAGCAGGACATTACATGCTTGCCAGGCGGAGCTACGGAAGGATCGGTCAAACTCGGAATCACGATGTCGATGTAAGGCCGGCGCGAGAAGCGGCCATACTTCGCCTCGTCGTAAGCGCGCTCCATATACTCGACAGAGGGTGAAATCGAAATTGCTCCACGCAAATGAGGTCCCGGCCCCGGCATAGCAGTAAGGCTTGGCAGGCCATCCAACGCGAGATTCACTTTTCCGGAAGAGCCGCGATACTTGTAGCGCTTGAGGTCAGCGGCAAAATCCTCTGGCAGGTGCTCCTCACCGATCATCTTCATGAAAGTCAGTCGCGGATCTACGCTCGACGAAACAACGTCTGCCTGAATCTCCTCTCCGTTCCCAAGTACGACGCCCTTTGCCTGGCCATTCTTTAGGATGATCTTTGCGATTGGCGCTTCCGTCCGAATTTCTGCGCCGGCTTCGCGCGCTGCGTCGCCAATGGCGTTTGAGATCGCACCTGTGCCACCGCGAGAAAGTCCCCACGAGCGAAACGCGCCATCAATCTCTCCCATGTAGTGGTGAAGCAGCACGTAGGCTGTGCCAGGCGAACGCACCCCAAGAAAAGTGCCGATGATTCCCGAGGCAGACATCGTCGCCTTGAGCACATCAGTCTCGAACCATTGGTCGAGGAAATCGACAGCGCTCATCGTCATCAACTGCACCTGGTTGTACTTATCTTCCGCCGGAAGGTGTTGAAACCGGCGCCCCAGGAACAGCAGATCTTTAAGGCCCTTCGGGTTGAGCGAAGCTGGATCAGGCGGCGTCATGCTCATGATCGGCTTGACGAAATGGGCCATCTCCAGCATGGCCTTGCCATACTCATCGTAGGCCTCCGCGTCGAGTCTTGAGTGGCGGGCGATCTCGCGTCGCGTCTTTGCGTGATCGTTGACGCGCCAGAGATGGTCGCCGTTGGGCATCGGCGTAAAAGTGCCATCCAACGGGAGAATTTCGAGCCCGTGTCGTGGCAGATCAAGCTCGCGAATGATTTCGGGGCGCAGTAAGGAGACGACGTAGGAACAAACCGAAAACTTGAAGCCGGGGAAAACTTCTTCTGTGACGGCGGCGCCGCCGAGTACGTGACGGCGCTCAAGGACCAGCACTTTTTTGCCGGCGCGCGCAAGATAGGCTGCGTTCACCAGTCCATTGTGTCCGCCCCCAATTACGACGACGTCGTATTTATTATTCATCTGTTATCGGGTATTGCAGCTTGCTGAAGATTCGCTAGCATACTTATAATCCCTCGCCCTGACAATTAACCGAACCACGCTTGTCCTCTGCGTCAGCTACGAACAATCTTGGGTAAGACAAGATACCGAGCGTATTATTTGATTGATGTCTTAATGCGCCAATTGCATTTGCAAGCCAAATAATCATATGCCCATCGGAACTGCTTTTCACCAGAGAACATTTGCGCTTTGCGAAAGTCTCAACTATCGGGAATGGTCCGGCTATTACGCCGTTAGCTCATATGAACCCCATCACGAACACGAGTACAACGCTATCCGCAACGCGGCTGCTTTAATTGATATCTCGCCGCTGTATAAGTACCTGGTTAGTGGCCGAGACGCCACGAAACTTGTGGATAGGATAATCACTCGCGACTTGCGCAAGGTTTCGGTGGGCCAGGTCGTTTACACTCCATGGTGCGACGAGCGCGGGAAGGTGATTGATGACGGCACCGTCTCGCGGCTTGCAGAGCATACTTACCGCTGGACCGCAGCCGATCCGAGCTTGCGCTGGCTCACACAGAATGCAACCGGAATGGAAGTTGAGATCGAAGACATCTCGGAAACGGTATCCGCTCTAGCTTTGCAAGGACCCACCTCGGGGCGATTGCTGAAGAGCGTGGTAGAAGAAGCAGACATCGAGAATCTGAAATACTTTCGTGTAACCTCAGGCAAAATTGCGGGTGTACCAATTGACATTTCTCGAACCGGCTACACGGGCGATCTTGGTTACGAGATCTGGGTGGCTTCGGATCAGGCGCTGACAGTGTGGGATGGGCTAATGGACGCTGGCCACGCTTTCGACATTCATCCCGCAGGCATGCTGGCGCTCGACGTGTCGCGTATCGAGGCGGGGTTGCTGCTCGTTGAAGTTGACTTTAACAGCAGCAAGAAAGCCTTGATTGAAGAGCAGGAATATTCGCCGCTTGAGATGGGTCTTGGCCGGCTCGTCCACCTCGATAAGAACCGTTTTGTTGGGCAATCGGCGTTGACTGCGGAGCGAAAGCGTGGTCACGCGCGCGAGATCGTTGGGCTGGAGATCGATTGGCCGGAGGTGGAGATGCTATATGAAGCAGTCGGTTTGCCGCCCGCGATTTCTCCAATTGCCTCGCGAGTTGCTGTTCCTGTGTTCAAGGATGGCGATCAGATTGGCAAAGCGACTTCCAGCACGTGGTCGCCAACGCTGAAGAAGATGATCGCGCTGGCCACGGTAAAACGCGAGTACACCAAGCCGGGAACGCAACTTAAGTTTGAGATCACGGTTGAGGCGGTGCGACATCGCGTGGGAGCGATTGTTGTAAAGACACCTTTCTTTAATCCAAAGCGGAAAACCGCGACCCCGCTAAGCTGAGTTTTCGAGTTCTAAGAATTAGCCGCGGATTTACGCGGAAAAACCGCGGATCTGAACAAAGCCAGAGTTTCTCCAGGAATACCGGGCTTAGGATCCGCGCGCGGCCTTTCGAACCGGCAGGTGTTTGGCCTTTTCAGATCTGCGTTTATCCGCGTGAATCCGCGGCTGATTCTAAGAACTCGAAACCCGAAACGGAACCTTGAGCACGCTGCAGGAAATCATCGAAAGCTACAACCCCAACGCTCCGCTGGAGCAGGCGTGGACCATTCCAGCCCCGTGGTACACCGATCAAAGACTATATAAACTCGAACTTCAATCCGTCTTCGCTGGATCCTGGCAGGTTGCCGGTCGCGTGGATCAGGTTAGCGAACCCGGCCAGTATGTGACCAGCGAGATTGCTGGCGAGCCAATCGTTGTAGTTCGCGGAGGCGACAATGTCTTGCGCGGCTTCTTCAACGTTTGCCGGCATCATGCGGCGGCGGTAATGACTGAACCGGACGGGTCAACGCCTAACCTGCGCTGTCCGTATCACGGTTGGACTTACTCGCTTGAAGGTGAGCTGAAAGGCACGCCTGACTTTTCAGGCGTCTGCGACTTTGATCGCTCGGCTAACGGGCTGGTACCACTCGAAACCGCTGTTTGGGAAAGCTGGGTGTTCGTGTCAATCAAGCCCAATGACCGCGGACGACAGCCGCGCAACAGTGCGCTGACCAATCTGGAAAACTTCCTGGGATCAGATCTGATCAGCCAGATCGCGTTACTCCATCTTAAAAATCTTCATTGGATGGAGCGGCGCCACTATACTTTCGACTGCAACTGGAAAGTCTTTGTAGACAACTATCTCGACGGTGGGTATCACATCCCTTATCTTCATAAGGGTCTCGACAGCGTGCTTGATTACAGTAGGTATACGATAGAGAACGGCGCCCGATTTTGTCTGCAGTCGAGCCCGCTGGTGCGCGAAGGCGCCGAAGCAGAGACCGGCGCCGTGCGTCAGGGCGACCACGCGCTCTATTACTGGATCTATCCTAATTTTATGATCAACTGGTATGACGGAGTGATGGATACCAATCTGGTAATACCGCGCGGCATCGATCGGACTGAGGTAATCTTCGACTTTTACTTTCCCGATCTTTCTGCAGCAGCTCGCGAGCGCAACCGAGCCAGCATCGAGGTTGGTCAACGCATTCAGGATGAGGATGTTTCGATCTGCAAATCCGTGCAGCGCGGCTTGAACTCACGCGCTTACCAGGCAGGCCGACTTTCAGTACGTCGAGAAGCCGGGGAGCATCTCTTTCACAGATTGCTTCACGCGGATTTGAAGGCAGGGGTCGAAATAGAACAGAAGTAATAGCAAGCAGACATCACGTTTACGCAGGATTAGTTAGTAGCCGCGAACGGTAGCCGCCGGGTCAATTTACATTACCACTGAATACAGAACCGAGAGCGGTAGCGACCGGATGTTAGTACTCAAGCTGAAATTGACATGCGCCTTTGATTAGAAGCATAGGGATAAACCGTTGGTTGACTCTAGCATCCGGTCGCTACCGCTCCCGGTTCTGTAGACGGGCACGAAGTCTACTACGTTGCTGAAATGGAGCCTGGTGTTACGGATAACGTAGTCCTGGCTCGAGCGAACGAAACAAAAGCGTTGCTGCTTACGCTGAGATCCCTGAGGCTCAATTTCTCCGTTCGTCGATAACAATAGCTCCACTTGGAAACCACCGACCAATCAGTTTCACAAGAAAATAAACGCGGTCGCCTTCTACGCGTTCTCGGCGTGGGCTTTGGTCTCGCTGTGATCATCGGCAACACAATTGGCGCCGGAATTTTTCGTACTCCCGGTGCAATTGCTGAACAGTTGCCGAATGCCTGGCTATTTCTTGCTGTTTGGGTTGTGGGAGGCTTGTATGCGCTTCTGGGCGCAATCTCGATCGCTGAATTGGGTACGATGCTTCCGCGCTCGGGCGGACAATATGTGTTCGCTCGCTACGCCCTGGGCGAGTACGCGGGTTTCATTGTCGGCTGGAGCGACTGGATCTCAAGTTGCGGAAGCACGGCCGCCGTCGCCATCGTCGCAGGCGAATTCGCGGGCGCTTTGTTTCCCCGTCTCAACGGAAATGTCACCGGGATTGCGGTCGCCATCACGATCGCGTTTGCGGCCTTGCAGTGGCGTGGAATTGTTTGGGGCAGCACTGCGCAGAACATCACTAGCCTGATGAAGGCGCTGGCTTTCATTGCTTTGATAATTGCGGCATTCATGCTCGGCGGGGTCCCCTCCACCGTCCCTGCCGCTCCTGTGCTGACGACTGGTTGGCCTCTGATTACTTCCATCGTGTTGTCCCTTCAGGCCGTCATCTACACCTACGACGGCTGGACAGGTGTAGTTTATTTCTCTGAAGAAGTAGAGCATCCAGGTCGCGACATTCCCCGAGCGCTGTTTGGCGGCGTGCTTTCCGTCATTGCCATCTACCTTCTGGTGAATCTTGCTCTCCTTTACGTACTACCGATATCGCAGATTGCCGGAAAGGACTTTGCGGCTGGCGCGGCCGCTGAAGCAATCTTTGGTAGTTATGGCGACCCGATTTTCAGATCATTAACCATTGTATCCATGCTCAGCGCAGTGAACGCTTTGCACCTGATGGCTACTCGTGTGCTTTTTGCCATGAGCCGGGATGGCCTCTTTACAAGGAAAGCCGCAATCGTGAACAAAGGTGGCACTCCCACTATAGCGCTGTTTTTTAGCGCCGTAGTGGCGCTGCTGTTTATCGTTTTCGGGAGAACTTTTGAAAAGGTCATCACGGTATTGGCTTTCTTCTTTGTCTCCAATTATGCACTCTCATTCCTTTCAGTTTTCGTGCTGCGGCGGCGTGAGCCTGAGAGGGAGCGGCCTTATCGAGCTTGGGGCTATCCCTGGACAACGGCGACGGCTCTGGTCGGATCGGTTTTGTTCCTGGCGGGTGCGGTCGCAAGTGACACGCGTAACAGTATCTATGCGCTGATTCTCCTGGCCGCGAGCTTTCCAGTTTTCTGGATGATTCGACTATTAGCTTCCCGATCGCCTCGGGGGTAGTAGCCCGACCGTCAGAGGTTGTCAACCAATTAGCCGAACTGAAATCTGAATTCTAGAATTCCAGTCTACGTTTTAGACAAAGATCCTGCCAACTTCACCTCTCCGCTGAGAGACTGGCAAACGGCGAAGCCTCACCTTATGGAAGCGTCCCACCGTCCGCACTCTTACTTTCTGGCCCACAACCACATAGTGGTTGAATGTTTATAGCCACGGAACCGGCACCGATGTTCACTCCTTTAGGAGTGAAATGTGTCTCGCGGCTAGCCGGCACATGGAACTTCTTAGAAACTCAGTTGATGGGAACTAACTGATAACCCATCGCAAGTGCTTGTTTTTGCATTCCTTTAAGGCGTCGTTGTTGATATTTCTGCTCATAAGCTGCTTGCCCGGTTTCGACATAA
>JBPCIQ010000055.1:0-7802 GCA_051006135.1 Pyrinomonadaceae bacterium | reverse complement strand
CTTTGCTTCTTTCCTATCTACTTGGGCAATGGGTCCGCTCCCACGTTCTTATGCACGAGCATCCACTTTCCGTCTCGTTTCACGTAGACGCGGGTTACCTTGACCCGGGTGGTCTCAGTCTTTCCATCCTTGTCTTTATCCATCCCGACGTACTGGTAGCTCAGGATAGCCACGTCTTCGTTGTAAACCTGGACTTTCGGCTTGAACATCTCCGATGAGATCGTTCTGGAACTGCCCGTAGCGCCAGCGGTGTTGATTCGCGTGTACATGTCCTTACCTTCCAAGCGGGTAGGATATTCCGGCCCAAACTCGGTGTAATCTTCGCTCAAGTCCTTCGATTGTTCAGCGACGCTACTGGGGTCGCGTATCCCCGCTGCCCATTCCGCTTTTGTCATAGCAATTACTGCCTCTGCAATCTTCGCGTTCTGGCCCTGATCCTGACCTAAAGCCAGCAGCGATGATGATGCTGTCATTACAACGATAAGCAGAATACGTGTAAGCTGTTTCATTCTTCTATCTCCTTCCAATAAGGGGTTAAAGGCTCGCTAGATGAGATGTAGAGTACCCCATCCGCGCAAAGTCGTATTCGCGTTGTTTGCGAGTTGGGTCTGTCGGTTTTGCAGCGAGAAGATATGCTTAGACAGGTGAAGAGTCAATACCGAAAGCCTCTGTTCCGCTCCCGTTCCTCGTCAAAGGAAGCTAAAACTGCGAGAACTTAAGAATCCGACTTTTGTACCGCAACGGCTACAAACTGGCATGGTTGAGGCTATCGGAGAGCCCTCGGACTTGCGCCCGAATCTCCGCGTCCGCATTTTTCGCTTGGCATCGCATTGGCAGGTTTAGGGCAAAAAGACGCAGCGCGGAGCGAGTTGGAAACGGCAATCCGGCTGATGCAGTACAATCCCGCACTGTATCGAGATGCCGACCTTCGGGCGCAGCAGGAACTTCAACGTTTGAAATAGAACAATTAACTCACAATGACAATTGCGTTCACATCCTCTTTATGCCGCGCATAACAAGTCATTCGAGCGGAGGCGGGGATAGCGTGCATCGGGACAAACGGTTTACCGTAATATCGAAAAAGGCGTCAAGGTATTAGAGCCTCTGATTTCCGAATCCGATTTCGCTCGGGTCCAACAGATGATGCAGACACCTTCGCGCCGTTCGTTGAATTCGATTTGCTCAACCGTGATCAGAAGCGGCGGCTGCTCAACACAATCACGCCACAGATAATCGCGGCTGATTGCATGGTAAGCGGTATATACATTAGCGGTCTTATGGGAAGCCACAAGGCTGCGGTTCCGAGTGCGGCGAACCCTTGCAAAAAGTGAATTATCCTGGCGCGATTTAGGCAATTATGAACCAACTGCCAAGGATTGGTTTGTCAGAGCGCGAGCTGGCCCAGAGTTGGTGCATTAGCGGAAACGGGGCAACTACAAACCTTGTAGCACAACGGGTTGGGAGCAAAAGACAACCATCTCGTCGTCAAGTTTGGTGTCCCGTACGGGAGTCGAACCTCGTGTCGCCGCCGTAAAAGAGAAGCGATTCACTGTAATTCAAAGGAACTTAGCGGCATGGATAGCACTTTACCGCATTTGAAGGACTCACGGGAACGCTTATTGGACTCTTAATGCCTATTGCCTAACCATACCCTCGACGAAACGCGCGGGAGTTTGAGGGTCCACTGGGGGATGCACGACAACAATCTTAATTCATTGCAGCCCACTGATTACCGGGCAGTATCGCTCCATCATAGGCGCTAGCCCTACTCGTTCGCGAAACAGATTTCGCCGGTAATGTCTGATGGGTAAGACTGATCGGGACCCGCACCGACAGTCCTTCCATTGAAGTACAGCACACCCGTCGCTCCGGCGAATCTCCCGGTGCTGGTGTCGGGATGGATACTTCCCATGGCAGTCCATAGTCCCGTTACGAAGTTGTAAATGTACACGGTGCCGGCCTTCACCTGTCCCTGATTGGTTGTGAGGGTGAACTCGGAAATGTAAGAGACAACGTTAGGGTCAGGTGTAAAGACGAAGTTAGGCTGTAAACGTATTCTGTTGTTCCGTTGAGAATTCCACCATTCATGATGTTTCCTGTGTCGGTACAGCAAGTGCTGCCGAGGAACTCAATAGAAGGGGCTTTGACTTGTTTGCAATTGCTGTTCGACGATTGCGCAGATGCTGATTGATCCGCGCTTCCACGCGATGTCCGCATCCCTATCCAGCGATTGTTGTGTGGTGATTGCGCTGACGCAGTTTGTTCGACGGAGAACAAACCAAGGGTCAGCATGACAGCTACGAGCGTCATGAGTTTTCTCGCTTTTGCGTTCATTGTCATCTCTCCAAGATCCTCTGGGGATGGTAGAAGAGAGCCGCATGAAACACTAAGCGACTGAAAAGCGGAAGAACGGTTGAAAGAGGCGAGTGCTACTTCGGGCGTAACGCTCGCCTTCCCGCGCGCAACTCGGCGAATCTGCCCTCTTCGGGCAGCCGTCGGCTTATGTACCAGCAAGAACGCCACAAACACGGGTGCGCAGTTACCGGCTGTGAGTGGCGTTCGTCTCTTGGGTGGTGATAAATCGCTCGAAGGCTCCATCCGCAAGCTCGATGTTCAACGGAATGGTCGGAATCAACCGAACACGGGAGCGAGAATTTCACGCACACTTGGCAGTGGTCCAAGGGATGCCGCAGCCGCCTCCGAGGCTGAGAGAGTTACCGCTTTAGCTATTTACGGCTTTTTGGGCTGCGTGCTCTCTGCAGGGTTGGCTTTTAACTCAACTAAGATCGCCTCGAAAGGCTGATCGCTTAAGTTGTCGGGCAGATGTGTCCCCGCTTCGGCCGGTAAAACCTGCCCAGCCTTCCCCTGTCTCTCCTCCGTCTTTCCATCGGCGAGAGTAAATTTAGTATTCATGTCAGTCACCATAATGACCACACCTGCAGGGTGCGAGTGCATTACCGACTTTTCGTGTGGGCCGTATTTAATGCGCAGTACCCGCACTTGGTCATTCTCGAACTCAACCGTGTAATGCTTTGGGTCTGCTTTGACTGCGTCTTGTGCCAATGCACTGATGGCACATAAGCACAAAAAGCACAGCAAGAAACCGATGCGTTTCATGGTAGGACTCCTCAGAGTTGGATAGGTAAAACAATACGCTTCTTATTCTAATTAAGAGATGCTGTCAATGGCGGCTTGAGATGCTGGTGTCCCATACGGGAGTCGAAACCCGTGTCGCTGCCGTGAAAGTGACGCAATTCACTGTAATTCAAAGGAACTGAGCGTCATGGGTAGCATTTTAATCGCAGTTAGAAGACTCACAGGAACTGATGTCGGGCGCTCAATGGACGCGCGAACGCTGTTAGCGAGAACTTGGGTTTGTGGACCAACTGGATCAGGTTTTTCGATAGCGATTTAGCAACGAGCGGCAACTAGAAAAGGCAATGTAACTCGCGAGTCGCTTTTCAAGAAACCCGAGCCTACGCTTTGCACATGGCTCACTGCCGTCTCTTAACAGGGCGCCTCTACATCTGCTCATAGGGTGGCGTTATACCGCTCCCACTGCTGTTTCAACTTTGCCATGAAAGCGATGAACCGCTCATCTTCCCGTAGGCGGTTCAAGTTGGCATCGTTCTCAAACAGCGGGTAACAGGGGAAGCCGTCGTCAGCAGCGACCACTAGCCATTTGATGGCCTGCTCAGGTTTGTTGAGCAGCGCATAAGCCGAAGCGATGTTGTAAGCCGTGTGATGAAAATGACCGAAACCTTCCCCCCCCTCAACGGCGCGCTGAATCGTCTCTTCCGCCTCACGTTCATCACCGGCCTTAGCCAGCAGCATGGCTTTAACGCTGGTCATTGTTCCGCCCTCGTCCTTCGCATAAATCTTCAAGTATTCTTCGACGATCTCTGAGGCCTCCTGATTTCTTCCAAGCTGGGAGAGAGCCGTAGCCACCGCGTTATCAAGCAGCGCCGGATTCGCTCCGCGCGGGATGGTTTTGAATATTGCAAGGGCTTCTTCATGTTTGCCCCGGTACAAGTTGATGACCCCGAGGCGAAACCTCGCGAGAGTGTTGCCCGGGTTGATTGCTAGTGCTTTCTCAATCTCCTCCTGGGCTTTGTCGAGCAAGCCGATATGAAAATAGACTATGCCCAATTGATGATGCGCCTCGTCCAGATTCGGCTTTAAGGCCAACGCGCGTTTGTAAGACTGAATCGCCTGCTCATGTGGGAAACCCTTGGCGCGCGTCCATAAAAGCAGGCCCCGCGCAAAATTGCCTTCCGCCAAATCCGGGTCCAAGGCTAGCGCTTTCTCTACGGCTACTTCGGCGTCCTCATTCAACTTTTTCTTCTCAGCCTCCGCCGCGAAGAAGAACGCCTTAATGATGTAAGCCCGCGACAGTTCGGCATACGCCAGCGCAAAGTTTGGATCGGCGGCGACCGCCTGCTCCAGCAGTTTGATCGCTGTTTCATTGTTGTCTCGGTTCTCGGCGCCGACGTTGACCTTGCCGCGCAGATAGTAGTCGTAGGCCGGGGAGTTGACGGATTTGGCACTGAGCGTCGGCGCGCTTCGAGAGCTTCTAAAGAACAGCGCATAGACGGACGCAACCACCGCCAGCATGACCAAGGCGGCTAATGCCAGTCCGAGGCGAGACGTAAGGAATGCGCGTAGGCTTGCTCCGCGATTAGTGACTGCCACCCTGATAGTCGGCGCGGTGCTGTCAAAGGTTGGGACTACTAAGGCCCCACTCTCGCATTCGCGGCGCACGGTCTCCAGATCACTCGCCACTTCGCGCATTGTCTGATAGCGCCGCTCTCGATCCTTCTCCAGGCATTTACGCAAGATCCGCTCAAGCTCTGCCGGCACCGCCATTGAATAACTCGCCAGCGGCTGCGGCTCGCTCGTCAGTATCGCTGAAATGATTTCCGCCATTGTCTTCGCGGCGAATGGCCGATGCCCGCTGATCATTTCATACAGGACTGCCCCAAAACTGAAAATATCGCTGCGAGCGTCAAGCGCTTCTCCTTTGACCTGCTCGGGAGACATGTATGGGAATGTTCCTACAATCACCCCCGCTTCGGTTAACAAGCTTTGCGTGTCGGCCGCGAAATCTAACACGCCTCTGTCAGCGACGATTTTAGCGAGTCCGAAGTCCAGTATTTTGACCTGCCCGCGGGCGGTGATCATTATGTTCTGCGGTTTGATGTCGCGGTGGATAATCCCGCGAGAATGAGCCTCGGCGAGCGCATCAGCCATCGAGACGGCAAACCCCAGAGCTTCTTTCAGCTCAAGCGGTTTCCGGTGAATGCGGGCCGCCAGCGTCTCGCCTTCGACGTACTGCATCACGATGAAGGCGTGGCCGTCTACTTCCCCTACTTCATGAATTGCGCAAATATTCGGATGGTCGAGCGCGGCTGCGGCTTGCGCTTCGCGCAGGAGCCGCCTCTTGGCTCGCGAGTCGCCGGTTGAATCTGGCGCAAGAAACTTGACGGCGACTTTTCGATTTAGCCTTGTATCTTCCGCGAGGTAAACTTCGCCCATCCCGCCCGCGCCGAGCTTCGCGCGGATTTCGTAATGGCCCAAGCGAGAGTCAGATGGTAGAGACATGCCTAGATTTACTACAACAGCGAAGCGGCATAACGCTGCTGTTCACCTGCGCCGAGCGAAAAGCATTCAAGCAGCGCCGCTAGAAAGCAACTTGAAAACCATGCTATCGAGGCGTCAGGTGCAACACTTGTTGAACTAAGCGCTGCGCGCAGATCAGAGACTCTCCCGCCACATCTCAAATAACCCGATCATTCTCAATCGCGAGTCCGTCCAGGTTTACTTCTGTGAACAGCCTGAGATTCCGACCAAAGAAGCCGGGCTGTTCAATTTTCAATCTGGAGGTGTAACCATGACCGAACTACGAAAGATAATGATCGAGTGTCTGCAGCTCCGCCGGTCTTTCGGAGCGAACTCAAGATAGTTACGCGCGCGCCGTGCGCCAACTGGCCGAACATTATCACAAGTTCACAGACTTGATCAGCGATGAAGAACTGCGCCAGCACTTTCTGTATTTAGCCAATGAGAAGAAGATTGCCCGACCCACCACAACCATCGCCCTTTGTGGGATCAAGTTCTTCTACGAGCAAACACTGAAGCAACCCTGGCCCACGCTGCGCTTTGTGCGGCCGCCGCGCGAGTGGAAGTTGCCCGTGGTCGTGAGCCCTACAGACGAAACTGATTTGGACGACACATCTCTGAATGCCGAGGAAAAACAAACCGCGTCGGATGACCCAGAGCAACGCGCGTCAGACGAAGATAACACCGATAAGCAGCAGCAAAGCACATCAAGAGAGGATGATAGTGATGAGCAGCAGCAAAGCGCGTTAAAAGACGATGACAGCGATGACGACTCTGACAATGTCCGCCTTTTCCATGGCTATCGCTGTACCGACGATTGCAGCGGCCATGAAGCAGGGTACTGGTGGGCGGAAGATCATGGCATCGATGACCCGGACGATTGCGGCGGCTATTCTCAATCATTTATTGAAGGTTGCCGCGCATATGCTGAAAGAGAACTAGGTGCCGGGCTAGTCACTCGCCGGCGGCCCGTCTGAACAAACCTTAATGAAACGTGGCGGATATGATGAAAGCCTTAATCGACAGGCTAAGCAAGGTAGATCTCAAATACGACTGTCGATTTGAAAGGTTTCGCAATCCCTGAGACTCCAGGTGCTTAATACGCATCTAAAATCGCGAGCGATAAGGCAGATGCAGTAAGCCAGCAACCTTCTTTTTAGCCCGCTCACCCCGCCGATCATAACCAACAGTCGTTTCAACGTTCGCATGGCCCATGAGCTGCTGAACCGCGGATAGATCGCCGCTGGCGTCTATGAGTTCAGACGCGAAAGTCTTTCTCAAGTCATGCGGTGAGAAGTGCGCAACTCGAGCCTTGATAGGATTATCACTTCTGCTTCTAAGACCGCTGGAGTAGTGATATAAGCCGCCCGTGAGTCTTCCTCAACGAATAGTCCTGGCCCTGGGAACTGGTATGACCCTCGTCAACTCGCCAAAACAGGAGTCGAAGTAGCGATTTCTACGATCTTCGGCCGTCATTCTGATCATCGTCTCGGGATTTCCCTCCTGATGAGGCAGCGCTTACAAAGTCGATATTGCCGCTAAACCAATACTGGTTTAGGATGGGCCAGTGATCATTGTCTTTGTAGAAGCAAGAGTAGTCGTAAAACGGCTGATCAGCTTCGCCGGATGCCATGGCTTCGACAGATTTGATGCCCATAGGAGGGAGATAGACCTGACTGGTTTGAAGGAGTGAAGCGCGGATAGAATCCGAGTTGCAGGTAGGCGAGCGGCCATCTGAACTCGACCGTTAGGCGGCTTCAGTTGAAGCACCCTTTGTACAAGACCACTGCTAAAGCATATAGTAGGAGCGAATCGAGTTCCGCTCACTCCCTTCTCAGCTTTTCTGGAATCTGCCGGACCATCTGAAGTTTAGAGCATACCGACCAAGCGTCACTTCGCTTTAGGAATTTAAATGACAAAACGAACAAATCCTCTCTGGGGGATGAAGAAGAGGAAACAATGAAATTACAATCTGGTCTCGTCAGTCTCAGCTTGGTCTTTGTCGTGTGCTTTGGTCTCGCCATCAAATGTGATGGCAAGACTAATGTCAGCGCCGCTCCCGGCACCTTAACAGAAGAAATTGTGAAGACATTCGTAACGGCAAAAAACAAGAAGGTGCCGCCTGATAACATAGTCAGCATCACTTTTGAAAGCATTCAATTCGGAAAGACTCGGACAGCCAA
>JBPCIQ010000054.1:0-11139 GCA_051006135.1 Pyrinomonadaceae bacterium | reverse complement strand
CTCAGGTGCTGAAAACTGACGTGCCCGCCTTCAATCAATTAGTGAGGGAGCAGAACGTCCCGGCGGTTGTAGTGAAGCCGCCGCGGCCTGAAGGTCAGCAACCGTAATGTAGTCATTGAAGATCAGAAACAGTAATGTTGTCATTATTGAGCAAACTCTTGCGTGGGCTCTTTGATTTAATAGCACAGTAGCAGGGGATGTCAGTCTTAGGGCGTGGGGGGAATCGCGAGCGGCGCTAGCGCCTGACAATCTGTAGGAAGGTTGCAAGGTCGTGCTTATTACATTAGAAACTCTCGTGTTGCAACACGAGGCAATACAACCTAATTAGAAATTTGGGCGGTGGCCGATTCCTCTAGAGGAGGTACTACGATGGGATGGCGTTTCAGGAAGAGTTTCAGTCCTTTACCCGGTATACGTCTGAATTTTTCACCTAGCGGGATCAGTACTTCCGTCGGGGCCGGGCCACTTCGTCTTTACCTCGGCTCTCAAGGTGCAGCGGTCACGGCGGGTATTCCTGGAGCCGGCATTTCCTATAGGCAACCGATTCATTTGCCTCACTCGGTACCTGAGCATCCGGAGCATGCGGCTACCCAACCGACAATTCCTGGGGTTACAACACCCAATGTATCGACAGCGACCGAGATTCGCAGCGCTAGCACAGCCACGCTCACAAGCGAGGGGCTCGAACCCGTAAAAGAACTCTTGATCAAAGCTCAAGACGAACGAGCTAGTTTGCTCCCCGAACTCCGCGAAGCGGAGAATGAAGCCGCTCGTTTGAGATCTAAACATGAACGTTGGACGAATGGGTGGCTATTCAGGCGGCTGTTTAAGCGTTACTTCGCTCGACTCGGCGAAATGGCAGCGGAGGCGACAGAGAAAGAAGCTGAACTTCAAGAACAAGAGCGACTCTCGCGCCTAGCAACCGAATTCGACCTCCCTGAGAATCTCAAAGACTCCTTCGGTCGGGTCTGCGATGCTGTTGCAGCGCTGTCACAATCGCAACGCATCTGGGACACACTATCCTCCGTAGCGACCGATCGCCACCGCGAACGGACCACGGCGTTTCAAAGTATCGAGCGCAGGCCGGTCACCGTCTCATTGGGCTCTTGCGACCTTATACAAAGCTCTTGGAAAGTCCCTCATCTTATGAATGCAAACGGTGGTGAGCTGTTTTTCTATCCAACTTTCATCCTTTACTTCGTTTCGCAGGAAGCTTTCGCGCTCGTCGATATTCGCGACGCCAGCTTAGACTACAACCACGTTTCCTTTATTGAAGAAGAGTCCGTTCCGGGCGACACTCAATTGATCGGTCACACTTGGAAGAAAGCCAACAAGGATGGATCTCCAGATCGGCGATTTGCTAACAACTACCAGATTCCGATCGTGGCATACGGGGACATTCGAATTACCGGCAAGAGTGGGCTTAACGAGGAGTATTTAATCAGCAATGCGGCCGCCGCTCAGAATTCGCCAGGGCGTGGACCACATTCAAAGACTCTCTCCTAAGGGCCACCGCCTAACAAATTTGGACCGGAGCGCGGATAGCGCACTCTGTAACTTGTTCTTTGGTTTCCACGTTGTTCATAATCGCCGCGCCCGGTCAACTGACGTTATGTTGCCTTCCGCTGCCTGGTGGGAATGAATTATGAAACTCTTTCTGGACATGACAAAATTCCATTTGGGGGAGCTGCTGTCCGGCCTGAAACTCTATGCCGACCTGATGGAGCGCCAACTAAAAACCATTCAAGAAGAGCAGAAACAGCGCTTGGGCGAAGAATGGGAAGCTTACGAATCCGTCTTTACAGTGGGCCTGCCGACAAATCTCCGATACTCGATCCTGGTCGCTCTCATAGCTAACGTGGAATGGTCACTTAATTATGCGGTTGGCTTGTTGAAGAAGCGTGGGATTGCGCTCCACAAGACCCCGAAAGGTGTTTCACAAAATGCTCACAGAATAGAATTCTTAAAGCAGCAGGGTCCGTCAGAGTTCAGACATCCATTCGAAGAAAAGTTTCTGGCTTTGGTTACCTTAAGAAATGCCATCGTTCACAATGCTGGAAAGCCCGAACGTCTGGTAGTTGCAATTGAGCCAATCGACATTCATTTGTTCGATGAGAAAGTGGAGGCCGCAGCGAAAATACTTTATCCGGCTGTTGTCTTAAATACGTCAAACATGTGGATAGAAGAAGGATTCGCCGCTGCCTGGGTAGAAGAGGCCCAAGAATGGCTGTCGGCCCTCTATGATTTTCTAGAACTTCGCGTCGGCGTTGAAATGCCAATTTCACAATCGCCGGCAACATAACGAAGCGCCTGCAGCCGACGCCTCGTACAGCATGATTCTCAAGTTGAGTTCTCGCGCCGAAGGTTGAATGCTTCTCGCTCGGCGCGGCTGAAGCGCGTCGTTCGGCGGCCAAGGTAATCGGTAACATGCCTACTGAAACAGAGATTGCAAAGGAACTCGATAAGCTCGTCGCAGAGGTTCCTGCGCTCGTTAAGTTAGCCACGAAATCCAACGATATTTTGACCTTTGGAGGAAAATATCAGCATTGGTATTCAAGAGCAGTCAAACTGGTAGAACTCCTTGGGCATGATCGTCTTGCTGAATTTCGCAGCTACTACGAAATCGATCCTAAGAGGAAGTCATACAGCGGTGGTACCTATGTGATCCAAGACTACGTGAAAGGCATGGGTGCTTCCAAGAATTACTTGGAGGAACCGAATTGGGACATTCACACCATGGTTGTGATTCGGTTAACGAATCAATCCCAAATCCTAGCGTCGCTCAAAAGTCGCTTTGGAACTCTCATTTCTGATGTGGATCAATTTGCGCGCTGCCGGAGCAGTTGCCGGCGTGGTTCTCGAAGCCCATTTACAGCGGATCGCCACGAATCATTCCCTTCGAATTACGAAGAAGGAACCGACAATCTCGGATTTGAATGATCCTCTTAAGGCCGCGGGCGTGTATGACATACCCACTTGGCGTAAGATTCAGCACTTGGCTGATCTGCGTAACCTCTGCGATCACAAAAAGACTCGCGAACCGACAGACTCTGAAGTGAGGGATCTCATCGCCGTAGCAGCAATCGTCAAGACTGTTTTCTGACGACGCCGCCGAACGAATTAAGGATTGTTGTCGCGCGAGTCTGCGAGCCGCGACAAAATCCAGGGTTGAACTGAATCCGCGGGCTAAAAGTTGGGTATATGGAATTTCAATGCCCTTCTGCGTGAGGTGAGTGGTGGCTTTCTACTTACCAGCAGCGGGGTTTATCTGCTCAAACCACCCATAAGAACGATGGTTTCCGCATCACCCCTTAGAAGCAGTTTCACTTTCCTCACAAAAGTAGCCGGAGACAGAGGAATAACAGCCAGCCCGGTCAAGAGGGACAGCAGCAGGCAAGCATCCGTTGACGTAACGGCGATATACGGTATCTCCTTCCTGGGAGGGGGAAAATGGTGGCCCTTTCGAGAGTCATCATGCTCCTCTTTGGAAGGAAATTGCAGATCGCATGTTGATCGCGCGCCGCAGATGAAGCGCAGGTTAGGCTCCTTCAATTTGAATGCTCGCAGTAATCTCAAATCGGAGATAAACTTGCTGCTTGGAGGTGCTATTTTAATGAGCATGAATAAAGAACAGTTTGTCGTGGATGAAAATGGAAATCGCACAGCCGTATTGCTTGGTGTGGAGCGATATTTTGAGTTGCTCGAAGCACATGAGGAGCTTGAATCCATCCGTGCTTATGATGCGGCGAAATCATCTGGCGATGAAGTAATTCCTTTTTCTCAAGCCGTAAAAGAGATCGAAGGTGCGCGTGAATGAGCTACGAGTTGCTAATCCTGCGTCGTGCTCAGAAAGAGTTGGCTGATCTGCACAAAGGGGATTATGAGCGTGTTCGTGATTCAGTGGCGGCATTAGCGGAGAATCCCAGACCGGCTGGTTGTAGAAAGTTGGTTGGGCGCGAAGGTTGGCGCATTCGTTCGGGAGATTATAGAGCCATCTACGAAATAGATGATGCTCAGCAGAAGGTCACAGTCTTGCATATTGGGCATCGCCGGGATGTCTATTCATAGAGAAACTTGTCCCGCTGGGCGAAGCCCATCAATTCATTCAAACCGACGCCTCGATCGCATTCTTTTCTCCTTAGATTTATCCTTCCCGCGTTAATGCTGCTCGCTCGGCGTGGGTTAATTCGGGCGTTGTGTAGTGGTAGGATTTCTACTTGGTATGAAGCGCACGGGATTGGTAAGAGAATTCAAATTGAAGTTGCCGTTTTTGGATTAGCTATGAAGAAGAAAGAGCCGGCTCATTTTGTCGTTTGCCTCGATAATGAAGGGTACCCAGCCTCGCTGGAGGTGGGGAAGCTTTACCGTTTCATTCCGGATGCGGAAGCTCAAGCGGAGGGTTTAATTCGCGTAGTCGACGAGAGCGGAGAAGATTACGCTTTCAATGCTGAACGTTTTCACCCCATCAGCTTACCAGCCGTAGTCGAGAAAGCATTGTTAGCGGCCTCTCACTCCTAAACGTCGCCGCCAACGAATTAAGGATTGTTGTCGCGCGAGTCGGCGAGCCGCAACAAAATCCAGGGTTGAACTGAATCTGCGGGCTCAAAGTTGGGTATATGGAATTTCAATGCCCTTCTGCGTGAGGTGAGTGGTGGGCTTTCTACTTACCAGCAGCGGGGTTTCCTTTCCTCACAAAAGTAGCCGGAGACAGAGGAATAACAGACTGCCGCGTCAAGAGATGAACAGCAGCAGGCGCCGAGGAACTGAGAGTGCCGCGAGTGAGTGGCGATTTCAACATCATGGGGCTACCGTTGCCGAGGTCGCCCTCGGATCTCAAACAATTGAGCCTCTCCCCGAATCGTTGGAAAGACCCGTCTTGCCTCCTGTTTTTACTCATGCCATGATTAATCGGAGGATAGCGATGAAATTCAACGTGACAATTGACCGAGATGAAGATGGAGTGTGGGTCGTTGAGTGCCCTGCAATTCCCGGTTGCGTAAGTCAAGGCGCGACTAAGGAAGAAGCTTTGGAGAATGTCAAAGAGGCCATTGCTCTTTGCCTCGAGGTTCGCGCGGAAAAAGGTCTGCCATTAACCATAGAGACGCGACAAATCGAGGTTGCGGCGTAATGGCTACGCTCTCGGCTCTCAGCGGGCAAAGGTTGTGCGGGTATTCGAGTCGTTCGGCTGGAGCATAGGCGTCAGCGTGGCAGCCACAACATCATGACCAAAGAAGGCGAAATCGTAACCTTATCTATTCCTAATCATAAAGAGGTGGCGAAGGGCACGCTGAGGAGCCTGATTCGCTCAGCTAATCTGACAGTTGATGCATTCGTTGCCGGACTCTAATCCCGCCGCCTAACCAATTCAAGGATTGTTGTTGCGCGAGTCTGCGAGCCGCGACAAAATCCAGGGTTGAACTGTCCTGGGTGGAGAGGTTGCCACCCAAGAGTGTGAGGTGGACTATTTTTAATGCAGTAGGTCTCGCGATAGATGCTCTTGGAGCACGAGGGATTGGCGAAGCGTTAGGTCTCGCGGTTAGCGCGGGTGACCAGTTCCTTTTAGATAAACTTCTTAAGGGATGGAAGCCAAATCAATTTGTTGACGAGTCGTTGAAAAAGTTTGTTGCTGTCAAAGATCGAACGACCTAACAAGTTGCCCAAGCCTACCGCAAAATAACGTGGCTCTCAACGACCTCTTTGCAAATCACGTTGGAGCTTGATACTCGCGGCCGCTTATCTCCGTGTGAAGGTGTTCGAGTTACCTGTTACCCTAATTTGATGACATGAGAGACATAAGAGAGCTGCTTGAGAATAATAGGGCCTGGTCCGAGCGTATAAAGGCGCAGGACCCGGGATTTTTTCAGTCCCTGGCCCAGCAACAGACTCCGCGCTACCTGTGGATCGGTTGTTCCGACAGTCGTGTGCCGGCAACGCAACTCGTTGGCCTCTCCCCGGGGGAGATGTTTGTCCACCGCAACGTTGGTAACGTAGTCGTCCACACTGACTTCAACTGCCTTTCGGTGCTTCAATTCGCGGTAGATTTGCTGAAGGTCAGTCATGTGATTGTCTGCGGTCACGACGGGTGCGGCGGCGTGCAGGCCGCGATGCAGAATCTTAAACTCGGCCTTACAGACAACTGGTTGCGCCACGTTCAGGACGTCATGCATGGCCATGAGGCGCTGCTCTCAGAGATCGTTGATGAAGGACAGCGCTTGAACAGGCTGTGTGAGTTGAATGTCATCGAACAGGTGCTGAACGTCAGCCGGACGACGATTGTGCAGAATGCCTGGGGTCGGGGACAGGAGCTAGCAGTGCATGGTTGGATTTACGGGATAGGCGACGGGCTGCTGCGCGATTTAGACATCTGTATTACGAACCAGAGCGAGTTGTCCACAGCTTACGAAGACGCGGTTCGGGCATCGGGTTAACGAGGTTTCACATAACAGTCCGCTCAACCGGACGGCCCGACAGTGTGGCCCTCAAGGTGTCTTGTTCTGCCCGCCTGTATAATGCTCGCGCGCCGCCGGTTAGCTCAGGCGTCAGATGACTTAATTTAATAAATTTAGAGGAGATAAGCGCTATGGCAGATCAGAAAGACAAGGCACAAGAGAAAAAGAAGGAAGCAACTAGTGGAAGCGACCAGGACAAGGAACAAGCGAGCGGCTACGGCAGTGGCGGTGGCAACATGGGTGCGGGAAAGTCGGGCAAGGAAGGAATGGGCAGCGAGAAGCCGAGCGATGAGGAGGGGATGGGCAGCCAGAAGCCTGCCGGCTCTAGCTCACAATGATAAGTTCGATTGGGCAGCCTGCATCAATGGCTTTCACGCGACTGACGGCCAACAGCTGCGTCAGTCAACTACCTATGTGCTCGCCGTCGGATCAATGATCATTCGTTGAGTTTAGGAGAGGTAAAATTTTATGCACATCAACACTGTCAGATTCTTCTCGCGTCTGTTGGCGGCAGAGGCTGGCGTAAACATCTTCGATTCGGATGTGTTGGTCGCTTAAAAGGCAGTCGGCCACCGCAAGGATCAAGCGTTATGGAGCAGGCAATGATCCTCCCTCTCCATGCAGACAATGTGCCCCTTGCCCTTGGTGGCGGTAAAGGCGCAAGCCTCGCTCGGCTCATTCGGGCCGGCTTCCCCGTGCCTGGCGGTTTTCTCATCACGACTCACGCATATCATCTGTACGTTGTAACCAACAGGCTGGAAGATTGGATTCTGCAAACCGCTCAGAGCGCGCCCCCTGATGATCCAACGGTACTTGAGGAGGTTTCCAGCACGATTCGGGCGCGCTTTGCGGCTGGCACCATACCCGCGGCGCTGGCCGACTCAATCCGCACGGCTTACGCTTTCATTAGTGGGCCGCCGGTCGCCGTCCGTTCTTCGGCGACCACCGAAGACCTGCCCGAAGCTTCTTTCGCCGGTCAGCAGGATACCTTCCTCAACATTGTGGGCGACGAGGCTCTGCTCGAATCGGTGGTGCGCTGCTGGAGTAGCCTGTGGACGGGACGCGCCATCGGCTATCGCGCGCGCAATCGTATTGAGCATCAAGGCGCCGCACTTTCCGTGGTAGTTCAAGAGATGGTCCAAAGCGAGGCCGCGGGTGTGCTGTTCACCGCCAATCCGCTCACCGGCAAGCGTACGGAAGCGGTGATCGACGCCTCGTTGGGTCTTGGCGAGGCCCTGGTGTCAGGTCAGGTGGAACCAGACCACTACATCGTCGATCCTATCGACGATCGCATCCGCAGGAAGACGCTTGGAACAAAGGCCCTTGCGGTTCGTGGTACGCCAGGCGGCGGGACGATTACAGTTACTGAAAACGCAGCCAACCAGCAAGCCCTGCCTGATTCTGCCATCGTCGAACTGTCAGCTTTAGGCCGGCGTGTAGCCCGACTCTTCGGCACTCCACAGGACATCGAGTGGGCATGGGCTGATGGAAAACTCTTTGTGCTGCAATCCCGGCCGATCACCTCGCTCTTTCCATTGCCCGAGGCCATGGAGCCAGAACCGCTTCAGGTACTGGTCTCTTTTGGGGCCTTCCAGGGCATGCTCGACCCAATGACGCCGCTCGGGCGCGATGTCTTTCGCAATGGAGCGGCCCACTTCACTAACTTCATTAACGCGCACGCCACGCTCGATACGCAGCGCTTCTTCTTTGTAGCAGCTGAGCGGCTGTTTATTAACGTGACTGGCGCGGTGCGTCACTCTCACGCGCGCCAACTGATCCGCAAAGCGCTCAAGATGATTGAACCTGGTACCGGGCAGTTGCTGGAGCTACTGCTGGATGATCCACGACTTGCGACCGAAAAGAGACGAATCAGTCTTAGAGCTTTGGCGCGAATAGTCCCCTTAGCGATCGGGAAAATTGCCAACATTGGATACAACCTGTTATGGCCAGACGCCGGACGAATGCGCATCCAACGTCGAATCGAGACAGTAATCAAGTTGTTCCAAGTTAAGAGCGCTGCCGCAACAAGTTTGGCTGAACGTGTGGCCTTGTGCGACGCAGCAGTTGAATCTGTTGGACGTTTCGGACAGGTCCTCGGGCCCGGACTGGCCTCAGGCCTTGGGGCCCTGCAGTTTCTCTATTACCTTGCGGCCGATCTACCTGATGCAGAACAGAAGGTGCTGGAAACAACGCGTGGCCTGCCGCACAATGTTACTACAGAGATGGACCTGGCTCTCTGGCAGACGGCGCTTGGCATCAAAGCCGACACGGCTTCGGCATTGCACTTCCGACGCGCCGCCGTCGCATCGCTGGCCGCTGAAGTACAAGCAGGAAAATTGCCTGCTGCGGCGCAGGCGGCGATGGATGATTTTCTGCAGCGCTATGGGATGCGAGGCATCGCCGAGATTGATATCGGGCGACCACGTTGGCGCGATGACCAGACGCAACTCATCCAGGTGTTGCAGAGTTATCTCCAGATTGAAGACGCCGACCGTGCCCCGGACGTGGTCTTCGAACGCGGCGCAGCGTCGGCACAGACAACGATTGAAGCGCTCGTCAATGCGGTGCGCCGCACGCGTTACGGGCGGCTGAAATCGCATCTCGCGCGATGGGCAGCGCGCCGGATGCGAGCGCTCGCCGGTCTTCGTGAAAGCCCGAAATTCACTGTCATTCGTTTACTTGGAATCTTGCGCGAAAGCCTACTGGCAAGCGGGCGGGAACTGGTCGCAGCCGGTGTACTGGCTCAGCCTGACGACATCTTTGTCCTGCATCTGGAGGAGATCAAAGCGCTGGCAAGGGCAGAGCCGCGAGACTGGCGCGCGCTGATTCCGGAACGGCGTACGATCTACGATCGGGAGAAGCGGCGGCGTCAGGTGCCACGTTTGTTGCTCAGCGATGGCCGGGCGTTTTTCGACGGAGTGGCGGAGCCTACAGATGAGACTGAGACTGACGCAGCCCTTGTCGGCAGTCCAGTGTCCCCAGGTGTCGTCGAGGGGGTCATCCAAGTTGTACTTGATCCGTGTGGGGTCCAGCTCGCGCCGGGCGAGATTCTGGTCTGTCCGGGCACTGATCCCGCCTGGACGCCGCTGTTCCTGGCGGCGGGTGGGCTGGTGATGGAAGTCGGCGGGCTTATGACGCATGGATCGGTGGTGGCCCGCGAGTATGGCATCCCGGCCGTGGTCGGAGTGCATCAGGCGACCACGCGCCTTAAAACGGGCCAGCGCGTTCGCGTGGATGGCTCGCGGGGCCAGATCACCATTTTGCGTGATTCAAGGCGCTAAGAGGCTGGATAAGACGAAGAGCTAAAGGCGGAAAAGTAAGATAAAAGAACTAGCGAGTGCTCAGACAGTTTTGCTCGAGGCCGAGTTTGATCCGAAGCTGAAAACTTACTGGCTTACAGAGCATCTTATGATATTAGCCATCACGATTGTCGGCATTCCCTTAATCCCGTTTTGGATTCCTATTGGACTAAAGTTGTGCAGCAAACGTTTTGCAAGTCTGGAGTGCAAACTGACAATCAGCTTGAATCCTAAAGCTCAGGTGTGCAGACGAGCTCAACCGCAGCGCTAGGCGGCCGCCGAGGCCATATGAGTGACCCACGATGACACTTCCTCCTGGGCAGTATGAACTTGATGAGTTTCCCCGTTTCGGGTTGAGCCAGTTCGCCAACCGTTTCCCGAAGGAAACGCGCCAGATCTCCCTGAAGATCACTGGTGACGTTGACGAGTCGATCACAGTCGCAGATGAGCTTCGCCAGCTTCCTCGCGTTGATCAAACATCTGACTTCCACTGCGTCACGACATGGACCCGGTGTTCGCTCCGATGGAGCGGCTTTCGGTTTTCAGATTTCTACAAACGAATCGTTGTTCCTCGAGCCCGTCCCCAGCAGGACGCCACGTTTGTGATTCTTCGCTGTCAAGACGGCTATGCTCCGAGCCTCCCACTCGCCGACCTACTCGCCGACAGCGTTTTGTTCGCCGAACGCCTGAATGGTGAGCTATTGCAGATCGAGCACGGGGCCCCACTGCGCCTCGTGGCCCCGGCGCATTACGGGTACAAGAGCGCCAAGCATGTGTACGGCGTCGAGTTCTGGCATGATGATCGGAACTATCGATCCGCTGCCTTTGGATTCATGGATCATCCGAGGGCTCGCGTCGCTCTGGAGGAGCGCGGCAGAGGCGTTCCAGGTTGGTTTCTTCGCTATCTGTATCGCCCATTGGTCCGCCCGGGGATCTGGCAGTTCAGACGCGAGCTTGACCGCCACTTGGGTGGAGAGTCTCGCATTAAGTGACAATTGCATCCCGAGAAAGCAGGCCGCCTAACGAGATCAAGGCGACGGTTAATTCTTCGCTTTTCAAGTGCTGTAGGAGGTTGTTCTGACGATGAACCGTTCTGAATCGGCTGGTCGTATGGCGGTGAAGGCTGGCCGCCCGGGGGATTTCGATGCGGTTCCGTCCCTCGGACGTTCTCTCCTGATAGGCGGACTGGGTTTCGGTCTTGTTAGTTTGTGTGTGTTCGCTACGGTCGCCTTCGCCGAAAGGTGGATGTACACGCAACTCGGTTTGTTCGGCGCTTACCTTACTTGGATCGCTCTTTTTATCTTGTTAGGAGGCGGAGTTTTGGGCTCGCTAGTCGTCGGCCCTTGGCGACTGCCGAGGTTCTACCTGCTCTTCGGTTCGGCTTTTTTCGC
>JBPCIQ010000053.1:0-5615 GCA_051006135.1 Pyrinomonadaceae bacterium | reverse complement strand
GGTTATGGGAGCCGCGATGTAACGATCCCGCCCGGCGTTCGCATGCGGGAAAAGTTTCACCAAGGCTATGCCGTTAGGCGACACTTTTGCGAGCGGTATGATATTGCCCGCAAAGGCAACGCCCGTGGTTGAGGCTGACTTATCGCATAAGATAAATCTGCCCGCCGGAATCGTGAAGCCTGCTGGAGCACAAGAAGTATTTCCGGCCGGCAAGCCGGACGGCAAGAAGGCACTGAAATCGCCATTGCGCATCGCCTCTGTCGGAACCAGCTCACTGATGGTGCGACCCGTCCGCGGTCGCTTGAACTCCATTCCTGCAAAAAAGAAAAGTTTGTTCTTGTAAGCAGGTCCGCCCAGGAAGCCGCCGAAGTTGTTAAAGCGCAAAAATGGTTTTTGGGGCACTCGCGTAGTGACCTGTTTGCTCTCCCACGAATACGCGTTGAGGGAATCGTGGCGAATGAATTCGAACAGCGAGCCGTGAAAATCTTAGGTGCCGCGCTTCGTCACAACGTTGATCGCCGGACCCGCCTGCGAACCGTACTCCGCACTGTAGGGGCTGGACACCAGTTTAAACTCCTGAATCGCATCGACGCTGATATTGTTAACCTGAGTACCAACAGATCCATGATCCACGTTGCTGATACCGTCCAGTGTCGGGGCGGTGCGACGGCGCAAACCGTTGATTGCCGTGTCGTCAATGCGCACACTCGTTCCTTGCTGCGAATCGTTGATCAGCGCGCTCGTGCCTGGCGCAAGGTTAACAAGCTGGGCCCAGTTGCGACCATTAAGCGAGAGTTCAGTGACCTGTGTTCCTGAGATTAGCGTTTCGACGTTGGCATTGTCCTTGTTGATGGTTTGGTAAACGGTGTCGATGACGCTTACTTGTTGACTGATTCCCTTAACGCTGAGGTTAATCGTCAGCGAAAGCGTGTTCCCCACGTCTGCTTTTACCTTCTCCCGGACGAACGGGGAGAATCCCTCGGCCTGAATGGTAAGTCGATACTCGCCGACCGGAAGGCTGGCAACAATGAAGTATCCTTCGTCGTTTGTTGTGGCGGATCGTTGGATGGCTAGCTCGGAGCTCTCAAGCAATACGCTGGCATTGGGAACCACAGCCTCGTTCACATCCAGGACGAAACCCGAAAGCGTTGCATTGATCTGCTGCGCGTGCGTCGAAGGAGAGAGCAGCAGCGCTAAGCTTGCGATCATCAGCAAGCAGACATCACGACGTTTGAAGTTTTTAGCTTCATAAGCTTTCAGCCGCTGGCACGGCGCGCCTGACACGCCCGCGATGAAACTTGGTCGTTGAAACATGACGCAATCTCCTTAGCTTCAGGTGGAAAATTCTTGATAACGCGCCTGACGGCACCTGCTGGGCCGGGATTCGGGGCTCTGTTATCGCTAACATTCGAAAAACTGAAAGAGCTGAACTAGGCGCTGTTCGGAATCGCCGGTCAACATCCAGGCGCCGAGCTGGTATGTCGATTTAAGAGAGAAAGGAATTAACTTCTGTTGATTCGCGAACAACCAATTGACACCGAAAGACGCGCTCCGCGCGAGGCAGATGTTCGGCCGCCTCAATTCGCCGGAGCAGAAACTCAGCCGCGACGCGTCCTTGCTCACGCGTGGGCTGTCGCACAGTGGTCAGCGGCGGCGATGTGTGCGCGGCGAGCGGTATGTCATCGTATCCGACGACAGCAATGTCCTCGGGGACGCGCAAGCCAGCCTGCTTGATTGCGTTAAGCGCGCCAACGGCTGTGAAGTCGTTGCGCGCAAAAACGGCCGTTGGCCTTTCCTTTAGAGACAAGAGCTTGGTCATGCCTTCGTAACCAACCTCTTCTGTCGAATACCCGGGTATCTGATCATTGACTCCGCGAGGTCCCACGATCAGCTCATCTGCAACCGGTAAACCATGTTCCTCAAGGGCCTCAAGATAGCCGCGAAAGCGGCGTAGCGCGATACTTTTAGTCAATGAAACACCGATAAAACCTATCCGCCGCCGACCAGTCTGAATTAAATGCTTTGTGGCTTCGTAGCCCCCCTTGAGATTATCGGCAATGACCAGATCTGCTTGCGGATTAAGAAAATCTCTGCCAATCAGAGAGACCGGAAGGCCCGACTCAATCAGACTCTCAAGCTTTTCGTTGCCCAGCCTGGAGGCGCGAGTAGCCACGATGATGCCGTCGGCGCGATGATCTGCAAGCGAGTCGAAGGCTTCAACATCTTCCTTGGGGCTGTGTTCGCTGATGCAGATGAAAAGGGTGTAGCCGCGCTGCTCCAGTACCTCGCGGACGCCGCGACTCAATTCCGACGCGAAAGGGTTTGCGATATCCCCGAGGACCAGACCGATGGTGTCTGTTCGCTGGCGTTTTAGTCCGCGCGCCAGGCCGTTACGCCGGTAGCTCATCTCGCTTGCAACGCGCAAGACCCGATCGCGCGTTGCGACATTTACGTTGCCTTGCTGATTCAGGACACGCGATACCGTCATAGACGTTACGCCCGCCGAGGCGGCTATATCTGCGAGCGTAACTGGTTTTGTCGGATTTCGTTTCATAGCGAAATTACGGGCATGTTAGCGATAACACGCGCCTTATATCACTGGCCAGCGGCGAAAGCAACAGGTTTGTTTACAACCTGCGATGGTGAGGGTCACATTGGTCATCAAGAGTCTTGACTCTAAGTGTTGGGAGCGATCAGAATGGCCCGCGATTCAGCGGGACTTGTGACACGTTTTAATATTTGCCTCCTGTTCCCAAAGAGCTTGTTCATATTCGTATTCTAATCGGCAGTTAATTGATTGGACCGAACTCTGAGATCCCAAGCCAGGAGCACGCGCCCTCTGCCTCAACACAGAGAAGAACCAGATGGATACGACAGGTAAGAGCGCGCCGAGCGTCGAAGGATCGCCTGCGTCACAGTCGCCCGCGGGGCAGACTCAGGTTGCGGTCACATCCTTCCTTGCGTTGTTCTCAATCGTTGGCCTCGCCCTTTATGGCCTGCCGTTCTATTACGACTTCATGGTTAGCGAATTTGGTTGGTCGCGCGCACAGGTCACGTCAGGGAACTTCTACAGCAAACTTCTTATCGGCCCTTTGTTTGGTTTCGCCGCCGGCTGCATCGTGGATCGTTTCGGGCCGCGCCGGATGATGATGGCCGGAATTATGATGGCCGGCACGGCGCTAATTGGCCTCAGTTACACTTCGACTCTGGGGCTATTCTATTTCTTCTACCTATTCAACGCCCTCGGCTATGTCTGCGGCGGGCCGCTGCCCAACCAGGTGCTGATATCCCGCTGGTTCACCAAGTCGCGAGGTAAAGCCATGGGCTTTGCTTATTTAGGCATCGGTGTCGGAGGAGCAATTGCGCCGCTGCTTTCCCATCGGCTGGCCCAGCAGTTTGGCTGGCAAGGCGCGTTGCGTACGTTGGGCATCCTGGTTGTGTTGATTGCGTTGCCCATGGCCTGCTTTATCAAAGAGAGTCCACCTAAGGAAACGAACACGTTGTCCTCAACCGAACCGGTTTCTATCGGGGGCGTGTTAAGGAGCTGGCAGTTTTACCTGCTGGCTATTGGGAGCATGTGTTCTATCGGCGCAGTGGGGGGGACATTTCAGAACCTCAAGCTCTTTCTGACGGGTGACCTCTTTCGCGGTACGTCTCCCCAGGAGGCTCAGTCTGCCGCGGCTTATGTGGCCTCGTTGATACTGATCTCCAGTCTCAGTGGCCGGTTGTTGATGGGATGGCTTGCGGACCGTTTCCAGAAGAAGTATGTCATGTTGTTGATCTACCTGATCGTGGCCTGCTCGATCCCTCTTCTCTTCCTGGCGTCGAACCGACCATTTCTTTACCTCTTTGCAGTGCTTTTCGGAATTGGTTTGGGCGGGGACTATATGATCATCCCGTTGATGGCGGCGGAGCTTTTCGGAGTGAAAATGTTGGGGCGACTAATGGGAGTTGTGTTAACGGCAGATGGCGTGGCTGAGGCTCTTGCCCCGGTGATCGTTGCCAAAACACGAGACAGTACGGGGAGCTATGCAATCGGATTCACGATTTTGATAGCGCTGGCACTGGTGGGAGCCTTGGCGGTGGCTTTACTCCCAAAGAGAGCTCCGGAAGCACAAACTTAGTTGGGGTGGTCCAGATCGAATGGCTGTACCGAATTGTCCAGGCATAAGTAATCACCGAGTGGCGCTGGTCACCGGAGCGTCGCGTGGTATCGGCCGTGCAATCGCCGTTGAGTTGGCGCGAATCGGTTGCAACGTAATGATCAACTACGTTTCGAACGAGGCGGCGGCAGAAGAAGCCAGTGTTGAAGCCCAGGCCGCCGGTGGTGAAAGTGCTCGCATTGGGATATGTCGCGCCGATATCTCCGAGCCAGGCGAGCACGGAAGGTTGCTGACGGCGGTACGAGATGAGTTTGGACGTCTGGACCTATTGGTTAACAACGCAGGAATCTCTTCCGGGAAGCGTGTAGACCTGCTCGAAGCGAGTCAAGAGAGTTTCGACCGACTAATCAAGGTGAATCTCAAAGGTCCGTATTTTCTTAGCCAGGCTGTCGCGCGCTGGATGATGCAACAGCAAGCCTCTGGTCAGGTGCCTGACTATTCCGCGGCTATTATCAACGTCACGTCTGTCTCCGCGTATGCTGCGTCGCCCGAGCGAGGTGACTACTGCGTGTCGAAGGCCGGGCTTGCGATGATGACTAAGTTGTTTGCGCTGCGTTTAGCTGGCGAAGGCATCAACGTTTACGAAGTGCGTCCCGGAGTGATTGCCACTGACATGACCGCGGGTGTTAAGGAGAAATACGATCGTCTGATTGAAGAAGGCCTGACGCCGATCAATCGTTGGGGAACACCGGAGGATGTCGGTCGTGCTGTCGCAGCTATCGCCACGGGCACATTTCCGTTCTCGACCGGAGAAGTTATTAATGTCGATGGTGGGTTTCATCTACGGCGTTTGTAAGACATGAACTCATTACTTTCTCAAGTCGAACACGCTTTTGCTTTTGCCCAACAGCAGTTGCTCGCGTTGACGAAGCGTGATCCAGATTTCTACCCACTCTACACAGACGGCGGGCGTTGGCGCCACGCGAAACCAGCGTGGACGCATTGGTGTGATGGGTTCCTGCCGGGAATGACGTGGATCTTTTATGAAGAAGCTGGAGATCCAAAATGGCGCGAGCTGGGGGAGATCTATTCGAAAGCACTTGAGCCACGAAAAGACGACCGCGAAGTCCACGATCTAGGCTTCATCTTTTATCATGGTACATACCGGCGCTGGTACGAGGCGACAGTCCGCGACGGCGCTCCCGACGAAAAACTCAAAGAAGTGGTAATACACGCGGGCCGAACGCTCGCGCGGCGTTTCCACGAACGCGCCGGATGCCTACGCTCGTTTCACGGCAGTGATTCCAACTTCATAGACATCATGATGAATGTCGGTATCATCTTTTACGCGGCGCTCGAGACAAAGGATCCTGCGCTGCTAAAACTCGCGCATCGGCATTGCCGTACCACGCGGCGCACGCTCGTACGCGGTGACGGCAGCACTTCACACGAAGGCATTTTTGATCAGGAGAGCGGCGAGTTTCTGCGTCAGACGACGCAGCAAGGCTATCG
>JBPCIQ010000052.1:0-26221 GCA_051006135.1 Pyrinomonadaceae bacterium | reverse complement strand
ATGGAAAACTGGTCCTGAGTCTCTTGCCTTCGCCATTGTTCGTGGGTGACCTGGAGCATTGGCACTTCGACATTTTCCGCATCAAGTGGCGCGAGTCCGTTGTCTATCCATTCCCGCGAGGCTTCGTTACCTTCACCCTGAACCCGCAAGCTCAAGTCGACGAGATGAAGATTGACGTGCCGAATCCGGATTTCGACTTCAAGGAATTGGAGTTTAAGCGCGTTCGCTGATGCCCGCTTGGGATCGCCAGTTTTTTGCCTCTCGCACTTTTTGACTTCAAGTAACGCTACCGGCCAGATGCTCTTAGCCTATCAACTCTCGCATGCTTCAGCGCGACAGCCAGTCGGCACTCGGGGAATCTTCCAGGATGGCTTCAATGGTCTGGGCCAACCGGGATCTAATGGCGTCGCAGACATTTTGGATGAGGCGCGCTGGGGACTCGACTGGATGCTCAAATTACATCCCACGGCGGACCAGTTTTATCATCAGGTAGCCGATGACCGCGATCACAAAGGCTGGCGCCTGCCGCAGAACGAAGTTGTTGATTATGGCTGGGGCCCGGGTAGCTACCGCGTCGTATACTTCGCCGACGGTCGTCCACAGGGACTGCGTGAGTATAAAAGCAAATCCAATGGAGTCGCGAACCTGGCAGGGCGGTACGTCGCTGCGATGGGGCTGGGTTATCAAATCTGGAAAAACGATCCGCGCCTGTCGCAATATGCCCGACGCTTACTGGGTGCGGCAAGGGAGGTCTATGCGCTGGGCAGAGCGAGCGAAGGAGTGCAGCAGGGTAATTCATACGGCGCGCCTTACCGCTACGAGGAAACGACTTGGGCCGACGACATGGAGTGGGGCGCGGCCGAACTCTTTCGCGCCACCGGCGAGCGCCAGTATCTGGAGGATGCCAGGCGTTACGCGCGACTTGCTGCGTCAGAATCGTGGATGGGTCAGGAGCAAACCGGTCACTATCAGTATTATCCTTTCATGAACCTGGGCCACTTTCGGCTATACGACCTGGTCGACTCGAAGTTTCGCAAGGTACTCGCCGGATACTACCGTGATGGAATCGTGCGCAGCGCGAGTGCGAGCAAGAAAAATCCCTACGGGCTGGGAGTGCCTTTCATCTGGTGCTCAAACAATTTGACGGTGGCATTGGCCACTCAATGCGTGCTCTACAAAAAGATGACTGGCGATCTGCGTTACCACGCCTTCATGGGCAATCAACGTGACTGGCTGCTGGGTCGCAATCCTTGGGGCGTTTCGATGTTCACTATGATTCCGGAGCACGGAGTTTATCCTAAGGACGTGCACCTCATGGCTAATTCGATTCTCAAGCGCCAGGTGCGTGGGAGAGATTGCCTTGACCCACAAACCGATAGAGGAGGAACTAGATGGGACAGATTAACTATTGGGCAGTAGTAGTTGCGGCCGCCTCCGCGTTTCTTCTGGGTGGGCTGTGGTACTCACCGGCGTTGTTTGGAGCAATCTGGAAAAGAGAGGCGGGCGTCAGCTACGATCAACGGAAGAATGGACACGGACCGATCGTCTTCGTCGTCTCGTTCCTGTTTTCATTAATAGCGGCCAGTGTTTTTGCGTTGTTTCTCGGTTCGGAGCCACCCCTCGCCATTGCTGTTCGCGACGGCATAACAATTGGTGCCTGCTGGGTAGCAACGTCGTTTGGTATTAACTATCAGTTCGCAAACAGAACGTTCAAGCTCTTCCTGATCGATGCCGGTTACCACGTCGCCCAATTTACGCTCTATGGCGTAATCCTGGGCTTGTGGCATTGAAGCGAATGCTTGAACGAAAGCCAGCGAAGCTTCATAATTACTTCCGTGAGCGAGGAAAACACACGAAACATGGATGGGCGTTCTTTTGAAGAGCGTGTTTTTGCGCGTTTCGACAGGATTGAAGCCCGTTTCGATGGTATTGATGCGCGCTTAAACGGAATCGATTTGCGTTTCGATGCAGTTGAGAAACGCTTGGAGACCCTGGAAACTCAGGCCGAAAGGCGAGCGCTGGAAACAAAGCCGATCTGGGAGCGCGCGCTGGCTGAGATTCTTGAGGTTAAAGAGAGCCTGGCAAATGTTGAGCGCAAGCTTGATGTGCTTAGCCTTGATATTGTTCAGGTCCGAGCCGACCAAACGCACTTAGAAACGCGGCTGGGGAAACTCGAATCCAAACCGATGCGGTAGCTCCGATCCACCTAATATCGAGTTCTCTGCCTTGCTGCCTCATAGAGCAAAATTGCGGCGGCCGCTCCGACGTTTAAGCTTTCCACGCTGCCGTGCATTCCAACCCTCACCCCTTCACCAACCGCGGCGACCTCTTCAGGACTGAGCCCGGACGATTCCGGACCAAGAATCAGGGCTCGCGGCATCTTCCAGTCAATGTCGGTATGAAGCGATGTAGCTTTAACATCCGCGGCTACAGTCTTGATGCCGTGTTTGGCGCACCAGGTGAGCGCATCAGCGTAGCCGGCGTCCTTCCAAATTGGCAGCCGGAAAGCAGAACCCATGGCGCCCCGAAGCGCCTTTGGCGAAAAGGGGTCCGCGGTGTTGGTAGTCGTTATTACGCCGGTCGCGCCGGCTGCCTCCGCGCTTCGCATGATTGCCCCTACGTTCACGGGATTGTTTATGCCATGCATGATCACAATCAAAGGCTCTCGATCGCCACGAGCTTCTAGTCGAGTTTTGCCGGATTCCGGTGGACGGGCGAGCGTAATGATGCCTTGAGGGGTTTTTGTATAAGAGACTGTCGCCAGCAGTTTCTCGCTGACCTGCGTTAGGCGGTCGCAAACGGAAGTAACTGCTTCGAGGAATCGCACTGCTCTATCCTTTTCTGCTATTTCTTCTGAGTAGATTACAGCTTCAATATGTAATCCGGAGCGGAGCGCTTCCTCACACAAGCGGAGTCCTTCGACGAAGATCAGGTCATTCGTCTTCCCCTCGCGCGCCGCACGCGCCAGACGGAGCAGTGAATTGTGCCGGCTCCTGATCAGTTTTGAGTTTCGAGTTTCGAGTTTCAAGTTAGGATCTCGAACCGTTTCAGATTTTATTGAGGTGCAACTATTAGAAGTCAGAGATCAGTAGTCAGAGATCAGAAGTCAATCCCGTAGGGATGTAATATTATAGACCAACGTAACGAATACGGCGCCAGCTCCAGCGGAGCGAAATGTTCTTAGCAACGTGTGACGGAAACAATACATTTCGCTCCGCCGGAGCTTACGGACATCCATGGTACCAACGGTCTATAAACATTACATCCCTACGGGATTGCTTTTGATCGCTGACTTCTGACTTCTGATCTCTGACGGCCTCGACGGATTTGGGACTTCATAGACAGGATTGTAGTTGATTGTTGTTCGCCAAATCGAAACTTGAAACTTGAAACTCGAAACTTGAAACTCGAAACTATTCCAGCTTAACCTCGATCCAGATCGGCCAGTGATCGGAAACATTTAGTGGTCGCGCAACGCCCCAACGAGTGACGCCTAGATCATGAACAAAGATCCAATCAGCGTGAAGACGGATGCCGGCTCCGCGCCAAGTGGGCGTACCGGTCGGAAAGGGCGTCGTGTATCCGCGAGCTTCAAGCAGTCGTCGAGTCTGGATACTCTTAGCACGCGACAGCGTATTGAAATCTCCCAGCACAACTTTCGATCCGGAGAATTGGTCGGCGTGAGCAAGTACGACCTCGAGCTGTTCGATCTGGCCACCGGCCGCCGAATGCGGGTCAATGTGTGAATTGAAAATGCGAATCGCGCGCGATCCCATTTTGACTGTTGCGGCAACCGAGAGTCGCGGCCGCCAGGGACACTCCTTCCAAGGGAGGTCGATTCGCGTCACATCTTCCAGTCGAAACCTGCTAAGCATAGCCACTCCAGTATCGCCTGGATCGTGAAGTCCGATCTGCTCTTCGAAATCGAGCCACCATTGACGAGATTTTGGCTCCTGGCCGCGTGGAATTCCAGCGGGTGTGTGTACCCAGGTCATCTCCAATTGTTCCGCCAACTCCCGGGCAACGTGATGACCGCCGGTCCGCGCCGTTTCTTTGTCAGCTTCCTGCAGAGCCAGGATATCCACCGGCGGCAGCAGCGAGCCTTCGGAGAAAGCACGGGCGGCAGTGCGAATGTTTTCTCCGATTACCTCGGCTCGGCGGTGCGGGAGATTGAATCCGGCCTTTCGCAGTAGGCCAGAGGAGATCAGAAACTGGCCCACCGCGTAACGTATGTTGTACGAGGCGATTATCAGACTGGACGCATTGTCGCTGGCGGTCTTGCCCGGGAGAATGTCGCCAAACTCAATTTCGGCTGATTCAAGTAAAGAGAGAATCACAATTTGATAGGGGTCGCCATCTACTATGCTAGGTCTGATGACACAAAACCTTCGAATGAATTGTCAAGGGCAGCAAGAAGATGTACCGGTTCAGTTTTCGTTCCCGCAGTGTCAATGAAGTCAGTACCGTAACGCGGTAAGCGTCAGGTCAAGGATTGGATAGCGAGTTACACTCTCCATCGAGGCCTTGGTAGTGAGAACCGACACCAGCTTCACGGGACGTTGACTTTGGTGACATGACGGTCATGATCTGCATCGTTGACCCGACGCTACCGCGTTACGGTACTGACTTCATGACATCGCCAGTCCCACAACTCAATCTCTCTCTAGTGACTTCAAAATGACCCATGACCAAAAGGGAGTTGGATGATTATGACCCGAACAGTAATAGCCGCCGTGGATGACATGTTCTTTGCCTCGAAGATTCGCGCTACGGCAGGGCATCTGAACGTGAATATTCGCTTCGTCCGCAACGTAGATGCTCTTAAGAGCGCCGCTCGAGAAACTCAAGCCGCCTTAATTGTCGTCGATCTGCACTCGCTAAAGATCGATCCGATCGCCCTGGCGACGTTATTGAAAGCCGATGACGACCTACGCTCAATTCCTCTGCTGGCATTCTTCTCACATGTCCAGACTGAATTGCATAGCGAAGCCATGCGCGCTGGCTACGATACTGTAATTCCGCGTTCAGTGTTTTCGAGAGACCTTGGCAAGATTCTCGCCGGGCAAGACGAAGGTCGAAAGGGTTAACGTTACTATTCTGGTGAAACGGTGTCTAGGTTACGGTTGCCAGAGTCATTACCTCATGGATCGCTCGTACTTCGCTGACGAGTTGCTCGTATTGTTGAGGCGTCAACGCCTGCGCGCCGTCGGAAAGCGCTCGATCCGGGCGATCGTGCACTTCAATGATCAACCCATCGGCGCCGACAGCCACACCAGCGCGTGCTAGCGGAGTCACCATGTAATTCTTCCCAGTGCCATGTGAAGGATCGACAATTACCGGCAGATGCGAAATCCGGCGGACTGCAGGAATCGCGGCTAGGTCCATCGTGTTGCGTGCATGTTGTGCAAAGGTGCGAATACCACGCTCACAAAGTATGACCTGATAATTGCCTTCGGACATAATGTATTCAGCTGCCAGCAACCACTCGTCAAGGGTTGCCGACAGTCCGCGTTTCAACAGCACCGGTAAAGTAGAGCGGCCGACCCTGCGCAAGAGCGAAAAGTTCTGCATGCTGCGTGCGCCGATCTGTATCATATCGCCGTAACGTTCGACGAGATCCACTCCCGCTTCATCAAGGGCCTCGGTAACTATCCTCAGTCCAAAGTTCTCGCGGACCTCCGCCAGGATTTGCAGACCTTCTTCACCTAGGCCCTGGAACGCGTACGGCGAAGTCCTGGGTTTGAAAGCGCCGCCGCGAAAGAATTTTGCGCCGCTGCGGCTCACCGATTCGGCAACAGCGAAAGTCTGGGAGCGGCTTTCGATTGCGCACGGCCCCGCGATGATCGCCAGATCGTCGCCACCGATTGTCGCGTCCCCGATTCGGATGACGGTCTTCTCAGGGCGCAGGTCGAGAGTTACCAGTTTGTAAGGCTTGCTGACGCGAATTACGTCGGCGATACCGGGGAGCGTCTCAAAGTGAGAAGGATCAACCGCACCCTGGTTCCCGGTAATGCCGATCGCCGTACGCGTGGATCCGGGCATTGGATGGGGTTTGAAGCCCAGTTCCTCAATTACGCGTATGACCGCCTCAATCTGGCCATCAGTCGCATCGGGTTTCATTACTATTAGCATTATATGAAGCCATCTTTCTTTAGCCGCCGTTTCATCTCTTCAAGCGTGATATGTTTTTCTCCTTTACGCTCCGCGACGACGGCGAGATCGTGCAGATCCTCCATTAGTTTCTGGTACTGCCTCAGAGAAAGAAGCACGCCGGTCTTCTTGCCCTTAGCATCGATAACGTAGTGTGCCTGTGACATGCTGCTACTTTAACCGAAATTAGACCTTCGCTAAAAGCCCACTCAGCATTTCAACCACAGTATCGCTACATTCTCTCAGGAACGCTTATTCCCAATGTAGCCAGCGCCGCTGTTAGTTGGCGCCGAGCAATGTCTGCGGCGATTATCAGGACCGCCTTTTTGGTGGCGTCTTCCTCGGCGATAATCCGATGTCGATGGTAGAAAAGGTTAAAGGCACGAGCGAGAGTGAAGGCGTACTTGGCGAGATTCGCCGGCTCGGCAGCCGCCGCACACTGCAGGATGACCTCATCCAACCTTGCCGCCAGCATTACCAGTGACCAGATCTCCGTGCCGGTCTCACCGGCCAGTGTTTCCGCAATTTGCCGGCGAATTCCGTCATCGCCTTCGGCGCGCTGGATCAGTCTCTCAGCGGCCACCTGAGAATCCCTGTCAAGCTTGCGAAAGATTGAATTCGCCCGCACCGCGGCATACTGGCAATACGGACCTGTTTCACCCTCAAAGGAAAGTGCCTCTTTAAAATCAAACGCGATCACCGAGTTGCGCGTAAACTTCAAAAGGAAATAGCGTAGTGCGCCCACGGCAATCTCATGAGCGGTCACTGTCTTTTCTTCCCCTGTAAGCTCGGGGTGGCGTGAATCAACCTCGCGCAGTGCATCCTCTTCCAACCGGTCAATCAGATCGTCGGCCTTTACACCCAAACCCTTCCTGCCGCTCATCTCGATGTAAGGTTTTTGGCGATCGCTATCGCTCAGTTCAATCCCCAACTCCACGCATGCAGCGGGTGAAAGCGCTACCATTTCGTAAGCCAGATGCACGCTAGCTCGCTCCCCCAACTCCGGGACCAGGGCAGCAACTCCGCGGGCAACGATCTCTTGAGGATACGATTGGCGCGAGTCAATCACGTTATAGACGGTAATACCGCCGCCAAAATTCGGCCGTGGTACTTCGGGAAGTGTTTCGGAATTTGGTTCAGTCGTGGTTACCCAGGCGACGCTGCCATCCCCGTAACGCCTGAATGGCTTGTAGTTGAAGTCGAGCCCCAGATGACCCAGTTTCCAAAGTTGATAAGCAATATCTTTACCGGTGTAAGTCACAGTTCCATTCGAACGCACGATGATCTTGTCAGCTTCGTGCTCGTCAGTCCCTGTATGCGATTCGAAAGGCATCACCCAGCAGCCTTTGTTACGTCCGTCCGTTTCCAGTCGGATAACACCTGCGCTCTCCATCAACTCGAACGCACGGTCCCAGAAATGTAAGTGGAGAATCTCCGACTCGCGCGCGAGTAGATCGTAGCGAATGCCGAGCCGCTCCATCGTATCTAGAATGCATTCCACATTTCTGGTCGCCACATAGTCCGCCAGTTCAGCGGTCGGATTGTTGCCCTCCTCAAGGGCGTGGAGGATTTCAGTGCGCAGCTTCAGCTTCTCGGGATTTGGTTCTGCGCTGGGGTCAAAGTCTCGATAAAACAGTCCGACCTTTGTGTAGAGATCCCAGCAGAAGTAATCGAAAGAACGCGCGGGAGGGAGAGAATGATTCAGCGCCACGATGTCGTCGAGTGTCATATTCTCGATGTGCACGAAGCCTACCACCACGTCGGCAACCTGCACGCCTGTGTTGTCGATGTAGTTCTGAATCTCCACTCGATTGTCTGCAGCTTTGAGAATCCGAACGAATGTGTCACCCAGCACAGCGTTCCGCACATGGCCGATATGTGCAGCCTTGTTGGGATTGATGCTGGTGTGCTCCACCATCTGTTTTGGACGGTCTGCGACAGAGTCATCCGGGGCCGAAACCCCTGCCGTTAGCTCTGCCGCAAACAGAGAGAGCAACTGAGCACGATCAAAGAAGATGTTAAAATAGCCCGCGCCCGCTACTTCAACCCGAGCTAGTTCGTCGCCTGCCTCAAGTTTCTCTTTCAACTGCTGGGCAATCGTGCGGGGAGGGATCTTGGTGCCTGTGCGTTGTTTGATTAGCTTCGCCAGCTCAAACGAGATAGGAAAAGCCAGATCACCGAGCTCGGGTTTTGGTGGAGTCTCCGCGCTTACCTGCTCCAGTGTGACGCCAAAAAGCTCCTGGGCGGTGGCCTGCAGTCGTTGCTTTAGTTTGTTCTGAAGATCGATCAGGTTCACGGTTGATACGGAGAGTCTTTGGTATTTGCAAAGGCAGAGTATAGCGTAGAGACTGAAGCCACGGCTAACCGCACTGAGTCCAGCTACCACTGACTCCAGCAGAGGTTCAAGAGTGAGTCGTGCGGCAATTTGAGCGAAATATGGTGGTCTCAGAATTTGGTAATCAGCAACTGAATCGCCTTCGGCTCGGAAGCCGCTCACCTGCAAATCAACCTCTCAATTTAGTTACCTAGAGGTGACTACACTGAGAGGTGACTTGCTACTTAGTGGTTTTGCAGCTTGAGCGGGGACAGGGGTCCACCTTCCTTACCTGAGAGATTACTAAGCTTGAGAGGTATTCGCAGTTGAGTGGTTGCTTTTGCCGCCGAAATGCCCGCCCATATTCAGACACTACCCATCAAACCCCTTGCTTGACACCTTTCGGCTGCGCTCTGCTACCATCGAAACCAATAATGCAATCGTCTCAGAAACAAGTCTCCGACAAGCTGCGCGAGTCCTTTATCAGCGCCAGACGTGTGTTGGTGCTGACGGGCGCAGGCGTATCGGCCGAATCCGGTGTCCCGACCTTTCGCGGCGGCGGTAACAGTGTTGTCTGGAAGGGAATGCCTTTCGAGGTGATTTCCTCGGCGCAGATGGTTGAGCGCGATTTGCCGGCTGTTTGGGAATGGTTTGATTATCGGCGGGATCTCTTACAAGCGCTGCAGCCCAATCCCGCCCACAATGAAATCGCTGCCTGGCAAGATCGTTTTCAGGAGTTCACGCTCGTCACTCAGAACATAGATGGCCTGCACCAGAAGGCCGGCTCACGGGATGTCATCGAGCTGCACGGCAGTATCTGGCGGGCCCGTTGCCTGAGTTGTCAGGCGCGATATGAGATTCTTCCGCATGCGCCACGTCCCGACGCGTGTCCTGGTTGCGGCGATTCATTGCGGCCGGATGTTGTCTTGTTTGGTGAGATGTTGCCGGCTCTCGCCTTTGAGCGTGCCGCGGCGGCAGCGGCAAATTGTGAGCTCTGCTTCGTAATTGGCACGTCAGGAATCGTCTACCCGGCAGCCGGTCTGCCAGAGATTGCTCGGGCCTCTGGCGCATTGGTTTGCGAAGTGAACCCGGAAAGCACGCCGCTTTCGGATCAGTGTGACGAAGTGTTAATGGGAAAAGCAGGCGAAGTATTGCCATGCTTCAAGAGTATTCAGCGGGACATTCCTGGAGCGACAGCCACATAGCGAGAAGTCTTAGTAGTGCGGAATACGGAACCGGGAGCGGTAGCGACCGGCTGTTAGACAATGTGAAGAACAGGTCCTAGCGTTCGTTGATGGTGGCATCCGGTCGCTACCGCTCCCGGTTCTGACAGACCTCGACTATTTACTATTTACCATTCACCGTCTACTAGATGAGAATTCTTTATTTCGATTGTTTCGCAGGTGCCAGTGGCGACATGATCCTGGGCGCAATGGTCGCAGCAGGTGTCGATCCAGGCGCGCTAAAAGATCAGCTTTCCTCGCTGAACGTGCAAGGTTACTCGGTTGAGTTTCAGTCAGTTGACCGATCTGGAATAAGCGCTACCTACGCTCGGGTTCAGACTCCTCATGAACACGCGCACCGGAACTTAAGTGACATACTGAAGATAATTTACGAGTCCCGACTCTCCGACAGCGTGAAATCCAACGCAGGAAAAATCTTTTCTCGTCTGACCGAGGTCGAAGCTCGAGTGCACAACGAGTCAATCGAACAAGTGCACTTTCACGAAGTGGGGGCGCTTGACGCAATCATTGACGTAGTGGGAGCCGCGATTTGTTTTGAGCTGGCAGGTATCGAACGTTTTGTCTCCTCACCGCTGCATGTTGGCAGCGGTACTGTGGAGATGGCTCATGGCCGTTTTCCGATTCCGCCGCCCGCTGTTGCTGAGTTGCTGAAAGGGGCGCCGATTTATTCCACGGAGATTAAGGGTGAGCTGGTCACACCAACTGGGGCCGCAATCATCGCGACTCTGTGCAGCGAATATGGCGCCATACCTAAAATGAAGCTCGAGCAAACGGGTTACGGCGCGGGCACGCGCGAGTACGAAAAGTTTCCCAATGCATTGCGCGTCTTGATCGGAGAGAGCGCCGACACTGGTAACGAGGAGCGACTCTTGATGATTGAGACCAACGTCGACGACCTGTCGCCGCAGGTCTTTGGTCACGTGATGGAGCGAGCATTGGAAATGGGAGCGCTTGACTGCTACTTCACTCCCGTTCAGATGAAGAAAAATCGGCCCGGCGTTTTGTTGTCCGTCCTTTGCCGGCCCGGCGAGCGAGACAAGCTCACACTGATGATTTTTGCCGAGACAACCACACTTGGGGTGCGCAGTTACGAAGTTGAACGACGCGCTCTGGATCGTGAAAGAGTGCGGGTGGAAACACAGTATGGGCCAATTGATGTTAAAGTAGCTCGGCTGAATGGGCACGTGGTAAATGAGATGCCGGAATACGATCAGTGTCGAGAGGCCGCGCAAAAGTTCGGAGTTCCGCTAAGGGAAGTAGATAGAGCTGTACGGCTGGCCTTTGCAAAAAGCGAAACTTGATTGCCCGGCTTTGGTGAGAGAGGTTATAGATGGTCACAAAGTTCTCGGAAGAGCAGGGAAATCAAGAGTCGCGGAGAGACAGTGACATGCCAGTGGATCTGGAGAAGATCGCTCGGGGTGTCCGTCTGATCCTGGAGGGCATCGGCGAAGATCCCGCGCGGCCGGGCCTGCAAGACACACCGCGTCGCGTGGCGGAGATGTATGCCGAGTTGACCGCCGGCATGCACGAAAATCCGCGTGAGCACGTCGTGCCGCTGCCCGGTGATAAGCACGACGAGATGGTGATAGTGAAAGATATCAGCATCGCCTCGCTTTGCGAGCATCATCTCGCCCCCTTCGTTGGCAAATGTCACATCGCCTACATTCCGAAGGACGGGCGCATTCTGGGAATCTCAAAGCTGGCACGACTGGCAGAGACCTTCTCGCGCCGACTGCAATTGCAGGAGCGCCTTACGACAGACATCGCGAACACGCTTTTCGAGGGTTTAAGACCAATTGGAGTGATGGTGGTAATCGAAGCCGAGCACACTTGCATGACGCTCCGCGGTGTAAGGAAGGCGAACGCAAAAACAATTACTTCGGCCGTGTTGGGCGGCTTCCGCAACGATCCCCGCACACGAGCTGAAGCGATGGCGCTTATCACCGGGAAAGACTGAGGCTGCTGCTGGTATTAGAAATAATTCACGATTTTCCATTTGCCGTTTTTCATTGTCACTTCCTGGATCTCTTCGTGGATCGTCTGCCTGGCTGAGAGATGAAGCGAACCACGAGATCACACGAACGGACACAGAAACGCTCGAAATGGTCAATGAAAAATGGAAAATGACAAATGGAAAATAATCGCTAACCATTCACCAACTCAATTCTTACGCATTCCCGATCACACGCATGCCCAAGACCTTCTACATAACCACACCCATCTACTACGCCAATAGCCTCCCGCACTTGGGTCATCTCTACACGATGATTGTGGCTGACACTGTGCACCGTCATAAAGAGCAGCGCGGCGTCGAGACCTACTTCCTTACCGGCACCGACGAGCACGGTATCAATATCGAGCGCGCGGCGGAGCGCGCAGGCCGGACGCCGCAAGAGCAGGCTGATTACGTTGTCAGTTATTTCACGAAAATGACCGCCGCCTTTGGCCTTGATAGTACACACGGTGGTTACGACATCTTCATGCGTACTACTTACCCTTTTCATGCGGAAGGCGTGAGCAAGTTTTGGCGAGAAGTAGCGAAGTCGAAAACCCCTAAAGGTCGCGACGCAATTTACAAAGGCCATTACGAAGGTTGGTTCTGCGCCCCTTGCGCCGCTTACAAGACTGAAGACGAGTACGTTAAGCCGGCGCGGGAAGGAGAGCCACCGCTTTGCCTGATACACGAGGTGGCCCTTGACCGTGTCTCGGAAGAAAGTTATTTCTTTCGACTCTCAGACTACGGCGATGCACTCCTGGAGCTATACGAAGCCCGCCCCGATTTCATTCGTCCCGAATCGCGGCGCAACGAGGTGGTGAGTTTTGTGCGTGGCGGGTTGCAGGACTTGTCAATAAGCCGATTGCGGCGTTCGGTCGCGTGGGGGATTCCAGTGCCCGAGGACACGGCACACACAATTTACGTTTGGTTTGACGCGCTTACGAATTACATCACAGCGATTGGCTATGGCAATGAAGAGCGCGAGCGTGCGGTTGGTTTTGAGAAATGTTGGCCGGCGCAGCATCTTGTCGGAAAAGACATTTTGCGTTTTCACGCAGTATATTGGCCCGCATTCCTCATGGGGGCGGGGGTTGAGCAGCCGCTGGGAATAATGGCTCATGGCATGTGGGTGGACCAGGCGGGTCGCAAAATGTCCAAGACGCTCGGGAACACTATCGAACTGGAGGTTCTGCAGCGGCACTTCTCCAATGACGCGATACGCTATTTCTGTCTGCGGGAGATGGTTTTTGGTCAGGACGGACGTTTTAGCTATGAGTCCTTGATCGATCGTACGAATAGTGACCTGGCCAGCGGATTGGGAAATTTGTCGAGCCGCATCCTGACGATGATTGATCGGTATTGTGAGGGTCTGGTCCCCTCGGGCCGTATTTCGGAAGAAAAGTTACTGCTGGCTAAGCGCGCTGGCGTTGACACCGATGAAACGACAATTGCCGGATTCGTCGAGCACTCCCGTGACGAGTTCTTATTACACTTCGAAAATTATGCGTTCAGTCGCGCGCTCGAAGTCGCCTGGTCCGTTGTTGCTCGCGTCGACAAAATGATCAGCGAAGCAAAGCCTTGGGACCTGTCAAAGGATGAGAACCAGCGAGAGACCTTGAACGCCATTCTTTACCGAGCGGCCGAAACTCTGCGTTGGTTTTGTGTTTTACTCTATCCCATCATGCCGGACGCATCGCGCGGGATTTATACGCAACTTGGGCTCGGCAACGTCCGCGACGCTGGCCACTCAAATGGGTCGTTAGCCGCCACCGACCCGGCCGCTCTGAAATGGGGGGGCCTTCTGGAGGGAACTCGCATCGGCGACGTTAAGCCACTGTTTCCGCGCATCGACAAGGGAAAGCTTATGACCTTGATCAAAGGAACAGAAGCACCCGACGACGCAGCAGGCCGTGCGTCAGCAAGAGTTGAGGGACTAGGGACGCACGCAACCGAGGCTGATGTGGTTTCCGGTGCGCCTAACACTGCCTCTACCAAGCCAAAGCCGCCGATGCAAGGCGCCACCGAAGCCGATGCTGTTGATGGCTTGTCTGCACCGGAAAGGCAGGGCCTTTCAGCACTGCAGGGCGGCAAAGCCGCAGGCGTAGGCGGGCCTGCTTCTCTTAGAACAGAGAGCGGTAGTGACCTGGTCATTGCTCCCTCGCGCGAACAGGGAGGGGAAGGCCTTATCGACATCACCGACTTCGCGAAAGTTGAACTGCGCGTCGGCGAAGTCCTAACCGCCGAACGCATACCTAAGGCCGACAAGCTGCTGCTGCTGACGGTCGATGTGGGAGAAGAAAAGCCGCGCCAGATTCTTGCCGGCATAGCCCAGTACTACCAACCGAACCAGTTGATCGGTCGCAAGATCGCTGTGGTATCCAACCTCAAACCCCGCAAGATGCGCGGCTACGAGTCGCAAGGTATGCTGCTCGCCGCTTCTGTCGGCGAGGAAGGAAAACCGGTAATTGCCACATTCACGGAAGACGTCCCTAACGGTGCGCGGCTCAAATAAGTCCAACGTCGGTGGTGGGTCGTTTTGATGTCAGTCGAGAAAGATTGAAATCAGCCGCGGATTAACGCGAATGAACGCGGATCTGAATAAAAAGCGAAAACGGAGAAACTCATGTGTAGCAGGAGATCAGAAAACACATCACACGGATCTACTTTTTCCTGCGTCCTTTCAGATTCGCGTTAATTCGCGTTAATCCGCGGCTGATTTGAAAGTGACACTTCCTCCAACTTCCGAGGCGCTGCAAATGCTAGTTTAGCTGCTTGAATCTAAACTGGAGGGCTAATACCAAATGGCGCTAATCGGTGCCAACGAACTAAAACGCAAACTACTAATCACCGTTGACGGGCAGCCTTATGTCGTTCTGGAAGTCTTTTTTGCTTCGCCTACCGCGCGGGGCGCCGCGACGATGGTGCGCACCAGGCTGCGCCACCTGTTAACAGGCGCAGCCATGGAAAAGAGCTTTCGTTCGAGCGAGAAGTTTGAGGAACCTAATGTCGAGTTTGCGCCTGCATCCTTTCTTTATAGTGATGCCAACGGTTGTCATTTCATGGACGAGAAGAATTATGAGCAGTTTGTGTTTTCGACCGAAGAGGTCGGCGGCGATCGCAACTATCTTAAGGAGGGTGTGACGCTGCAGGTTTTGAAATACAACGGTGCTCCTGTTTCTTTGCAATTGCCTCAGTTCGTCGAACTAGCGGTCATCTCTACCGAGCTCGGAACGCGCGGTGATACAGCAGCCGGAGGAGCAAACAAACAGGCCACTGTGGAAACGGGCCTTGTTGTGCGCGTGCCACTCTTTATCAAAGAAGGCGAAATCGTACGCGTCAATACGCAAACTGGTGAAGTGGCTGGTAGGGCGTAAGTGAGATGGCGACAAACCAAACATCAATTTCAGTGTATCGGTGGTGAAGCGTGAGCGTGTCTAAGCCCGGACAGTATTGGTACTGTTTCAGTTCTGAAAAAACTTCTGTTAGGTCGTTGTGGGCCACCTTTAATACTGACCAAGACCGTTGAAGCTCTTCACTGGGCCGCCGGCGTCCCGCCACCCTGAGTGCATAGAGATCAGAAGATTCCGAGCTAACCAGTTTCGAGATCCTACACCTTCGATGCTCTTAGCGGGCCGGGACGCCCGCGCTCCAATTGAAGGGCTCGATGGTTAAGCGCACGGAACTACTAAAGGGCGGCGCCCATTAAGCAAGACTTGAAACCGCTCGCCCATATTTTGGTGAGCTACTCCAACATGATTCACCTTATTCGCCTCGGTTCTCTTTATATTGCCTTCATACTTGCTTGTGCTACTTCAGCACCTTCGCAGCAACAGGGTCATAATAAGGCTTTTCTTGACGCTGTTGAGAAGGGCGACATGGCGAAGATTCAGGCGGCGCTGGACGAAGGCGCTGATGTGAACGCGCAGGAACATATCAACGGCCATTTTGCTTTGCAGTATGCAATAAACCAGCCCGACGTAAATTTGGTAAGGCTGCTGCTCGACAGAGGCGCTAATGTCAACGCTGTCGATAAAACAGGGAATACGGCCCTGATCGACGCGACGCGTCGTGGTGGGCCCGCCGGCACGGCCATCTCGAAACTACTGATCGAGCGTGGTGCAGACATTCATGCTGGAGACGAGGCCGCAATCTTTGCCGCCGTCAAGTACGCCGAACCTGAAGTGGTTCAGCTACTGCTGAAAAAGGGCGCGCCGGTAAATGTAAAAGAGGAAAGCAATGGCGAAACAGTTTTAATGTCTGCCGCGAGTGGCGGCTCCCTGGAAGCAGTACAAATGCTGCTGGCCGCTGAAGCTGACCTCAACGCCATCGACAAGCATGGCCAAACGGCGCTGATGAAGGCGTCCACCATGGACTTCCGCTATAGCGTGGAAATTCGTTTACCAATCATCGAGCTTTTGTTGAAAAAGGGCGCCAACGTGAATGCGAGAGACCAGTACGGTATGACAGCACTGTTGCATGCGGTAGTTCAGCACATGTCGGAAGCAGGGGGCGTCATTTCACACCCGGAGGTCGCGCAGCTGCTACTGACCAACGGAGCAGATGTGCAGGCGAAAGATAATGAGGGTCAAACGGCTTTGCACGGAACTGTTGCTGTTTATGAAGGTCCAATTGAGATGGTCCGGTTGCTGCTGGCGAAAGGTATCAATGCTAATGCTCAGAACAAGAATGGAGTGACGGCGCTGATGATCGCAGCGGACAAGGGCAAGCTCGATGTTACTCGGCTCTTGCTGGAGAAAGGTGTGAATCTGGACCTAAAGGATCTGGCAGGGGCGACGTCCCTGGATCATGCGATAAGCGCCGGCTACGCAGACATTGCTAAATTACTATTCGCCAAAGGCGCCACATCCAGAAACGTCTATCGGAACGAAGCAGAGCTCACGGCGGGAGCTACAAACTTCGCACTATTACGGGCGGCGACATTTAACCGCCTACCGGAGATCGAAACGTTGCTCGCGCAAGGTGCCGACGTTAATACTCGCGACAGCCACGGCGACACCGCTCTGCTTCTTACGGCTCAATACAGTTATTCCGGAGTCGACATTCTTAGCCGTCTGCTGGCAAGAGGCGCGGACATTAATGCTACGAACGAGAATGGCTCTAGTGCTTTGATGGTAGCAACAGGGCGTAACAGCGGCGACGCGGTGAAATTCCTATTAGCCAACAAGGCCGATGTCAATCTCCGCGACAAGCAGGGTAAGACGACGCTACACCTTGCTGCCGCTGGTCTTCATGCTGAGATCGTCAATCACTTGCTGGCGAGCGGCGCCGTAGTGGACGCTCGCGACGCTGAGGGTAAGACTCCTTTGATCCTGGCGGCGGATTCCGACACTTCGGTTCCCACGGCCGTTATGAAAGCATTGCTCGTAAAAGGGGCTCAGTTGAACGCCCAGGATGATCAAGGGAACACCGCGCTAATTATGGCCGCGAGATCAGGCAGTATCTCGGGCGTAGAGTTTTTGCTGAGCAAAGGTGCGCAGACTGATCTGATGAACAAGGACGGCCAAACAGCGCTAAAACACGCCCGCGCTTTGCACGAGAACAAACGTATCTTTGATGCCAATCTGGTTGAGGATCGTATAGTTGCACTCCTGCTGCAGTCCAAAGCCAAAGAATAATCCCTCCGGCGTGTCCTAACAGGCTGCTGAAAAACAAAACACGATCCACGAATCGCACTAAACCTCACGAAATGAATGTTCCTAATTCGAGTTATTTCGTGTTATTTCGTGGTCGCTTTACCGCTTCTATTGGCATTCATCATTTTTCAGCAGCTGATAAAGTCTGCAGAACGGCATCTAGATTTGACTGAGCACATCAATGATGTGCGGAATGTCATTGCTCTCGCGAATTCGAACCGCGGTCACTGCAGCCGTGGCTGCTAATCCGACTGGTCGTCGTAGGGCGTGGGCCAATACCATAGTTTCAAAGTCCAATCTGGCCAGTTCTGTTTGATGCTCTCCTTCCGGCAGTGTCCCCAATCGAACCGCCACGTTCCAGGCACAGTTGCGGGCCCTGCCGAGGCTAAAGTTGATGATCCTGTCTTGTTTGTCAGGATTAATGCGGTCCAGCAGTCTGATCGAGGGCGAAAGCTGTTCGATATTGTCTCGCACTCTCATGATCATGCCAGCCAGTATGTTGTTTATTCCGTTGAAATCGTTCTGAAGGGATGGCAATAGGGGTCCGGGAGTAACTGCGGCAGCGGCTACACCCAGATCAAAATTGATGTGGGCGTTCATGCCGAGCAGGAGGTGTTGAATTATCAACGGCGACCAGTCTGACGAGGCCTGAAAGGCGATCCGCCAGCTGCGGCCGGTGTCTACCCCACCGAGAAAGTTTTCCAGCGCCGAAAGATAGCGATTCGCAAAACTCACGTCGAGCTGCTCCATGCGCGGTCCATCCTCAAAACTGCCGGAGCCAATGCCTTCTTTCACTTTCAGCGTGACGTTGCGATAGAGCGTGGCAAAGAATCCGAGTCGACTCATGTCGGCTCGAGCGCGCTTGATGATGTCATCGAGCCGGGCAATTACTTCATCGATGGTTTGCGCTGGCATCAGACTTTCCTGCAGCTAAGCAGAGTGGAAGACTGAATCAGGTCGGAAGGCGAACGGTGAACCTGGCGCCACCCGCCCTGGCGCTGGCTGCGGTAAGGGTTCCGCCGTGCTCAGTGATCACGCGATGAGCGAGTGCGAGGCCGATCCCATGCCCCTTTTCTTTTGTGGTGAAGAAGGGAATGAAGATGCGCCGCAGATCCGAGTCTGCAATGCCTTCGCCGGTGTCCTCAATTCGGATCAGCGCCCACTGCTTGCCGTTTCCATCGCGCTCGCTAAACTGCCGCACTTCGACGCGGCGTTCATTCTTATTGTCAGGAATCGATTCCGCGGCATTGCGTAGTAGATTAAGAAGCGCTTGCCGGAGCATGCGCTCGTCAGCATCAATATACTTCGGCTGGTGCCCTATGGGCGCGAGGGCGAGGTCGCTGAGCTTCCTCGCCTCGGGATGGTCCTCGGTAGTGTCGAGTTCCACTCGACGGTCCTTGAAAAGCGGCTGCAATTCGGTGGCGCATTCGTCTAACAGCTCAGAAAGGTCTACGGGCTCCAGCTCCAGCGGCTGCGGCCGCGCAAAATTGAGAAAGCTGGAAACCATGTCCGACAGGTTCCGCACCTCATTTAATAGCGAAGCGGCGGTCGTGCGGCCGCGCTCATCCAGTTCCAGACTCTGCATCAGCTGCACGTACCCATGGAGTGTCGCGATCGCGTTCTTAAACTCGTGAGCCAGACCGGCGGACATCTCGCCCAGGCTCTCCAAATTCCTTTTGAGCGCCACCTGCTCGCGCAGCTGTGTCACCTCTGTGATATCAGTTAAGAGACAAAGGGCGCCGCGGGCGCCGCGCTCAGGTGAAAGATCTATAGGCGCAATGGTGCCGCCCAGCCGGCGTGTTAAGCCATTTGGACTTGCCACTTGAATCACTTCGCGGCGATAGAGCTTTCCTGTTTGCAGACAGTCCTCGACAAGTTCAGCCAACTGGGGGATGTTACCCAACAGGGAAGCTACCGGCTCTCCTAACGCTGTTCCGTCCACGTCGAGAAGTGCGCGGCCCGGAGCATTGATCACCATTGATCGCCCACTACCGTCGAAGGCTATGAGACCTGAAGGCACACTGGCCACAATTCGTTCGCTAAACTTTACTGCCGAGTCGGCGCGCTCACTTGCCTGGGCGCTCAATTGCTCGAGCTCTTTACGTTTTCCTTGCAGTTGAGCGACAACGGATTGGAAGGTCTCTAACACGAATTCTGCTTCGTCCTTTGACTTCGGAAACTGGGGTTGTTCAGCAGCGCGCTGAGCTTCACCAACAAGTTGGTTATACGGTCGCAATAGCCAACGCAGCAGAAAGACCATACATACCACGCTGCCCAGAAGGATTGTGACAAATGAAGTGAGGAGCAGCGGCCCGCGGACGGCGCTTGTGACCGGCGTGAACGAATAAAGAAGAATCGCAGAGAGGGTTGCAACAACAAAAAGTGCAGTTAGCAACGAGAGGCCAAATGTTATGCGGTTGCCGTAACGCAGCATAAGGTTATTGCCGAATGCCAATTGCCAATTGCCGATTTGTTCTCACTGCAGAAGCATTGGCTGCTTTCGCTCTTTTGAACATAAGTTCAAGCTGGGCTGATGCGGAGCAAAGTCTTGCAAAAAACCAATCGGCAATTGGCAATTGGCAATCGGCAATTATCGAAACTGGCCCGCGTACCATTCGACGATCTGCGGACCTATCAGAAGGGCGATGATCGAGCCGATCCCCAGAAAGACACCAAACGGCAGCAGCATCTGCATATCTTTTTTACCCTGGTGGACCATTAGCGCAACACCAATGAGCGAGCCAGAGAGTACGCCGAGAAAGATCGTGACGATCGTGAGTCGCCAGCCAAGATAAGCCCCAACCATAAACATCATCTTCACGTCGCCGAGACCCATCGCCTCAACGCCGCGCAGTCTCTCCCAGGTCCAGCCCATCAGCCACAACGAGCCCCCGCCAGCTAAGGCTCCGATGAAGGCGCCAATTAGCGACACGGCCCAAATTGGCAGATCACTGAGTGGACCCTGCATCAGTCCGGGAAGATCATCGAAGTGTGGACTGCCGAGAAGATAAGGAATAGCCGCGCGTGCGACTAAAGCAAAAACAATCCCCGGGTAGGTGATCGCGTTTGGCAGAATCATGTGTTCGGCATCAATAAAGACGAGAGCAATGAGAGCGCTGACAAAGACGAGATCGAAAGGCAGAACGGGCGTTAATCCAACGCGCCAGGTCACGACCACAAAAAGAAGGGCCGTCATTAGCTCCACTGCCGGATAGCGCGCTGAGATTGGCGTTTCGCATGATCGGCAGCGCCCTCGCAAAAGCAGGTAACTCAGTACCGGCACATTGTCGTAAAAGGCAATAACAGCCCCGCAGGAAGGACAACGCGAGTGTGGAAATACGATCGAATCTTCGAGTGGCAGACGATGAATCACCACATTTAAGAAGCTGCCGATGATCGCGCCCAGAACGCCGGCGATGATGTAGTTAAAAGGAGAAGGTATCAGGAGGTTTATGTCTGGCAAGGTCGTCATCAGAAGAGTCATCGACAGGCATTGTAACTTGCTTGATGGTTACTGCCTACCATCTTCTTTGTTCTGAATCTCCGAGAGAATAAGGTGTTTCAGGAAGGCATGATGAGCAGCGAAGCTCGCTATACTCAGTCCCGCGAGGCCGTCGCGAAATCCTCCTTTCAAAAAGTAACTGCGCATGAAAGCTAGGGGAGCTGCAGTGGCAATCCTTACAATCGAAGTGCGACGACCATCCTCGAGCATCTGTCGGGCGGCTAGCGGGGCATAGCGTTCCCCAATCATTCGGTGGTGATGTGCAGCATCGCGAACACTGTAATGCAGAATATCGCCGCGCAGTTCTTCAACACGCGCACTCGCGTTCATCTTGACGGATTCGTGGATATGCTTTCCTTCCCAATGTCCCAACGACTTCCTGAAAAGTCGCAGCTGCCGGTCGGGATACCAGCCCCCGCCGCGTATCCAACGTCCCTGGTAAAAAGAACGACGAGGGATTCGATAACCGTCTGCCAGTTGATGGTCAGGGTGTTTTCGTAAGGTCTTGATTGCAGCTTGCAGTTGGTCTGACACGCGCTCGTCCGCATCGAGACTAAATACCCACTCATGCGACGCTTGTTCCGCGGCAAACTGTTTCTGAACCGCAAAACCGGGCCACTCGCGGGTAATGACGCGGGCTCCACACTGCACGCCTATCTGACGCGTTTGATCGCTGGATTGAGAATCAACGACGATGATTTCATCGGCCCAGGAAAGAGAGTCGCAAGCGGCACGAATATTCTCTTCTTCGTTGAAAGTGATGATTGTAGCGGAGATTTTCATCCAGATTGCGATGCTGAATCCGAGAAGCGATTGCCAAGGTACAAGGCGTACCTTAGCAATCGCAAATCGCAGATCGCAAATCGAAAATCGCCTTAAGGTGCGGGATTTTCAACTACCACGTTATTGGCCCGCAGTGTTGAGGAGGTGGCGCGCTGGAGATCGGCAAGAGCCTTGTTGTAATCCGTTTCGGCCCGCAGTTCCGAGTTACGCGCATTGGTAAGCGCATTCTGACGCTGAAATAAGAGAAAGGTAGTCGAACGTCCCACCTGATAGAGTCGCTGTTCTCCCTCGAGCTGGAGTTCCGCGTTGGCTCGTGCTTCCCTGGCTGACAACACGCGCAGGCGCGAAGTTTCGACCGACTGCGCTGAGTTGCGAACATCAACTTCAATAAACTGGTCTTGTGAACGCATCGAGGCTTCCAGTCTTTCTTTTTGAATTTGAGCTCCTGCCAGATTGGCCTTAGCAGTTCGGTTGCGTAAGGGAAGCTGGATCGCCACTCCTACAACAACGTTGCGCGTATCAAAAGAGAAAAGATTGCTAAGCATCTTTCCACTGCCGCCTATTAGATTCGCTGGCGGGCCGAAAGTTTCACCAGTTTCTGGATCAATACGAGGCACGGCACTGCCCGCCAAACCGGTCAGGGCGACCGTGCCTGTGAGATCGATCTGCGGTCGCGTCTGGTTCCTCTAAAACTGCAGGTCAATACTATTAATGTCGTTGTCCAAACGCAGGCGGCGAAGTTCCGGCCTGTTGTCCCGAGCCTCTTTCAAAGCCTGGTTGAGATTAACCGGCGAAGTATCGAAGCTCGGTGTGTCGGTGGGCGTGACCTGGGCTGACCACTCCGGCGCGGTCGAATCTCTGAACATGAGCTGCTTAAGGTTGTTCTCGGTCAATGAGACGTTTTGCACCGCCAGGAGCAATGCCGATTCGCGGTTAGCGAGTTCGGTCTGCACTTCTGCTCTCTCCAGCGGGGCCTTGGCACCGGCAGAGATTTGCGCTTCTACATTTCTCAGGTTCTCCCGTGAGAGACTGAGATTTTCAAGTTGGTTCTGCTGATCGCGCAGCGCGAAGACCAGTTCCCAATAGGCTTGCTGCACTCGCGAGATCACATCAATAGTGCGCAGTCGAAAATCCGCATCCGACTGCTCCAGGCGCTTCTTCTGAATCCGAATCTGTCGCCTGTTATTGTCGATCGAACGATTGCGCAAGAGCGGTTGAGTAAATGTGAGTCCAAAATTACCCGAGTAGAACGGGTTTAAGATGTTCGCGGTGGAATCGGAAGTCGTTTTGCTGTTTGTGAACGTCAGATCGTAAAAGCCGCCACCCTTTGAGAAAAACTTTGTGATGCCGGGATTGACTGAATAGGTGGTGTTCGAGGTTGTTCCGGCGCTCGTGGAGCCAGAGAAAATATTCTGTTGTGGCGTGATTCTTTTGTCGTACTGGGGCGTCAGGCTAAATATCGGATCGTATACACCCTCGAGCGAGTGCAACTGTGTTTCCGCAAAGCGAACGTCGTCTCGGGCCATCTCGATGTCGTTGTTGTTCTGCAGCGCGCGTTTTACCGCGTCGTTCAACGAGAGCGTCAGGGGATTGTCGCTCGTCACCCCCAGCCGAGTTAGATTTGGCATCGGCGGCAAGGGCCTCCGCTCGACCGTCGGGAAGACCGGATCGCGCGGTTCCTGAATCGGCGTCGTCTCGGTTGGCGGTGTTGTTACCTCCGGGGATGGGGTTGAGATCTCCGGAGCAGGTGTAGTTGTAGGCGGCATCGGCTGGGTTGTCGGGGCATTCGGATTCCCGGGCGGCGTTTGCGGTGGTGGTTGTTGAGTGCCCGGCGCAGCAGTCGGAGGGGCTTGCTGCGTGCCTGGCGGCCGATTCGGGTTTTGCGTTTCTGAACCGGGCGGGCGGGCGGCATCCCTTTGTGCCGGGTTCGGTTTAGGAGCCGGTCTCTGGGCAAACGCCGAGCCGGTTGTAATAATCAGAGCTCCACACAACACACTCACCTTAACTGAATAACGAGGCTTGATATTAAGCATCAGACCAAAAGCTCCTTATCGGAATAATCCTCACATCCGCGCTGGACGGCGCTGTTGAACCGCCGGGCAAACATAGTGCGGCGTATCAGATTTGTCTACGTCAGAAAAACGGTCGAGGTTTCAAAAAGATGAACTACCTGCTACCTTTACGGCTGTTTGGAGCGGTCCAGCAGTCGCTTGACAGCAAAAGCCCCGCCGCATAATCTGAAGAATCTTTTTACCAGCCAGTTAAGTCTTAAATATGCAGCCTCCGGCGATGAGGTGTGCGCGACGCTGAGACTACCGGGCGTCTTCGAGTAACAGGCTTGGCTCTAACAAATCGTGAGGGAGGGCACCATCGAAAATGGCAGTCAAGGTTGGCATCAACGGTTTTGGCCGTATTGGACGGAATATTTACCGTACATCTCTCGGCGACCCAGACATCGATTTCGTTGCTGTAAATGATCTTACGGATACAAAAACATTGGCGCATCTTCTCAAATACGATTCTGTGCTCGGCAATCTGCAGCAAAACATCTCATCCACCGAAACCGGAATCAAGGTTGGCAAGGATGAGTTTCGGGTCTTTTCCGAGAAGGATCCCGCGGCCATTGACTGGGAATCGGTGGGAGCTGAGATTGTGATCGAGTCAACCGGACTCTTCACCAACGCCGAGGATGCGAAGAAGCACCTTCGCGGGACGGTAAAAAAGGTGATCATTTCCGCTCCCGCAAAAAACGAAGATATAACGATCGTTCTGGGGGTGAATGAAGATAAATACAATGCTGTCGAACATCACGTGATTTCAAATGCATCCTGCACGACTAACTGCCTGGCGCCCGTGGCCAAGGTTGTTCATGAGAAATTTGGGATTCGTTCGGCGCAGATGACCACCATCCATTCCTACACAAACGATCAACAATTGCTTGACCTGCCACACAAAGACCTGCGGCGTGCACGAGCCGCCGCGCTCTCCATGATTCCCACATCCACCGGTGCGGCTAAGGCAGTGGCGCTCGTGTTACCCGAGCTGAAAGGCAAGTTTGACGGAATCTCCGTTCGTGTTCCTACACCCAATGTGTCTCTCGTTGATGTAGTGATGGAGGTTGAGAAGGAAACGACCGCGGAAGAAGTGAACCGCGCTTTGAAAGATGCTGCGAATGAGGAGCTGCTCGGCATTTTGCAGATGTGCGAAGAGCCTCTTGTATCGAGTGATTTCAAGGGAAACTCAAACTCATCGATTGTCGACGCCGAATACACCAAAGTGATCGGGGGCCGCTTGGTGAAAATACTTTCCTGGTACGATAACGAATGGGGTTATTCCTGCCGCGTCCGCGATCTTGTGAAGTACATCGCGGGAAAAGGACTCTAGAAAATTTCGATTGGCAATTGCCGATTTGCGATTTAGACACCTGCGAAAAGGTCAATCAAAAAACTCGGCAATCGGCAATCAGCAATTGGCAATCGGCAATGGCGAAGCTGTCCATCAAAGATCTCGATCTAAAAGGCAAACGCGTTTTTATTCGCGTCGATTTTAACGTGCCAATTAAAGGCGCGAAGGTTGAAGATGACACACGTATCCGGGCGACGCTTCCGACGATCGAATACGCCGTCGCTCAGGGCGCTCGCGCTATTCTTGCTTCGCATCTGGGACGGCCGAAAGGTGAGCATGTTGATAAATACAGCATGCGTCCCCTGGCCGAACATCTTTCGAGTGTGCTTGGGGCGCCGGTAGCTTTTGCTAATGATTGTGTCGGCGAAGAGCCCAGTTCAAAAGCGACGGCAATGCAGGACGGGGACGTCCTGCTACTGGAAAACCTTCGTTTTCATAAGGAAGAGGAGCAAAACGACGATCGCTTTGCCCAGGATCTAGCGAGTTTGTGCGACTTCTACGTGAACGATGCTTTCGGGGCCGCCCACCGTGCCCATGCTTCAACCGTAGGGATTACAAAGCATGTTGCCAGAGCAGCGGCAGGGTTGTTAATGCTGAAAGAACTGGAATACCTGGGTCGGGTGATCACCAGTCCAGAGCATCCATTCGTTGCGATTCTGGGTGGCGCGAAGGTTTCGGACAAGATCCCGGTCATCAACGCCCTGATCGATCGCCATGTCGATAGAATTCTAGTCGGGGGCGCCATGGCTTACACGTTTTTGAAAGCCGAGGGGTTTACTGTTGGTAAATCACTTGTAGAGGACGACATGCTTCAGACTGCGCTCGAAGTTAAGAGGCGTGCGGAAGAGAAGGGAATTGAATTGCTCCTGCCTACGGATCATCAGGTGGTTGATAGTTATGAGCCAGTGAAGGGTCAACGCATTGTTGCCAAAACGATTCCAATCGAATTTACCAATGCGGGACTCGCGGGAATGGATATTGGAGTGGAAACAATAGGTCATTTTAAAAGCGCTTTGCGTGATGCTCGAACAATTATCTGGAATGGACCGATGGGAGTGTTCGAAGAGCCACCTTTCAACGAGGGCACAATCGGCATCGCACTGGCTGTTGCTGAGGCTGCTGACCGCGGTGTCACGGTGATCGTGGGTGGCGGCGATTCAGTTTCAGCGATCA
>JBPCIQ010000051.1:0-6744 GCA_051006135.1 Pyrinomonadaceae bacterium | reverse complement strand
CTGCAGATTGTTCTCTGCGCAAAGCTGCAGGTAGCGTTCGAGGCGAGCGCTGGAATGCTCGGGCCCCTGGCCTTCGTAACCATGCGGCAGGAGCATCGTGAGTCGCGAAGTTTGCTTCCACTTATCTTCCGATGCGGCGATGTATTGGTCGATCACTACCTGCGCACCGTTACCGAAGTCGCCAAACTGCGCTTCCCAAAGTACCAGTGCTTCCGGAGCTACCACTGAGTAACCATACTCAAAACCAAGCACGCATTCTTCTGACAGTGAGCTGTCAAACACCTCAAACCGCGCATCCGGTTTCGTCTGCGAACGAAGTTCGGAAAGAGGCGCCCAGGTTTGGCCCGTTTGGGTGTCGTACAAGACTGCGTGACGCTGGCTAAACGTCCCGCGTCCTGAATCCTGTCCGCTCAAACGAACTCGACTTCCCTCAACGACAAGCGAACCAAATGCCACCGCCTCGGCAAAAGCCCAGTCGAGGGGTAATGAGCCTTCTCCCATCTTCGCGCGCCGGGCAAGCTGGCTCACCATCTTGGGATTAATATTGAAGCCATCAGGCACAATAGCAATCTTGCGCGCAATGTTTTTGATCATCTCGGCCGTCACACCAGTCTCAACTACGTCCGACCCGTCAAGTTCTTCAATGGGGTTGGCCGTTTGCGTTGGCAGCTTCTTAGAGACGAGTTCCTTGGCTCGCGCGAGCGCATCTTCATAACGCCGCACGCGTTCTTCAATCAACGCCTTTACTTCCGCCTCGGTAATGACGCCTTCCTTGATCAACCTTTTTGCATAGATCGTTCGTACACCAGGATGGGCCTTTACGCGAGCGTACATTAGCGGTTGCGTGTAACTTGGTTCATCTGTCTCGTTGTGACCTAGTTTGCGGAACCCAACCACATCGAGCACTACGTCTTTATTAAACTCTTGCCGGTAGTCGAGAGCGATTTGTAGAGTGCGATAGGCCGCCTCGGGATCGTCACCGTTAATGTGAAAGATCGGCAACTGCATCATGCGCGCGACGTCGGTTGAATAAATTGTCGATCGACCAGCTTCTGGCGACGTGGTGAAACCGATCTGGTTATTGATGATTATGTGAATAGTTCCACCCGTGCGATAGCCTTTGAGATCAGCCAGGTTCAAGGTCTCCATCACGACGCCCTGTCCGGCAAACGCAGCATCACCATGCAGCAGCACGGGCAACGCTCGATCGATTACATCTTCGCGAGCGAGGCCCAACTTGTCCCGCATCAAGTCCTGCTTGCCCCTAACCATTCCCTCGACCACTGGATCAACGGCCTCGAGGTGACTGGGATTTGGTGAAAGGGTCAGAGTCACTGTTCTCCCACTCTCAGTTGCACGTTCGCCCATCGCGCCCTGATGATATTTCACGTCACCCTCATCCGCCGGAAAGGAGGGATGGACCGAGCCTTCAAATGCCGCAAAGATGCGTTCGCAGAACTTGCCGATCACATTCGCCAGCACGTTCAGACGCCCGCGATGGGCCATTCCCAGCGAAATGTCTTCAACGCCGCGATCGGCGGCGCCTTCAATCAACCGATCCAGCAAGGGAATAATCGTCTCGCTGCCTTCAAGCGAGAATCTTTTCTGACCCAGGTATTTGGTATGAAGAAACCGCTCAAACTGTTCGGCTGAAATGAGTTTCCACAGCAGCTGTTTTTTGATTTCGTTGGAGAGTGGTTCAGGTTCGACAAACTGCCTGCGGATTTGTTCCCGGATCCAGTGTTTCTGCTCCTTGCTCTGAATATGACGATACTCGATGCCTACTTTGCCGCAATAAGCCCGCTGCAAAATATCCAGAATTTCGCGCAGCGTTGCGCTTTCCGTGCCGGCGAGTCCACCGGTAATAAACACTCGATCGAGATCCCAGATCGTCAGGCCATACGTTTCAATATCCAGTTCAGGATGATAGAGCACCGGCAGTGCGTGCAGCGGATCAATGTCGGCAATCAAATGCCCGCGCACGCGATAGGCATTGATCAACTCGATCACTCGAGCTTCTTTTATCGTTTGTTTTAGTATTTGGTCGCCTGCCAGGAAAAAGGGATTGCGATCCAGATTCCAGCGCAGGGGCGCATGGGGAATTCCCAGGTCAGCAAAAACCTCATCGTAAAATTTATGTTGTCCGATCAGAAGTTCATGGACCCGCGCCAGGAAGGCACCCGATTCAGCACCCTGAATAATTCGATGATCATAAGTATTGCTGATCGTAATCGCTTTGCTAATACCGAGCTGCGACAGCGCTTCGGGCCCCATCGCTTGATATTCCGCCGCATACTCAATGGCGCCGGTTGCAATGATCAGTGACTGACCGGTCATGAGCCGCGGCGTCGAGGAAGCCGTGCCGATTGTCCCGGGATTCGTCAAGGAAAGCGTGGTCCCCTGGAAGTCGGCGATTTGCAGTTTTCCTTCGCGCGCTCGCTTTACCACGCTGTCATACGTTTCCAGAAACTCGGAGAAGCGCAGCCTATTGGCACCCTTGATATTCGGGACAAGCAGAGTCCGAGTGCCATCTTTCTTCGCCAGGTCGATCGCTACACCGAGATTTACGTTCTCACGTCGCAAACGCGCGGGAGCGCCATCTGAGACTTCAAACCCATCGTTAAGCTGAAGAAACTTATCGAGCGCTCGCAGAATCGCCCAGGCAATCATGTGGGTATAGGAGGCTTTTCCACCATCGTGCTCCTGGAGATACTTGTTGATGATGAGGCGATTCTCTTCCAGAAGCTTTACGGGAATGCGTCGTTGGGAAGTTGCGATCGGAACGGAGAGACTCGCCTCCATGTTCTCAACGATCTTCAGTGCGCCGCCGCGAATAGGCGTGGCTTCAGTTTTTACTTCCGCAACGGGGGCGGCCATCGGCGGCTTCGCAGGTGCAGAAGCAACTGCGGCAGTCGCCGCAGTTGCCGGAGCGGCATCGTGAGCAGGAATAGCTGTGGAACCTCTGCCATTTTCAGATGCATGTGGTTGCGGGACCGGCTCGGAATCGCCCAGCAGTTCACTGAAATAAGCCCGCCACGATTCATCAACCAGCTCAGGATTGCTGCGAAAACGACTCAGCAGTCCTTCGACGTAAGTTGCATTAGCGCCGAAGTTCTCTGCAATTACTTCTGATAGATCGATTCTGGTTTTCTGCTCCAACTCTCCACCTCTCAAGACCGCTCCCAAAAGCCGCGGTTGGCTTCACGTGCTATCTGTTTACTGCTTAGCTCAGGCGCTAGACTATCATCTTCCCCCAACTCTATGAAGCAAGAGCGCAGAAATTTGTATTCTGAACAAGAGCTTTCACGCAGAGACGCAAAGGGTGCAAAGACGCAAAGAATTAATCGGGCTGGACTTTGCGTCTTTGCACCCTTTGCGTCTTTGCGTGAAACTGCTTTGTTCGCGGCAAGGCCACGCTCGGCATACAGCATGGTAACCTCGGGAACCTGCGCTATAATTCGCGCGAAATCAGCGCCAGGTTTGACTTCTTATCCTGTCCTTAGAGTTCTTCAGGCAAGTTTCAATTGTTATTAAAGGAGCAGAGTGTTTTCATGGCCAAAATACGTTTTTGGGCTAGCCCGCGACTTCTCTACCCCCTGATCATTCTGTTGCTGGTTGGCCTGCTGGCTTGCGGCTACTTCTATTTCTTACGCCCGGTAACAACTGTCATCCTGGTTCGGCATGCGGAGAAGAACATTGAACCGGATAATCCGAATCCGGATTTGAGCCCCGAAGGTCGAGCGCGGGCGCAGGAGTTAGTTAACGTTCTCGGCAGTACCGGTGTCACGGCAATTTATGCAACTCAGTATGGGCGCACTCAGCAGACAGTGCAGCCCCTCGCGGAGCGTTTGTCGCTTCCAGTAAGCCGAATAGATTCGGGCAACACGCCCGAGCTCGTCAAGCAGATCAAGTCGAATCATACCGGAGGAGTGGTTTTTGTCGCCGGACACAACAGCACTGTGCCCGCAATCATTGCGGCGCTTGGAGGTGGAACCTATCCGACCATTCCCGAGACGGAATACGACAACATGTTCATCGTGACGCTCTATAGATTCAGAAAGGCGAGCACAGTGAAAATGAAGTACGGGAGCGCAGTTCCGGCGCAGGGAAACCAGCAGATGATGAGCAAGTAGGGCAGGAGGCAGACGGCAGGAGCAGCTGGCAGGTGTCTGTCGGGCAAAGAGGCTCTGACCTCTCATTCACACCGAGGCTTTAGCCCGGTGATACAAACGGCCTAGAGGTCACCGGGCTGAAGCCACGGTGTGAATGAAAAGTGGGGGGTTCCTTTCGCCGATGGACTCCTCTGAACAGGAAAATCTCCAGGAGAAACTATGAAAAGAAGGCTCCGAAAGGCAGACAGAAAATCACGGTGGCAGACCCAAGCTTCCGAGCAAGGGACGGGATTTGATCGGCGCAGCTTTGTGAAACTCATGCCTGCAATTGGTGTGGCGGCGGTTGTTGCCCCATACCTGAGTATTCCTTCAACACTAGCGCAAACGCCATCGCCCAGTCCTACGCCTTCGCCTTCACCATCGCCAACTCCCTTGCGTGTTACGAAGGAGATGTTGCGAGGCGCCGAACAATTGTTTGGTATCGGGCTGACGGACGCGCAAAAACAGATGGCTTTGCAGAATGCCAACTCCAATCTTGAACGCTATGAAACCCTCCGCATGATTAACATTCCACTAGATACCGAACCTGCCACCTCGTTTCATCCGGCGCTCCCTGGCAAAACGTTCAACTCGAAGACTACCAGGTTTAAGCTGAGCAAAATCGAGGCTCCGCAGTTCGTCTCGATTGACGACCTGGCCTTTGCCACCGTACCTCAGCTTGGTGAGTTGCTTCGGAGACGAAGGATCTCATCGCTCGACCTTGCAGAGATGTATCTGGCACGCTTAAAGCGTTTTGGACCAAAACTGAATTGCGTAGTGACCCTGACCGAGGACCTTGCGCTGGCTCAAGCTGCCCAAGCCGACAACGAAATCAAGCGGGGCAAGTATCGCGGGCCACTTCATGGCATTCCGTGGGGAGCCAAAGATCTTTTTGCCACAAAAGGAATTCCGACTACCTGGGGAGCGGAACCCTATCGCCAGCAGGTAGTTGATTACGACGCTGCGGTCGTGGAGCGTTTGCGTGACGCCGGTGCCGTTCTGGTCGCCAAGCTTTCGATGGGCGCGCTCGCGCAGGGAGGCCGCTGGTTCGCCGGAATGACGAGGAACCCGTGGCAGGTGGAAGAAGACAAGACCGGGTCGAGCGGCTCCTCCGCAGGTTCGGCCTCAGCGACGGCAGCCGGCCTTGTTGGCTTCGCAATCGGCACCGAAACACTCGGTTCGATCATTTCCCCTGCAACCCGATGTGGGGTCGTTGGCCTGCGCCCGACGTATGGACGAGTCAGCCGTTATGGAGCCATGGGTCTCAGCTGGACAATGGATAAGGTTGGACCACTATGCCGAGGCGTGGAAGATTGCGCTGCTGCATTGCAAGCGATCTATGGACCAGACGAAAGAGATCTAACGGTAGGAAATGTTCCTTTTAACTGGTCTCCTGATTCGTCGCTCAGTGAAATGAGAATTGGCTATCTAAAAGCCGAGTTTGATCAACAGCAGGATCCTGAGCGGAAGACGATGTATCAAGTGGCAATCGACGCTTTACAGGCTGCCGGAGCAAAACTGCTACCGCTGGAGCTGCCGAAGTTCTCCACGGCCGCATTACGCATAATTCTTGTCGCTGAAGCCGCAACTGCTTTCGACGATCTGACGCGCGGCGGTGGTATCAATCAACTCTCGGGTCAGGAACCGGGTGATTGGCCCAACACTTTTCGCAGCTCACGATTCATCCCTGCAGTTGAGTACATCAGAGCCCAGCGGGCGCGAACGTTGTTAATGCGCGAGATGGACGCCTTGATGTCTAAATGGGATGTGTTTGTGTCGCCCTCGCCCGCAAGCGCCAGCCTGTTGATTACGAATCTCACTGGCCATCCGGCTGTCTGCGTTCCCTGTGGGTTTATTAAAGGGCTGCCGCAATCCATTATGTTTACGGGCGGACTCTACGATGAAGGAGCACCGCTCAGAGTGGCATTGGCTTTCGAGCGCGCCACGCGATGGCACACGATGCATCCTAAGTTGGACTGGGCTTAGCGAATAACAAGATAGCCTGGCAGGCTCTAACCAAACCTGAAGCGTTTGAGACTTCAGACACCGTGTTCACCACCTCACCTTTCAGCGTCTATTCTGAAGGGGATGCTTCCTCTGCCTCTCCGTCATTCTCGGAGTCTTCAAGCTGATCAGCGTTCTGCTGCGGCTGTTGCTCATCAAGATCCCGCTTGATGGCATCGAGTATCCCATTGATGAATTGCGTAGCTTCGTAGGTCGAGAAGCGGCGGGCGATCTCGAGCGCTTCGTTGATGGCCACAGTGCGCGGAGTGGTTTCGTGAAGAAACTCGTATACGGCAAGGCGCAGGATGTTACGATCGACTACAGCCATGCGCGCGATGCGCCAGTGTTCCGCTCGGGAACGTATGCGCTCATCCAACGCCTGCAGGTGCGCAAGAGTGCCGGCCGCCAGTCGCGTGGCAAATTCGCGGGCTGGTTCCTCAATGTCAGCGTCACCCAGTTCCGCCCAATACGTCCGCACCACCTCATCGTGGGGCGTTTCGGCAACATCAGCGGCAAAGAGCATTTGCAAGGCGCACTCGCGCGCCTTACGTCGCGAACCCATAATATTTTAAGGGATGGAGGCGGAAGG
>JBPCIQ010000050.1:0-28609 GCA_051006135.1 Pyrinomonadaceae bacterium | reverse complement strand
AACCCCAGTGGTGCGCCACTACTCAAAAATGGCACACTACCATGCGAAAACCCAATCGACTTTCGAGTAGATTTATTTATGAGGCAACGAATCACCGTAGGAGTAGATTTTATTGTGAGGCAACAGGGATGACGCACGCTTTACCATGGCTCCTATGGGCGCGTTGGGTTTAGCGTATAGAATTCGGGTATGGCTAAAGTGCAGCTAACCCGCAGACAATTCCTGACCGGCCTGGCAGCGGCGCCGTTGGTTGCCGTCTCCGCGACTGCGGCTTATGCCCGCTTGATCGAACCATATAACTATGCAGTCCCAGAAACGAACATCTTCATCCCCAATTTGCCAGGGCGCTTTGAAGGGTTTCGCATCACTCAAATCACTGATGTTCATCACAGCCGGATCCTGGGCATTGGGCAGGTGCAGCGAGTTGTTGAGGTAGCACAACAAACAAAGCCCGACCTCATTGCCCTCACCGGTGATTACACCACTTCCTATCGACGCTACATTGAACCATGCGCTGAAGCGCTCGGCGCATTGAACGCACCTGAGGGCGTTTGGGCTGTGCTTGGAAATCATGACCACTACACTGATCCAGAATTGACCACGCGGGCTCTGCAAAACGCGCACATCCCGGTTCTAAATAACGCTAACACAACCATCCGGCGCGGCCCGGATGTGCTCCAGCTGTCGGGGATTGATGACTGGTCATGGGCTGGCACGGATTGGCTGCGCGCTTTGCGCGGGCTCGACCAGAAACGTCCGACAGTGCTGCTGTCACACCAACCCATCGTGCTCGACCTAACAGAGTCGCAGAAGGTTTCCTTAATTCTGAGTGGACATACTCACGGCGGCCAAATCAACCTGCCCTTGCTCGGGCCGCCAGCGCGCTTTGCCACGAAGGATCTCAAGTACGCTCACGGACTATTCCGCCGGGGGGAGACCCAGCTCTACGTTTCCAGCGGCACCGGGGTGATTGGCTTGCCTGTGCGGCTTGGCGTCAGACCTGAGATCGCCGTGCTGGTCTTAAAGAGTTCCTGAATGAGTCAAGCCGTGCTTAATGAACTCTTTTAATCGCCATCAGGGTTACATCGTCAGTGATGGGACGTCTTAATCGGAAAGAGTCGACCTCACTCACACAAGTACTAATGAGGTCCTTTGGTGCCAGGCCATGGTTTTCAGTTAGAAATGCCGACAGCCTTTCGACACCGTACTCACTTCCTGCTCCATCCAGAGCTTCAGAAAGCCCGTCCGTGTAGAGAAAGAGCGTGTCACCTTTGTCCATCTGAAATCTGTTTACGGAGAAATGCTCGTTGCAGAAAACACCAACCGGTAAACCCGTTGCTGCGATGCTTCTGACAGATCCGTCCCGAAGCAGCAGCGGCGGCAGATGTCCGGCATTGCAAATCTCGAGGGCGCCCGACGTGTTGGCATTCCCGCAAACCAAGGTTGCGTAGTGGGTCGGCAAGGTGCTTTCACAGAACACACGGCTGGCGCGCTCAACAATTTCTTCGAGAGGCAGGTTGATGGAAATTAGCGTCCGAAACATTGCCTGGAGATGCGCCATCAGCATTGACGCGGCGACACCTTTCCCTGAAACGTCGCCCAGCACAAAGAGCAGACTCTGATCATCGCTACCAATCAGATCGCAATAGTCGCCGCTGACGATGCCCGCGGGCTGATAGTGGTAGGCGATTTCCCAGCCATCAATCTTCTGACTTGGTTGGGGCAGAAGCCCGCTCTGAATCCTCGCGGCAAGCGCTAGGTCGTCCTCCAGCGCCCGCTGCTCCTTCGACGTCAGGTGATCTATACACAATCGTGTGAGCGGATTAGCAATTAGTCGCTCCGACTCAACTGGATCGTGGCATACATCGCATAGGCCATAGGTGCCTTGATCCATTAGCAGCAGCGCAGCATCAACCTCCTGCAGAAGGCGAGTGAGTTCGGGCTGCATGCTGAAACCATTTGCGGCGATCTCCAGTTTGTGACGCCGATCAATCAATTGCTCACGGAGTAGGGGTTCAATCGCGGTAACCATTCCTTGTTCCTTTCGTTTCACGCCACCATGCTTGCTGGTCGTGGCGCTTTTTGCAGCTGCACAGGAAGTTGTGGCGCACAGCAGATCCTGGCAAGTCTCGTGCGGTCGTGCTGCATTGTGGAATCATTTGCCAACCACGCGCGCACTTCTCGAAAAATGCTTGCCGCGCGTGGATCCGGCGGTTCGACAAGGCGGTAGTGCATCCATTTCCCTTCGCGCCTCGCGGATACGACGGCGGCTCTCCGCAGATAAGCCAGATGCCGTGAAATTTTCGGCTGGTTGGTCTTAAGCACTTCGACGAAAAAGCAAACGCACACTTCATCGTCTCCTATTAAGTTGATCAGCCTTAAACGTGTCTGGTCAGCGAGGGCTTTAAAGAGCAGTTCGATGTTGTAGTTTTTGTCACCCATTGGCGGTTCTTTTATTGCCGGAGAACAGGGGGCCAAATTATTACGATCTCAGGAGCCTGGGGTTCCTTTGTCCTTAAGACTCGTGCAGTCATTTAACTGCCAAGAACATAGCCGTTTTTCTATCCGATTCTTGCACTCGAATCATCCCTAGATTGGGTGGGTTCACTCTCGGCCAGTTTCCTGCGACGTGCGACGTTCCATGAGCACGGTATCGCGCCAGACTCCATCAAGCTGACCAATGCGCTCACGAATCCCGACTTTTCTGAATCCGCAACTGTGATGGAGAGCAATGAGGTTTCAAATCGCCTCCCCCGTTGCGACGCCCTCCAAATAAATCAACCGCACCCGCTCCCAGTCGGCGACCACCATCGGCCTGATTCTTCTCTCCATCTTCCCAATCAGCCACTCACATACGTGTTGACAGATATATCATACCAGGTGTATGGTGATGATCACATTCGCTTTAGCAAATATGAGCATAGAGGAGGACGAAATGGAAAGCAAGGCAAGCAACCCCGTAAACGCGCTTAAAGCACATCTCGCTCTGAACGTCCGCGATGTAGAGCAGAGTATTGGTTTCTACAAAAAGATGCTGGGAATTGGACCCAGTAAGGTCCGTACTGGATACGCAAAGTTCGACGTGCATAACCCCCCGCTCAACTTGACCCTGAATCAGGGAGTGGTTCGCGAGCGCGGCGCCCTGTCGCATTTGGGAATCCAGGTAAGCTCAACGGATGACGTGCTGGCCACGCGCCAGAGATGGATTGACGAAGGTCTCGTCACACGCGACGAAATGCAAACCAACTGTTGCTACGCAAAACAAGATAAAGCCTGGGTTCACGACCCGGATGGCAACGAATGGGAAGTCTTTGTCGTACTCGAAGACAATCTGCCAGAGGTGCGAGCGCTGGAACCGCCACATGCTGCGCACCTCAGCCTACCGGTATCACACGGTGAAGGGCGATCTTGATCGGCGGTCAACGGCTGAAGCTGTCGGCGCCGTCACCGAGGGCATCCCAGGAGAATGATGGTAAAGACGAAAAGGTCCGGACTGAAAACTCCGGACCTTTAGGTGTAATTGAGACAACACTTATTGGGGAGTGTTGTCCCCACCTTCCTCGTGTCGCTTTTTCCTTTCGTCGTGCCGGGTTTTTTGCTCGGCCCTGATCTGCTCAAGCTTCGTGCGCTGCTCAGGCGTTAGAATACCTTCGATCTCACTGTGCATTGCCTGCATCGAGTTGTGGATCTCCTGACGCAACGCCCTGGCTCTCTTCTCGTCATCAGCCGTGAAGGTTCCCTGCGTCCTCCTCTCGCGCAGCTTAAAAAGTTCTTCGCGCTGCAATCTAATGGTCTCAAGATGGCGCTGAGTGATGGCCCGCTGTTGCTGACTCTGAGCTTCCGTCAGGTTCAGTTCGCGCAAGCCGCGGAGCTCGCCGCCTCTCTGGCGGCCCATCCTGCCGCGGCGATGACCTTCGGCCTGACCCACTCGATCGTGCCCGTCGGGGCGCCTGCTACCATCCGGCGCGGGGTTTTGAGGTTGCTGCGCAATAGCGACCGCGCCTAACCCCAGGATAAACATCATTACATTTGGCAAACGTTTTCGTAAAAACATCGTTGTTTAGTGCTCCTTAACTGGTCTTTGCGTGACACTACATAATGGGGATTGCGATTCTCTCTTTGCGCCTCTTTAGACGCCTGAGTGGTCGCGGCGGTTGGGAAAGGTTGACTATTCTGCTCAGATCATACAGAGTGCTTTGCTTGGCAAAGTAGTGCTGGGGTGCGACAGGAAAGTTGAGCGCCTTTGCTGTTGCGTCCGTGCGATTCTTGTTTTTCTCCAGAATTTTGAGAAGTAGTCAAAGCTAACTGGCAGACGTTACAATGCTGACCCCATGAGTCTCCTTGAAAACATAAACTCGGCTGCGGATCTGCGCCGCCTACCTGCCACTCAATTGCAAACCGTGGCAGACGAAATCCGTCAATACATTTTGGAAACCATGTCACGGATCGGGGGGCACACCGGCGCTTCGCTGGGGGCCATCGAACTGGCAGTCGCGCTCCATTATGCGTTCGCTACGCCGCTCGACCGACTCGTCTGGGATGTGGGCCATCAGGCATACGCTCATAAGATTATTACCGGGCGACGCGACCTGTTACCGACAATTAAGCAGTATGGGGGTATCAGTGGATTCTTACGCCGTGACGAATCTGAGTACGACACGTTCGGCGCTGGTCATGCCTCTACATCGCTTTCGGCGGCGCTTGGAATGGCGATCGCGCGCGATAGAAAAGGCGAGGACCATCACGTCGTGGCATTGATTGGCGATGCCTCACTGGCGGGCGGCATGGCCATGGAGGCAATCAACCAGGCGGGCCATCTGAAAACTCGTTTGATTGTTGTGTTGAACGACAATGAAATGTCGATCGCTCCGGCCGTGGGGGCCCTGACAGGTTATCTGAATCGCATACGGACTGCGCAGGGCTACCACCGATTCAAGGATGAGGTGGAAGAAACGTTGCTGGCCATCCCTTCTCTCGGTGAGCGCCTGCATCATGCCGCGAAGACCGTAAAGGACGCGATCGCGGCTGCGGTTTTGCCCGGCGCGCTCGTGAGCGAGCTTGGTTTTAAGTACATCGGTTATGTTGATGGTCACAACCCGCGCGCATTGGTTGCCGCTCTGCGTGAAGCTCAGCAAGTTAAAGATGGTCCCGTAATCGTTCACGCCTTGACGACAAAGGGCAAGGGCCACCCGCAAGCTGAGAAAGACTATTACCGCTGGCACGCCACGGGGCCGTTCGATCTGGCGACCGGTAATGCCGTTAAGTCCGCTGCGAAAATCCCGACTTACACTTCAGTTTTTGGCACCACCTTGTGTCAGTTGATGGAGAAAGATCCAAAGATCGTAGCGTTAACCGCCGCGATGCCCGATGGTACTGGCATCTGCGAGGCACTGGAGAGATTTCCCGATCGTTCTTTCGATGTGGGCATTGCCGAACAGCATTGTGTGACCTTCGCGGCCGGAATGTCGTGCGAAGGATTGAAGCCTGTCTGCGCAATCTATTCAACGTTTCTGCAGCGCGGGTTTGACCAGCTGGTCCACGACGTGTGCATTCAGGATCTAAACGTGAAGTTTTGCCTCGATCGGGGCGGCATCGCGGGAGGCGATGGCCCTACGCACCACGGGTTGCTCGACATTGCTTACTTGCGGGGCGTCCCAAACATAGTTGTCATGGCGCCGAAGGATGAAGGCGAAATGCGCGACATGATGTTGACGATGTTCGAACACGTTGGTCCGGCAGCGATGCGTTACCCCCGCGGAAACGGGGTTGGGGCCTCGATAGATCGTGAACCGGAGCTTTTGGAAATAGGAAAGGCTGAAGTACTGCGAGACGGCGGTGAGATAGCAATCGTGGCGTATGGTTCGATGGTCCATCCATCATTGCGGGCCGCCGCACATCTGGCAAAAGATGGAATCGAAGCGACCGTGGTCAACGCGCGTTTTGCTAAGCCGCTTGACGCGCAACTCTTGTTGGCGCTGGCCCGCACGAAGCGCCTGATTGTGACGGTTGAGGAAGCGTATCTGGCAGGCGGTTTTGGCTCCGCTGTATTGGAAGCTCTGGAAGAGAATGGACTGCAAGATAGAGTGCGCGTTGTTCGAATGGGTATTCCTGACCGCCTTGTGACACATGGTGACCCGAAGTTGCTATTAGCCAAGTATGGCCTTGACGCTGACGGAATCTACACTCGCGTTAAGGAAAGTATTGAAGTGCTGGATGACCGTCGCGCGAAACCGCAAAAGGTAGGCTCCTAAAGTCTTAAATTTACGAGCTGTTGGAGCTGAGAAGCGCCCGTTCTGTTCTGTTTAAATAGACGGGCGCGTTGCTTTCTGCACGATATCGTGGAGGCAGAAGCCCCAAAGCAGGCTTCAATGCGTCAGAGTGCTAAGAAAACGTTTATGTCAGCCCGTATCGTCACTGTGGCCTTTCAGTTGCAAATGGATAGCGAAGGCGCCCGCATTCTGCGCACCAATCAGGAAAGAGGTGGAACAAGGTATATGTCGTCGAATCAACCAATAGCTTCGCCTGAGCCGCTCTCGCTGCCCCATTTCGATGAGGAAGCAACCTTACTTTCTGCGCGACCTGTGGTTCCACTCCACGAAGTAAGAGCCGAAACGCGCTCAAAACGCCGTCTGATCTTTGCCTCGGCGATTGTGGCGGCCGTCATGGTCGGAGCCATCGGCGCATCGCTGTTTTTCATACCTGACAAACAGACAGCTAGCGTCGCGGAGGGTGAGCAGGGTCTTTCCGTGAACCCAGTTTCCGATTCCTCCCCGCCCAGTGAATCTGGTTCGTTGTATGACACGGCTGGCCACTCCACATCCGGCAAGTCACCAGTTGGTCCTCCAATTGGTCAGGAGATAAACTCAGGCGAGTCTGCCGCGTTAACCGCCGTAACGAATGAGCAGATAGATCAGACGACCACGGCAACACCAACGTCTCGCAAGTCGAATGTCAACAGGGGGCAAAGTCCGCGGACAGTATTAGGATCTGCGCGCGCGAACCCAAACACGCCGGCGCAGACCACTCTAGCCGCTCAGAATGATGACGCGGACGTCGAAATGGATGAGAGAATGTTGCGGCGAGAGGAACGACGAGAGGCGCGGCGTTTAAGACAAGAGCGACGTAACAGTCGTGAGCGGTCAAGCGACGACTTGATGCGAATAAGAGAGATCTTTGAGGGAGCGCCTCGGCCCTAAGGGACCACGGCTGAGTTCCCGATCAGGACTAATCCATACCTTCCCAACAATAGTAAAATCTCGTTCGTGAAGCGCGAACGAATAGACAAGCTGCTAGTTGAACGCGGCCTTGCTGAGTCGCGCGCAAAAGCGCAGGCAATGGTCATGGCGGGCATAGTGCTGGTTAATGAGCAACGTGTGGCCAAACCGTCCGAGCTGATAGCTCCCGAGGCACAGGTTCGCATCAAGGGTGCTGATGACCCGACAGCACGTTATGTCGGCCGTGGCGGGCTGAAACTCGAGGCGGCGCTCAACGAATTTAACGTTGACGTTGAAAACCTGAGCTGCCTGGACGTCGGCGCTTCGACTGGCGGCTTTACGGACTGCTTGCTGCAACGCGGCGCTCTGAGGGTTGTGACTGTGGATGTAGGTCACAACCAACTGGACTGGCGCCTGCGCAAAGACTCCCGTGTTGATGTCAGAGAGGGTGTTAACGCCCGTTACCTTAGGCCGGAAGACTTCGATTACAGATTTGATCTTGTTGTAATGGATGCCTCGTTCATCTCGGCAACCAAGATCATGCCCGCGATCGTTCCGTTATTGACCAACGCGGGCCGCATGATTTTGCTGATCAAGCCCCAATTCGAAGTAGGTCGCGGGGAAGTTGGAAGCGGCGGCATTGTCCGGGATGCGGCGAAGCATGCCCGCGTCGTAGATGAAGTCAACCGCGCCGCCACTGAGCTTGGTCTTCAAGTCAGAGGAGTGATCAAGTCACCAATTCGCGGTGGTGACGGAAACATCGAGTTTCTCGCGCTGTATGAGAAGCCCAACAGTTAACCACCGGAGGGCCCTCGAAACCATTGAATTCGGTTAACATGCATTCCGGCAATTAGTACAAGCAGTGGCGCAAGAATCATTAGTACCAGGGGTTCGTGCCGCTCCACCCTTAATCTTCTTACCTTCGCTGCCGGTCAAATCCTTGACCGTTTCCTTGTTAACTTCAGCTTGCCGACTTTTACCCGGCCTTTCTTCGCACCAGTCTTCTTTGACTTAGTGACCATCGTAGCTACTCCTTTCTTGCGAGGGCGACGCAGAATATACTCCCTTTTTTCCCCCTGATGGTATAGAAGAATCCTTTAAGTAGAGTATTTATTTGAGATCATTTGAGATTTAAAATGATCTTCGACCGTTTTTTACATTCGTTGACACTAAAAAGCTCGCCCGCGTATCATCCGCACTGTTTTCCTGAATAGCGCGGATTCAACTGTTCCCTCCAGTTATCGGTAGTGCGCTCGCGCTGCGCAACGCAGGCATTTATCTTCCGCCACGATGATGAATTCTTCAATTAAGCGCGTCGGGATTGTGGTCAAGCCCCGTCATCCCGATGTGTTGAAGACGGTTTGCGGAGTCGTCAGTTGGCTCGGCGAACGTGGCATTGCCGTGCTCGCCGGCCCTGAAATCGAACATGAGCGGATCAAGAACGAAACAGGGTATGCTCTTCAAACAATCGACCAGGACAAGCTTGCTGCCAATGTCGATCTTATGCTCGTACTTGGCGGCGATGGCACGATGATCGGGACCGCTCGCATGGTGGGTGACACCAACGTACCGGTGCTGGGGATAAATTACGGCGGCCTGGGTTACCTGGCGGAGTTTCGTGTTGAAGATATCTATACAGCTTTTGATTCTGTTCTCCTCGGAAATTACCGCCTGGACAAACGCCTGATGCTCGCTATCGAACTCATGCGTGGCGAGGAACGGGTTTCTCATAATCGCATCCTCAACGACGTCGTCATAAACAAATCGGCGTTGGCCAGAATCATCGAAATAGAAGCCTATCTTAATCAACAATTCGTCAATTCATTCCGCGCTGACGGGCTAATAGTTTCAACGCCAACGGGCTCGACAGCTTACAACCTATCAGCTGGTGGACCGGTCATATATCCCTCGATGAATGCAGTCGTGATTACCCCGATCTGCCCGTTTACGCTCTCGAACCGCCCGATTGTTGTGCCTGACGATGCCAAGATTGAGCTGCGTCTGAAGACCAGGCAAGACGATGTGGCTGTGACTCTGGATGGCCAGGTCGGGTGGCCCCTGAATATTGACGATCGGGTGGTGATTCGCAAGAGTCGGGCGTCATTCAACATTGTTCAGCCAATGAACAGAAACTACTTCGAAGTGCTGCGAGACAAGTTACGCTGGGGAAGATGAAAACAGTGATCGGTGACGGGGATAAATGACCGCTTAAGGCCTTGTGCCTGCATTGTGGGATCGGGACGTCTGCGAGCTTTTTGTCGCGGTACATGTCACTGAGGTAGCAAAATGAGTGAAGAACAAGACGAAAAGCGAGTAAAACGACGTAAGGTTAAACCGGACTCCTTCGAGCGCGAGGCCACGACTGATCTCGACGATGAGACACCCGATCGTCCGAAGGGAATGGCACTGCACACCCGCATACTGATCGGACTCGCGGTAGGGGTCGTGGCAGGCGTCGTGGTTAACAAAGCGTTCGGCAGCGAACATGCTAGGGTGGCTTGGGTTGTCTCTAACATCACGGAACCCGTGGGCAGCATGTTTCTTCGAGTGCTTCTGATGGTCGTTGTGCCGCTCGTCTTCTCTTCACTAGTGGTCGGGGTCGCAGGCATCGGCGACGTCCGCAAGCTCGGGCGTGTCGGGCTCAAAACCCTCGCCTACACGATAATTATCTCGGCCATCTCCGTGATCATCGGTCTGACGCTCGCTAACACCATTAGACCAGGCGAGCGGGTTGATCCGGCTACTGCAGAGGCGCTGCAGCAGCGCTACGGCTCGGATGCGACGAAGCGTGTTGAAGATGCGAAGAAGTTGAAGGAAGCCAACAAAGATTCTGCGCTGATGCAGGTTGTAAAGACCATCATCCCCTCGAATCCGATAGCTTCAATTGCGGGAATCAAGCCGGGAGAGGAAAAGCAGACAGACACTCCCGACATGCTTCACCTCATGTTCTTCTCTGTCATCCTCGGGATCGCCGCAACGCTTATACCGACACAGGTCGCCGCGCCTCTGCTGCGCGGGTTACAAGCGCTGTTTGAAATCTCGGCTAAGATTATTGACATCATAATGAAGCTCGCGCCTTACGCGGTCGCCTGCCTGCTTTTTAACAATACGGCGCGCTTCGGGCTTGATCTGTTACAGGCCCTGGCGTGGTTTGTGATCACGGTTCTGATCGGTCTCTCGCTTCACATGTTTGGCGTCTTCTCGCTGTCGGTCTATTTCCTCTCGGGCATTCCACCCTTGGAATTTTTCCGTCGCATCAAGACAGCCATCCTGACAGCGTTTTCCACCTCATCCTCAAACGCGACGCTACCGACCGCGTTGCGCGTCTCCGAAGAGAATTTGGGAGTGCCACAGGAGATTAATAGTTTCGTCCTGACCGTGGGCGCTACGATGAATCAAAACGGAACCGCCTTGTATGAAGGCGTCACGGTACTGTTTTTGGCGCAGCTTGCCGGGATTGACCTTACCATCGGTCAACAGTTGGTGGTGGTGTATCTTGCGATTCTGGGCGGCATCGGCACGGCCGGGGTACCGTCGGGTTCTATACCGTTCATTATTGGCGTACTCGTTACGATAGGAGTGAACCCGGCACTGATCGCGATCATCCTGGGCGTCGACCGCATACTCGATATGTGCCGTACCACGCTTAACGTAACGGGCGACATCACCGCAGCAACTTACGTTGCGCGTTCAGAAGGCTATGAGCTTCTGAAGCCACATGAACCGGCAATTGTTCACGCTGGTGTGCGTCAGTAGGCGTGGGCAAACTGATTGAACCCTGCCGGAGAGAGATAACATGAGAGAGTTTCGACATAGGTTTCTGGTTTGATTTCGGCTTCCGTTTTGTGATCTATCATTGGAGGTGATTGAATGATCTTCCCTATCGGCGACGACAATAGCGACCGCACGACAGTTCCGATCGTCAATTACATACTCATTGCCATCAACGTCCTGGTCTTCGTTTTTCTGCAAAGCCTGGGAACTAATGACCAGTTCACCTACGCATTTTCCGTTGTGCCGCAAGAAATCAGAACTGGTGAGGATATAGCGCGACCCGTGCCGATTGAGGTAGGAGATCAGCGGGGAGTGATTGACCTTCAGAGGACACCGGGTTCAGTTTACCTTACCTTGTTGACGTCCATGTTCATGCACGGCAGCTTAATGCACCTGTTTGGCAATATGCTGTTTCTATGGATATTTGGTGATAATCTTGAACATGCTCTCGGACGTCCGAGGTATATTATCTTCTATCTTTTGACCGGGCTTATTGCTTCGCTTGCGCACGTTATCTCAACTTTTGTGTTTGGCGACAATCCGTTCATTCCCAGCTTGGGGGCTTCAGGAGCTATCTCGGGCGTGCTAGGTGGTTATTTGATGCTCCACCCAAAAAGACAGGTTCGCGTGCTTATTCTTCGTATGATAACCACCGTGCCGGCCATCGTCGCCATCGGCCTTTGGTTCGTACTCCAGTTAATTAGCGCTTTCGGAGTAATTGGCGCCGGCCCTCAGTCGGGGGGCGGCGTCGCGTTCATGGCGCACATTGGCGGTTTCATTGCCGGCTTTGCTTTGGTCCGGGTCTTCACTATCGGACGCCCGGCGAGCGTCGTAGCGGCTTAGTCGGCAATTCTTGCGATCCCAACGCCGGTCTCATGAGCCGCCCAGGTGCGACAAGTGCGACATGGTCTATGCAATTCAGTTATCTTACGGTTCAGGCACTCTCCTGATCTACATGGCTCCACTTAAACCTCGTTGTTTGCCGTCTTAAGCAGCCTCAGCTAAGATCGGGCTTCACAGTTAAGGAGCATGTCATGCCAGGATCGGAGCTTCTAGTCAGGTCGTCTAACCAGCAAGGTCTTAACCTACAATCCACGCCGCGCGAGGAGATGAGTCTTTATCCGCTGGAGACCTTTCCTTACGAATTCCCAGGCCGAGAGATAAAGATCAACTTCGAGATCCCGGAATTTACGGCGATCTGTCCTTTTTCTGACTTCCCCGATTTTGCGACGATACGTCTCGAATATGTTCCCAACGAGCGCTGTGTCGAACTCAAGAGCCTGAAGCTCTATATCAACTCATTCAGAAATGTGCGGATTTTCCACGAACACGTGATCAACATCATTCTTGAGGATTTCGTGAGTACCTGCGATCCGCTAAACGTGGAGCTGGAAGGGGATTTTCACGTGCGAGGGAACATCAAGACAGGCGTACGAGCAAGTTATACAAGACAGCAGTAAGCTGAGATAGGGGCAGAAGGAAACCATCAGCAACTTCCGATGGGCGACTGACACTGACAACCATGGAGTTCAGCACAATCTTCATAATCGGCGGCGCAGTCCTGCTGGCAATATTCGTTCTAGTTGCGCGGCTTGCTGTCCGCTGGATCATTCGAATCACCATTGTGGGCCTGATTGTTATCGCACTGCTCGGCGGGGCCCTTTTTTTGTGGTGGACCAATCGCCTTACCTCTAAGCCGCAAAACAGCCCGCGTCCTGCACCGACCAGACGCGCATCTTCTTTCTGACGGGCGTCATGGGCGAAACCGATACGGACCCCGCTGATCAATTTGATGACCGTATAAGTTCCGCAAAACTTGACGAAGGACTGCCCGGTCTCTGGCGGCGCTACCGTCGTCTTCCTCGCAACGTCTTCGCGATCAGTCTTGTCAGTCTGCTCAACGATGCCTCGAGCGAGATCATCTATCCGCTTCTCCCAGTCTTTCTTTCACTTACTCTAGGCGCGAGCCCGGGAATCGTGGGCTTAATTGAAGGGGCGGCCGAATCGCTATCGAGTTTGCTCAAACTCTTTGCAGGATATTTCAGCGACCGGCGTGGCAAACGCAAAGCCTTCGTCGTTTTGGGTTATTCGCTGGCCAGCTTCGCCCGGCCGCTGCTTGCCTTCGCGACCAGCTGGCCTCAGGTGCTGGCGATCCGCCTGACAGATCGCGTTGGCAAAGGAATTCGCAGCGCTCCGCGCGATGCGATGATCGCGGATACCGTTGCGGTTGAAGAGCGCGGATTGGCGTTCGGTTTCCATCGCGCAATGGATCATACGGGCGCTGTAGTCGGACCGCTTATTGGTTATTTGCTTCTAAAATTGTTCGCCGCTGACCAGAATTCTCCGGTGGCGGATGATTACGCTAAAGTGTTTCTGCTTGCTTCCCTTCCGGCTATTGCAGCCGTTGTCGTTGTTGGTTTTTTCGTCCGCGAGCCGCAGGCGAAATCAAAGATGAACAATGTGGTCGTGTCGCCCCCGGTGCGTCTTTCCTTGCGGGGGTTCGATGGTAACTTTAAGCGCTTTCTCTTAATACTCGCGCTCTTTACGCTTTCAAACTCCTCAGACGCGTTCCTCTTACTTCGCGCGCAAACCGTGGGGGTCTCAGTTAGCTCGTTACTGCTGTTGTGGGCGTTGCTTCACGTAAGCAAAGTTGTAAGCTCGCTTTACGGTGGCGATCTTTCGGATCGGCTAGGCAGACGGCGATTGATCGTGACCGGCTGGATTCTTTACGCGGTGGTTTATGCGGGCTTTGCTTTCGTGACGGAGGAGATCTCCGTCTGGATATTGTTTTTGATTTACGGAATCTATTTTGGGCTTGCGGAAGGCGCGGAGAAGGCGCTGGTTGCCGATCTTGTGAGACCAGAACAGCGTGGCACGGCTTACGGATTGTATAATCTAGCGTTCGGCATTACCGTTCTTCCCGCTTCGTTGCTAATGGGGGCCCTGTGGACTTGGCGGGGGCCGGTAACCGCTTTTCTTGTGAGCGCGCTTTTGGGCGGCACAGCCGCACTGCTTATGCTAATTCTGGTGAAGACGCCGATCCGATCTCAGCCTGTCTAATCGCCAGGATCCCTGGCTCGGTCCCTGATCAGACGGCAGCAATGCCAACTGCTGATCGCGAAAGGAAGAACGGACCCATGTCACGTCACATTTTGATTCGCCCCAGGTGTTACGCCCGGAATCGGTTTCTATCTCAGCGGCATGGACGAGGTGCGCGAACAGGTCCGGGAAGCTGTGCAAGGTCTCTCTGGCCAGAACCTCACAAGGCCTGCATTCCTGGGCGCCCACGCAACAGGCGCGATTACGCTTCACATCGGCGAAGCCGAGTGGTGGTGGGTTCAATGCGTGGTGTCCGGTCACGAATTGACCGATGCTGATCGCCAGGCGCCCTACTGGGACGTACTCGTAGATCCTGAAAGCTTCGATCCCAAAGGCTATACGGCAGAATTTTGCTTGCAGGAGATCGATAAGATTAGAACACAGACGCGAGAGACTCTGGCCTCGTTCAATGATGATGATCTTGAGCGAATCTTTAGCTTTGAAAGAAAGGGCAAGACTCATGAACACAGTCTGCGATGGATACTGCATCATCTAATCGATCATGAGGCCCAGCACAAAGGGCAGATCATGATGCTGAAACGTCTGATGCCCGACGGAAATCTGCTATAGCCTTCACTCCTTGATCGGATCTCAGAAAAACTCAACGAGGTTTCGGTGAATTACAAAGTAATCAAAACGAGCGCTGAATTACACAAGGCCGTGGAATCCTTGTCAGCCCACCCGGCAATTGGACTCGATACTGAAACAACCGATCTGGATCCTTACACTGCTCGTCTGCGTCTGATCCAGCTCGCCGCGCCGGACGGTGTCCAGATCATCGATCTGGATGCCTTTTCCAATGGCAACTTGTCAAAAAACGAAGCACTGGATCCGCTTAAACGATTGCTGTCAGCGCCGCGGCCAATCAAGGTTGCGCACAACGCCAAGTTTGATGCGAAATTCATCAAGCATAACCTGGGCGCGGATCTCGGCGGATTGTTCGACACACTACTCGCCAGCCAGCTGATCAGTGCGGGCGATATTGAGGAGCGCCACGGCCTCGACGTTGTCGCGTCGCGTTACCTGAATGAGTTGGTTGATAAGACCGAGAGATTGAGTAATTGGAGCTTTGAATTATCAGAAGCGCAATTGGAGTACGCCGCTCGGGACGCGGCTGTCCTGTTGCCGTTGCGAGAAACGCTGATCGAGCGATTAAGGGCCAACTCGCTAATCAAATGTGCGCAGCTTGAGTTTGAGTGTGTGATGCCAGTGGTTGATATCGAGCTGGCGGGTTTCTACATGCACAAGGACCGCTGGCTGGAGCAGTTGGCAATTGTCGAGAAGAGACGGACGGAACTCGCGGAGCAGTTGCAGGAAGTGTTAGCCGAAGAGTCCTCCCAGGGCTCGTTGTTTGGCGGGCCGCAGCGCGCCGATCTGAATCTGGATTCCCACCAACAACTCACGCAGGCACTGCAACGGCTTGGCATTCCTGTGCCGGATTCGACCCGCAACTGGAAATTGCAGCCGCTCGCGGTCCAGTATCCAATCATCGGCACACTGCTGGAATACCGCACGGTGCAGAAAGCCCTGACCAGCTACGGCGAGAATATGATTGGGCTGATCAATCCAATAACCGGCCGTCTCCATGCGGATTTTCGCCAGATCGGGGCTCCTACCGGAAGGTTCTCGTGTACAAATCCTAACATCCAGCAGGTTCCTCATGCGACGGAGTACCGCCGCTGCTTTAGCGGGCATCCTGCTGGACGAAAGCTTGTGATAGCCGACTACTCACAAATCGAGCTGCGCATTCTGGCTGAATTCTCAGGCGACCAGGGCTTTATCAACGCTTTCAATTCAGGCGCCGACCTGCACCGCGTAACTGCTTCACAGGTTTTTAATGTGCCGGTGGATCAAGTCTCAAAGGACCAGCGCGATTTCGCCAAACGACTGAATTTCGGCGTGGTTTATGGCATCGGCGCGCAACGCTTCTCGCTAATGACCGGCCTCAGCGTGTCCGAAGCCGAGACTGTCTTGCGTAAGTATTTCGCCACCTATCGCGGGCTGGATACCTATCTTCGCGATGCCGCCAACCGCGCGGTTAGCGAGCGCCAGGCCCGGACTGGTTCAGGCCGGCTCGTTCGCTTCCGCTACGATGAGAACGACCGTCAACAGGTTTCAATGACGCAGCGCAACGGAAAGAACACGCCCATTCAGGGAACCAGCGCCGACATACTCAAGCGCGCCTTGCGACTGCTCAGGGTAGAGTTAAAGGGTACAAACGCGAAGATCGTAAACATCATTCACGATGAGATCGTGGTTGAGACGGCTGGTGACGAAGCTGAAGAGGTTGCGCGGAAGGTCGAACGAACTATGTGCGCCGCTGGTGAAGAATATTTGAAGACTGTGCCGGTGAAGGTTGAGACAGATATAGCTGAGGAGTGGGTTAAGTGACTTCAAGACCAGGAATCTCTTTAGGGACCAGAGCAACTCCGAGGATTAGTAGTGCTTAGGTCACCCAGTAATCTCAAGGTAAGGAAGGCGGAATGCCACTCAGTGCAAGAGGTTCCTGCCCTACGTTGTCCTTCTTACAGGCACGGAGAACAGAGTCGAAAATCTTCATGTAGCCAGTGCAGCGGCAGAGGTTTCCAGCCAGGCCGTTGCGAATATCCACCTCAGTTGGATTCGGATTGCGCTCAAGCAGATCAACCGCAGCCATCACCATTCCCGGAGTGCAGATGCCACACTGGGCCCCGCCGCAATCGATGAACGCCTGCTGCACAGCATGGAGTTGGTCTTCGCTGGCAATCCCCTCGATGGTGGTTATTGATGCGCCCTCTACCTGCGCAACAGGCACGAGACAACTATTGACTATCTCCCCATCAATGAAGACTGTACACGCGCCGCACTCACCCTCGCCGCACCCTTCTTTCGTTCCGGTGAGTTGTAATTGCTGGCGCAAAATGTCGAGCAAACGTTCCATCGGATAGGCCGACAGAATCGTCGGTTCACCATTAACGGTGCACTGTATTTTGGCCTTCTGATTGGTTGGTTCGCTCATCGTTCATCACTCAGGATGGTGCAGAGATTATCGCGCTAGTCTCAAAATCGCAAAGTAGTAAATGATTAGTAGCTACGGTAAAGTGCAAATCGCCACGATGAGCCTTGGCCAGAGCTTCGATGCTCAGAGCTTCTTGCTCCGCAATCTTATCGAAGCATGATATATAACCATGCTTGATTGGGTAGAGTGTCCAGAAGTAGAGCGCGCCAGCGAGAAAGTTAGCGGCGCTTGGGTGTTCAAAGGCCCGCGTGTTCCCGTACGAGCCTTGTTCGAAAACCTCGAAGCCGGCGCAAATGTCGTCGAGTTCTTGGAATGGTTTCCTGGCGTCAAGCTCGAACAAGTCGTCGCTGTGCTCATCCATGCTGATGGATGACTTTTCATGTTAGAGTGTGAGCAAATGAGATATCGGGAGATCATAACGATGAATTCAGGTAAGCGAGGCGGGCGGCCTTGCATTCGACACATGCGAATCGCCGTGGGAGATGTGCTGGGCTGGCTCGCGGCTGGTATGTCGCACAAAGAGATTCTTAGTGATTACCCGGAACTGACTGAGGAAGACATCCTTGCGTGCTTGGCTTACGCTGCCGATCGCGAACGACGCTTGCTCACCACGGCTTAATGAAGCTTTTATTTGATCAAAACCTCAGTTTCAAGCTCTGCCTGCGCCTTAAAGATTACTTTCCAAATTCGGAACAAGTTCGGCTTCTAGAGGAATGGCCGAGGCGAGTGATCAGGACATCTGGCAGCATGCTGCCGCTCAAGGATTCACTATCGTTAGCTTTGATTCGGACTTTGCGGATATGGCCGCACTATTCGGTCCCCCGCCAAAAGTGTTGTGGCTACGATGCGGGAACCAGCCAACCGCAAGAATTGAGCAGTTACTGCGCGAGCGCTTTCAAGTTATCGAATCCTTTGAGAACGAAGAATCGGCCGCCTGTCTAGAAATATATTGAATCAGTTTAGCGCTTTCATCATCGCCTCGGGCATCAACGGTACGTGATCAAAGCTCACTCCCGTGGCGTTCTCGATGGCGTTGAGAATTGCCGGAGCCGCTCCATCCATTGGCAGCTCGCCAATTCCTTTCGCGCCCGCGGGCCCGTAGGCGTAAGGGTTCTCTTCAAAGAAGACACGAATCGGCGGTATGTCTGCTGGGGTGGGAATGATGTAATTGGTCATCTGATTGTTAGCCATGCGACCGTTTTCCCAAACCACCTTTTCAAAGAGGGTAAATCCGATTGCCTGGGCCACTCCTCCCTCGATTTGTCCCGCTGCTAGCACTGGATTTATAACCTTACCTACTTCCTGTACAGCTACGAAATCCTCCACATGGGCTTCATAGGTGAGCGTATCAACGCTGACCTCGGCCACGTAGACGGCCCAGGCGTAAGTGCCGTAAGCGTCGCCTTGATACTTCTCATCATCCCAAACCACGTTCGGAGGCGGGTGATACTTGCTAAAGGACTTCAGCGACCCATGGCTTCTTATGTATTCGCTACACGCTCTTTGAAAGTCCGCCTGCGTATAAGATTCCTGCAAGTGACCGCTACCGATCAAGGTCTGCTTCAGACCAAGCACCGCTGATTCGACAAGTTTGCCGACAACCATGCAGGTGCGCGAGGCGACCGTTGGCCCGCTATTAGGAACGTGGCTCGTATCGGGTTGCATTACTTCGATTAGTTCGTAATCCACACCGAGCGCTTCAGCCGCGATTTGTGAAAAGATGGTATTGGTTCCCTGACCGATCTCCGTGCTCGCCGCAAGAATATGGACGCGACCTTCTAAAGTCGCCTCGGCCCCGACCACTGATTGCAGGTAAACCTCGCCTGAACCGGTAAAACCCGCGCCGTGCATGAACGAGGCGAAACCGATGCCTTTCTTTATTCTGGACGAGGGATTTTCCTGCGCGAATTTCTGCTGTTTGCGACAATAATCCGTCAATTCAAAAGCCCGGTTCAGCAGCCCTTCCATATCTACTTTCTCGCGAATCACCTGACTGGTGGCTGTGGTCTCACCTTCGTGAATAAAGTTTCGCCGACGGAACTCATCCGGTGTAAGTCCGATCGACCTGGCGACTTTATCCATCTGCCGCTCGAGCGCGAAGATACTTTGCGGCGCGCCGAAACCTCGGAAGGCGCCGTGCGGCGGAACATTTGTCGCAACGGCGCTACTGCGAATGCGAACGTTTGGACAAGAGTAAGGACCCGCCGCGTGGATGGTTCCGCGTGAAAGAACGACCGGAGATAGGGTGCAATAGGCGCCGCCGTCAATTACGAAATCCATCTCCATTGCCAAGAGCTTTCCTTCTTTACTCACAGCTGTTCGGTGTCTTGTGTGAGAAGGATGCCGCTTGGTCGTCGCCACCATATCTTCGGCTCGATCATAAATAATCTTCACGGGCTTGCCGGACTTCCAGGCAAGCAACGCCGCATGGCCTGCAATCATGGACGGGTATTCTTCCTTGCCACCAAAGCCACCGCCTGTTTCTGTCTGAATAACGCGGATTTTCTCTTCGGGTAACTCGAAGAGCTTTACCAGGGCTTTGTGCACATAGTAAGGACATTGCATCGAACCCCAGACAGTTACGCCGTCATCCTTGTTCGCAACTGCGATCACACCGTTACCTTCGATGTAGAGTTGTTCCTGAGCGCCCGTATAGTAATCGCCCTCTACGATGTGATCTGCTTTGGCCCAAACATCGTCCACGTTTCCTTTGTCGACAAGGAACGACTTAAAGACGTTATCTTCTCCCCAGATGATCTCTTTCTTGTTCACTGAATCTTCCAGGGAGAACACAGTCGGCAGCGGATCGATCTCAACATGCACTTTTCGCCGCGCATCTTCCAGCAAGTACTTGTCCTTATGCGCCAGGAGCAGGATGGGTTCTTCCGGATGGTTCACTAACTGGTCAGCAAGATACGGCTGGTCGTTCACAAGCAAAGCAACATAATTCTCACCCGGGATATCCTTCGCGGTAACGACTACAAACTCGTCCCACCGCACGCCGTCTTCGAACGCGATGCTCTTGATGCGGCCACGCGCGACCGGGCTGCGCACCGTCACGCCATGCAGCATGTCGGGAAAGGTCAGATCGTCAATGTAGAGCGCCGCTCCAGTGACTTTCTTCCTACCCTCTTTGCGCGGAACAGATTTGCCGATGAGATGATTGTTTGCTTCTGCGCTCATTAGGGCCCCGTACTTTACAACTGATGGTTAACAGTGATGCAAGTCGTGATTTGCAGCCCACAACGCGGACTAATGATAGTAGCCCAGCAGTTCACGGCTGGGCTAAGCCTCAAGAACACCGAGCTAGTCCGAGCATCTCTATAATTCACTTGACCGCTCCATAGACTTGATCTCACGGTTTGGCTATGACCAGCGGGTTAGCTTCCAACTCTCGGCGGTAGAAGACGCGCGGGCGTTGGACGCTGCGTTTCTCAGGGTCGGCAATATTTTGCTCACCCTCAGTAAAAGCGATCGTCACTCCGACGCCCCGGGTTTGCTTCATCTTCTCTTCCTGCATCTGCGGTACGCGCTCCGTGGCGAAGTCGAGCCACTCTCTGGCACTCAGTACTCCGTCCTTCGGCTGACTGTCTGCGATTGCGGTCTTAAGCCCCTCCTCGACCAGTGCGTAAGTTAATAGTCCGTGACCAAATTGCGCGGCCTCGAGCGCCGCCTGATAACTCTGGGCAGCAGTCAGGATGTACATGCCCTTTTCGTAGGCGAGCTGGGCCAGACCCTTGGAATTCATTGGCCCACGACGTTTCTCTTCCGCCTCCAACGCTTGTCCGGAATTGCAGGCATCAATGACCAGCAACAGATGGCCTGCGTCCATCCCCTCAACGGCCTCTTCCAACTCTATGTCCGATATGCTGTGCGAGAGTATCGTTTGCAACCCCTGTTCATTCAGCCTGGTTCTATCACCCTTGTAGCCGAGGTCGTGTGGGATCAGGTAGAAACGCTGTGCTTGCGCAGTACCGTGCCCGGCGAAAAAGATGATTACGGTATCTTCGGGTTCCGCGCGCCTGAGACCAGTCTGCGGTCCTGCCTTTAGCGAGGGCGGTTCAGGCGCGCCGGCCAACCGCTTCAAGGCCGAAAGTATATTCGCTTTGGTTGCATTCTCGTTGATCAGTGGAACCACTTCTACACGCTCGAAACGTGCCACTTGTTTTTGTCCAATACGCACATCATTTCCGAAGCTTTCGGCGTCAGCGACAGCGTACTTCAAGTTGTACTGCGGATTTTCGTATTCATTTACGCCGACGGCGATAATGTAAGCAGTGCCGGCGCGTTTAAGACCCTCAGCACCCGTTAAGGTTAAAAGGGAATCTTTGCTCTTCACGTTATCCTTGTTGAAGGCGTACGCGGTCAGCCGGTTCGCACCGGCAGTCACCGTGATCTCTTCTTCAAGAGTGACGGCGCTTTTGCCATTTAACACATCGCCGTGCCAGACCTTTAACAACGAGCCATTGCGAAACAAGCGCACGTCACGGGCTCCGCTGCCCTGAGGGTTGTTCTTGTCCGGAGCTGCGTCGGTGATCTCGAGTTTGACTTTTAGAGTGCGGGTAGCAATGCCTGTAGCTGGTGCCGGTTCACCGGGCACCGATAATTTCACTGTTGGCTGACGGCGATCTTTTCGGGAAACGTCTTCGGCTACGCGCGGACGTTTACCCGCGAACACGTCGGAAAGTAGACCGGGATAATAAAACTCTGTGAAGAACCATTCGATCGGAGCGACATTGAACGTGTCCTGATCGTACCGCCAGAGAATCTGATTCCAGGAAACGGGCGTGCCGTCGAACAGACCTTGAGGTGTGACTACCATCCATTCGCCGCCATCGTCGAGCGAAATGAGGGTCAACAAGTGTTCGCCGGTATTTGTGTCCCAGAGAAAAGTGCCGCCATCGTCGCTGGCCGAAGCGAGCAAACGGGAGTCGGGGCTGAAATCCAGCGACTCGATGTTGGATGTGTGCCCGGTCAGAGTCCGCAACTCGCGCCTGGTCGCCAGGTCCCAGATCCGGATAGTGTTGTCAGTACTACCGGAAGCGAGTAGCTGGCCATCTCGACTAAAGGCAACTTCCGTAACGCCTTTGCCATGACCTTTGAGCTCTCCAGCCGGGCTGCCGCTGGCAACGTCCCACAGCCGTACCTGACCGGTCGTTTCAACTTTTATAGTCTTCAGGAAATCCTGAGGATCGGGAGTGGGCTGCTTCTTGGATTTTTTCCCCTGGTTCATGGTACCGCTCATCATTGCGGCCATATCGAAATTCGACTTCGTCTCGACGCCGCCCGTTGCCAATGTCCGGCCGTCAGGACTGAATGCGACCGAGGTAACTGTTTGGCCCATGGTGCCGGCTGACATCGCGCCCATCATGTTTGTCATCATGGCACCCATGTCGGCCATTACTATTGACCCGGGTGACCCGGGTTTCATTGAGCCGGTCATGATGGCGCCGGGGCTGATCGAACCGGGGGTCATCGCGCCCGGATTACCTAGCGCCCCCAGGCTGCCCAAAGACGACGAAGTCAGATCGCGTATCCGCCTACCTGACTCAGTGTCCCAGAGCGAAATTTGGCCCAACGCGCCAAGCGTCGCCAGCGTGCGACCATCGGAGCTGAAGCCGACATTGGATGCGCCTCCCAGGCCGAGCGCTATGGACTGCAACTCACGACCTGACTTCACATCCCAGATCTTTAATTGGTTCTCATTGCTTCCCGGGCTCATGCTCGACGCCTTCTGCTGTTGCGCCGGATCTGATCCATACGACGTGAGCAGCATGGTCCCATCAGGACTGAAATTGATGCGGTTAATAACGCCCCCACCTGAAGCCGGCGCCAGACGCTGCAATTGTCGCCCGCTTGGTACTTCCAGAATTGTGAGCACATTACTGTTCATCGTGAATGTTGCGAGCACTTTTCCGTCCGGGCCAGGCGCGCCAATCAAACCGTCAGAAGGCGCTGCCGTGAGGCGCGAGCCACGACCGGTGCGGAGGTCCCAGCGCGTGCGTCCTCCCGAAGAGAGACGGGTGCCGTCGGCGCTGAAGGCGACCTCATAAGCCATATTAGTGCGTCCGCTCATCTTAACGAGTTGTTTTAAGGTCTCCGTTTCCCAAAGGATCGTCGGCGTACCGAAGCCTCCGGTAGCCAGTCTTTTCCCGTCCTCACTGAAATTCGCGAAGACACTCACTGGCGAGGGCACTAAGCTGCTGTGAGGAGCTTGCAACGCCGGCAATTCTCGCAAGGTCGCGACGTCCCAAAGTTTGACCGTATAGTCTTCTGCGAGTGCCAGCAAGCGACCGTCGCGGCTGAACCTTATGAGACTGTGATCGGTGGCGGTTGGTGTCACCTCTCGCTCGCCTTTTCCGCTCAGGTCCCATAGTTTTAAACGCTTGTCGATGATCCCTGAAACAAGCAAACGTCCGTCCGGTGTAAAGGCCAGCTCGATGCTGTCGATATCCTTGTTGGGCAGATTCATGGCACGAGCTTCGCGCCCAGTGGCGAGGTTCCAAAACTTGACCTGGTGTTTTTCTCCGCCGTCCGAGATAACGAATGCCAGTTGACTCCCATCCGGAGTAATCGCCGCACCGCCGCCACCTCCCATTAAAGCTGAGGTGGTCAAATTCATCTCCATACTGATGGAGCGCAGCTCTTGCCCGGACGCGGCGTCCCAAACTCTAATCGCGTCGCTGACTGTCACGACGCGACCGTCCGGAGTAAACGCGATAAAGGAGACGCCGGCGATCGCGGAGCTCACCGAACCCTGAGTGCCGGCGAGAGTTTGCATTTCTCGTCCCGAGACTACGTCCCAGATTTTTACTGAGTTGTCGCCCGCGGCGGCGGCTACGAGCCGGCTATCCCGGCTGAAGGCGATGAACGGGGACATACCCATCGCGCTATGAGTGCCGCTGGACAAGTTGCGTAACTCGCGTCCGGTGGCGGTCTCCCAAAGCTTGATAGTGCTGGTGCGAAACGAGGCAGTCGCGAGCAGGCGACCGTCGGGACTGAACACAAGTCGTGTCGCCCCGAAGAAATTATTGTAGCCGGTTTGCAAGACCAGTTCCGGTTTGGCCTCTCTCGGCTGCGGTCCGGTCTGTGAATTATTTGGCGAGGTGCCACTCTGGACGCCGACGCCGCGTTTGTCTGTTGGCGTAGGCGAAAGCGAAGTGCCACTTTGCACGCCGATGCCGCGTTGGTCTGTCGGTTTGACGGGAGGCGTAGGCGTAGGAGTTTGCGCGAAAGCAATGATTTGAAAGGCGCCGTGGAGGCCGACGGCTAAGAGGAATGTGATTACGGTCCCTGCATACAGCGCGTTCCGCCAACTCGTTATCGTCCTTGTCATAGTTGTTTCCTCGGGCTTACGCCTTGTTCCGAAAAGATTATCCTACGTTTATTGGCTCAGAGCGCTTTGGCAAGCTCGGACTGAGCGGCCAGCCGGGGGTGAGCACTATGAGTCTATGCGACTCCAATAGACTCTGCAATTCTACAAACGATCTTCTTTACAATCCGCTGGGAAGGCGTTAATTTGGCGCTCCGATGCTCTGGTTCGGATCAACAAGGTAATCAACCTGCCTGCAACGATCACCCGAACGCGCAGCTTGCAACGCCTTCCGATACAGATTCAAGCATGAAGGAGTGAAGGTGCCGATCTCCGACGATGCATTGCAAAACGCGAAGAACCGCTTTCTCGCCGTCAAGGGCGAGGCACAGTGGGCCAGGCCATAGCCGCGCTACAGTTCCAGGGCGGCCAGGCATGGTGGCATCTGCTGGTGCAAATGGCAGATGGTTCGTGGGGCGTCACGCGATTTACGGATTTGTATCGGCAGCTTGAAGGGACCCCGGCTGCCGCTGAGATCAGGTTGGATGGATGGTCCGGCCTGGTCGGTGCGAAAGCGGTCGAGCAGAAGAGTATGGAAACCAGGGCGGCCCAGGCCATGGCGAAGAAGAGTAGCGGTCGCGTACTGGTAGTCACTGATGGCCAGGCGCCGGTTGGAATTCTTTTCGAGGGTACGAGCCGCGGCGGCGCCTCAGTGCCGCCGGCAAAGCTCGAGGACCTTTGCGGCAAGTATGTCAACCTTAAAAACTACGGCTCTATCCTTTTGGCGACTTCAGGCATCTATTAACTGCTTCTGCTGAGCCATGCCGACGCCGCCTGTAATCAGTAGAGGCCAGAGCACCAGCATACTTACCGCGATGGCTGCTCCCTGCTCCAGCCACTTGCCGCCGCCAACTGATACCTTGATGCCGTTGCTCGTTGTTTCGATCTTCACTGTCGCGGCGAGGCCCATGCCTACCCAGCTCCGCCAGCCGGTCTTCTGTCCCTGCACGACGGACACATTGCCCTGCTGAAGAACCTGATTCTCGTGTCCGGTCGTAAGAAAATACTGACGAATCTCCTCGGCCAGAGCTTTCGGATCCGGATTCGCGAGCGAGTAAAGACGCCATTCAAATGCTTCCGCTGGTGGTGGTGGCGGAGGGGGCGGCGTTGGAAGGCTTGGTGGTACACGGTCGTTAAACAAGCCGTCGCCACCGGAAGCCAGATTGTCCAAACGCTGGGCTGCATCTTCAAAATCAGGCTGAGAATTGATCACTTCGCGCAGCAATTCCACACCGCGATCGCGGTTGCGCGCCTGCAACTCGCCGATAGCGCGGTGAAACTTCTGTCCACACTCGGCGGTTGCGAGTACGTTGGCGGTATCGACAAGACTGGGATCCAACCGCGAGATCTCGGCCAGCAAATGCAGGGCCTGATAGTATTGTTTCTCGGCGCATAAGCGTTGGGCCTTATTGTAGAGAGTGGCAGCCTTGTCCCGGCTCTCGCAAATGGAAAGTTTATGTGCCGCGTCCTGGTACCCTGGCACGAAGTCCAAGGCGCCCCGGAAGGCTGTAGCAGCAGCAGCCCATTCGCCCCTAACCATCGCTTCTTCCGCGTCCTGATAACGTTTGTCGGCTTTGGCTTTCAGGGACTCATCGCCTCCTCTCGTTCGCCTGGTACTCTTGGGCCCTTGGGTCGAACCCACTAACTGGAAATCAAACTCTACGTTGCCCAGAAAATCGCCCTGCAAGTGCAAGAATTCCCACGGCAGATCGCCAACCGAAGGGTCGAGCGAAAGCCGCCAACGGATTCCCTTGCCCTGCTGATCTGCCTGGCCCTGGCATTTGTAATAGAACTCGCGCACCTGCCCGGTAATGGCTTGCTCGAACAGCGTTGAGCCGACTTCTCTCATCTTCTTTACTTCCGGCGCGCTGGAGCTGCGCACTTTGGCCGAGGAACGCAGAGCTACCTTGGTTAACGTGGCGTCGATCAGTGCACGCTTATCTTCATTGAAAGGGATGGTGAAGACGCTTTCGGCCTGGCCGTTGCCGGACTCGGCGCGGATGAGGTAGCTGTCTGTTCCAGACTTTTGGATACTGATTTCGAAATCCAGGTAGTCGCTTTCGTCGCCCATGTTTTTTTCCTCCGGAGGTAAGGAGTAACTTGAGTTAATAAAAGTGTTCGAGCGTAACCTGCAAAACGCAATCGGCGATTAAGTCGCTGTTAGAGAAATGCCAAATGGAAATCTCGTGCGCCTGCCGCCTGCCCTTCCGCCTGCGCCTGCCTCCTGTTTCTAAACCTTTTCCTCACGCTTTGCGTAGACATACCACGAAGAATTGGCCCTAAACGAGATTACCGAACTACACAAACTTAAGGCAGGAAAGAATCATGGCAATGTCACGCACAGGAAAGACCCTTCTCATCATCTCCAGCATATTATTGGTGCTTGTTTTAGTCGTGGTCGTGGGGATCGCAGTAATCGTTGCTGCGTTCCGCCAGGGGGCGCCTAGTATTCGAGACAACAGTGTGCTCGCACTCCGCGTTTCAGGTCCCTTGCCCGACTATGTTCCGGAAGACCCTTTCAGAAAATTGTTGGGCGGCACGGATCAGTCGCTCACAAATCTGGTAATGCAATTCAAGAAGGCCAAGGTTGATAAGCGAATCAAAGCCATTTTGCTTGAAATCCACAGCTCCTCAGCCGGATGGGGAAAGTCCGAAGAGATTCGAGACGCCATCGCTGACTTTCGATCGGCCGGCAAGCCTGTTTACGCCTACATGGAATTAGGAATGAATAAGGAGTACTACATCGCGAGCGCTTGCGATCGTATTTATATGGCGCCGCCGGGAGTGTTGTTCATTAATGGCCTGGCTGCCGATGTGATGTTCTTTCGCGGTTCCCTGGATAAACTTGGCGTGTATCCGGACATGTACCAGATTGGAAAATACAAAAGTGCTGGAGACATGTTTACGCGCAAGGAAATGTCGGAAGCTCATCGCGAATATATCAACTCCCTGCTCGACGATCTTTTTAATCGCTACCTTGAAGCAATTGCAACGGCGCGGGGTAAATCGAAGGAAGATGTCCGAGCCCTTATCGATAACGCTCCTTTCGGCGCGGAGCAGGCAAAGGACGCTGGGCTAATTGATGGCGTCGGCTACCGCGACGAACTGGATAAGGAGCTTAAGGCCAAGCTTGGTTACAAAGAGACGGAAGGTCTTCCTCTCGTAAGAAGTGCTGACTATAAGCAGGTATCACCAGAGTCTCTGGGCCTGAACAAGGGTGAGCGAGTGGCTGTTATTTATGGCACCGGCAACATCGGGTCCGGAAAATCAGAGAATGGTCCGACTGGTGGTCAGTCGATTGGCTCAGACACGTTGGCCAAAGCACTAAACGACGCTCGTGACGATAAGACAATCAAGGCGATTGTGTTACGAGTGGACAGCCCCGGTGGCTCCGGTCTCGCTTCTGACATCATCTGGCACGCAGTAGAGGTCGCTAAACAGAAGAAACCGGTTGTTATTTCGATGGGTGACGTTGCAGCCTCAGGCGGTTATTACATTGCGGCCAGCGCGAGCAAGATCATCGCGCAGCCTTCGACAATTACTGGTTCTATAGGCGTCGTGGGAGGCAAACCTGTCGTCAAGGGGTTTTATGATTGGATTGGAGTCACCAACGAATACGTCCTGCGCGGAAAGCAGGCCGGCATGTTTCGCGAGACGGAAAAGTTCACGCCTGAAGAACGGGCCAAGTTTGAAGAGTGGATTAAGACGACTTACTACAACGACTTTGTGCCGAAAGTTGCTAAGGGCCGCAGCAAGGATGTCGAGTACATCGACTCGGTCGGACAGGGACGAGTCTGGACGGGCGCGCAAGGAAAAGAGAAAGGGCTTGTTGATGAATTTGGCGGTCTCGACCGGGCGGTCGAGGTAGCGAAGCAACTTGCCAACATACCGGCTGACAAAGGGGTCCAGCGCGTGATTCTTCCCTATCCAACTACGTTCCTGCAGCAGTTGATGAACCTTGACGACTATACGTCAACCGACCTGCAACAGCAGCGTGCCGTAATAGCCGCACTGCCGGAAGATGCGCAACGCGCATTTCGCTACATGAAACTCTTGGATCAGATGAAGAGCGGACAGTCGATGCTTTTAATGCCTTTTGATTTGAGGATTAAGTGACCGTCCGTGGTCAGTGGTCAGTAGTCAGTTGTCTGT
>JBPCIQ010000049.1:0-47896 GCA_051006135.1 Pyrinomonadaceae bacterium | reverse complement strand
TACTCCTCGTTGGGTCGACGTGCGTGAAGCTCTCCGCCAGCAGTTCAGCCGTGCGAGCAACGCTCGACGCGTGAAAATACAGTCGCAGGTTTGATGTGTGGCAACTGGCCTGGCGCGACCCGTACTTCTTTCCAACCGCGGTTTCGCACGCGCGTTGGCCCGCTTTTACAATGACGAGGGGCGCATCCGCCGCCACGACGGTCCGAACGCTCGAATGCGCTCGTACAAAATCGGCGACCGAAGATTTCGGCGCGAGCGTTGCTAAGTCTTCCAACCAAGCGCGTGAATGATCGCCTTTTCAACACCGCAATGCCGGTTGGGTTATATTGGCTTTTCCAAGGGAGATCAATTCCAATGAAGGTTGTGTTCAACGGTTTAGGTACTTATCCTCAAGTAGTTTCGGATATTACCGGCGGCCTCGAAGATGTCAGCATGAAAGTTGCGACCTTCAACGGGGAGAGGGATCTGGCTGGGCTCTGGGTGAACGTTTGGATGGGTTACGGAAATTACTATGCAACACTCGAGCTAGTAAATCCTACCGGTACGATCGCTTCGGGGCAGTTTACCGTTACCCCTTAACACCAACAGCAAGGAAAGTAATCGTGGGGAGCAGGTCACCTTTCTCCCCCTTTTTCGCTCTGCTTCACTATACAAGGGATTACCGTCTCGGGCCGATCCTGCTGGCTGCCTCGGCGTAGAAGCCGATCAAAACAGGCAGTACTTTTCCACGGCAGATTCCCCTTATATGGTGCCAAATCCTGGCTTTATGGTGCACCCTACAGAGACCCTAGATTTCGTGGCGATTAGCGAGTGCCTTCTTCCATAGTCACTTCATCAACATATTCCAGATCGCTTCCCGTCGGCATACCCATTGCGATGCGTGTGGCGCACCGCCGAGTGGCTTGAGTAAGCCCCCCGATGTAGTTATGGAAGTTTTTCGGTTCTCGGCATGTAACCGGCGCAGCCTTCAATTCCGTATCCCCGCTTTATCCACGAGTTGCAAAGCCGGCAAGTCCGATACCGAAACCCGGTTCTTTGCTTATGGGTAAATGCCCAACGGTGACTTCTTTTCGGATGGCCGCAACGCCGACAATCGGTCTTCATTTCGTAAGTTCCAATCTAGTTATGCGGAGATCGCGCGGTAGTGCTTAATTCTTCAAGGTAACACTCGATTTTCTAGGGTACGAGTTAATTCTTCGTGATCAACACAACGGGCTTTTCGAAATTGCTACTCCACAGTCACTGACTTCGCCAGGTTTCTTGGCTGGTCAACATCACAACCGCGGCGCACGGCAATGTGATAAGCCAGCAGCTGTAACGGAACAATTGATAGTATCGGTGAGAGTAAGTCGCTTGAAGGTGGAATCTCGATTACGTAGTCAGACTCGCCTGCCGACATTGTGTCGCCTTCAGTCAGAACCGAGATCACAATTCCTTCGCGCGCTTTCACCTCAACTATGTTCGAATGCGTCTTTTCGTAGCGCAGCTCAGAAGAACGATTACCTTCTTCGCGCGTGTTGATGAATAGCACCGGCAGGCGTTCGTCAATCAGCGCATTGGGCCCGTGTTTCATTTCTCCGGCCGGGTAGCCTTCGGCATGAATATAAGAAATCTCCTTGAGCTTTAACGCGCCTTCCAAAGCCACCGGAAAGTTAATGCCGCGGCCAAGGTAAAGGAAATCCGTCGCTCGGAAAAATTCCTTGGAAAGGTCTTCCATCTGATCAGATTCGTTCAGCAGATGCTCGAGTTTCACGGGAAGTTCGGCTAACTGTTGCGCATGGTGCTGGGCCTGTTCGGGTGATAGTGCACCGCGAAGTTCACCTAGATAGAGTCCCAGCAGATACAAGGCAATCATCTGCGACGTGAAGGCCTTGGTGGAAGCTACGCCGATTTCCGGGCCCGCATGCGTCATGATCGTGCCATCTGCCTCGCGCACGATCATTGAACCCTGCACATTGCAGATTGCCAACACCTTCGCGCCCAGCTCTTTTGCTTCGCGCAAGGCCGCGATTGTGTCCGCCGTCTCTCCGGACTGCGAGATAACCAGCAACAGAGTGTTCTCGTCCATCACAGGATCGCGATAGCGAAACTCCGATGCGTAATCGACGTCAACCGGAACGCGAGCCAACTGCTCAATCATGTATTTTCCGGCCAGCCCTGCGTGCCACGACGTACCGCAGGCGGCGATTTTGATCGAGCTAAATCGCTTGAAGTCGCCTTCCGTGATGTTTTGCATCTCGTCCAGAAACACCCGTCCGGAATCCAAAGAGATGCGACCCTGCACGGTGTCACGCACAGCGCGCGGTTGCTCATATATCTCCTTGAGCATGAAGTGCTTGAAACCGCCCTTTTCAGCCATGATCGGATCCCAGGTGATTCTCTGGATCGCCGGCTGAACCGAGTTGCCATCGAAGTCTGTAACACGCACAGCATCCTTTGTGAGGATGGCGATCTCACCATCGCCCAGGAAGAAAACGTCGCGAGTGTGTTGCAAAATGGGCGGAATGTCGGATGCAACAAAATACTCCCGGTCGCCGAGACCGATTACCACTGGGGGGCCCTGTCGCACTGCAATGACTGTGTCTGCTTCGTCGGCGTTGATGATCGCTAGCGCAAATATGCCACGCAGTTCTTGCGTGGCGTCTTGCACCGCCTTTTCAAAGCTATCCCCACGTCTAAGATACTCTTCAATCAGGTGGGCGATGATCTCTGTATCAGTCTCAGTGACGAACTGGTGATCGGTCTTCCTCAGCCGCTCTTTCAGTTGCAGATAATTCTCAATAATGCCGTTGTGAACCACCACCACGCGTCCGGTGCAGTCGCGATGTGGATGGGCATTCTCTTCCGTAGGCCGGCCGTGTGTGGCCCAGCGCGTATGGCCAATTCCGTAAGTGCCGTCGAGCGGGCTGAGTCGGATTGTCTCCTCGAGATTGCGTAGTTTGCCTTCAGCACGGCGAATCGAAAGATCATGGCCTTCATTGACCACGGCAATTCCGGCAGAATCGTACCCGCGATATTCAAGCTTGCGCAGACCATCGATTATCAACGGCACTACCTGCTTGTTTCCGACATAACCGACTATTCCGCACATAAACTCTCCAATGTGACAAGTAACGGGTGACAGGTGACAAGAATCATCTCTTAGTTGGTGCTGAGCTTCACGTGACGGGAAAGACCGATCATCATCCTACCGATGCCCTCCAGCGTCTTACGCATCGCAGAATAATCGTCGGGATCAAGATAGCCCAGCCGATAAGCAATCAAAAGCTCAGTTTCAAGCTCGCTGCAGGAGCCTTGTGCAATCGAAAGAAAGTGTGAGAACTCTTTCTTTGACTGCCGCGCTGCCCCTTCCGCGATGTTAGCCGCTATCGAAACAGCGGCACGGCGGATTTGTAAGGTCAGGCCGTATTTTTCTTCAGTTGGGAAGAACTTGGATTTCTTGTATACATCAATAACAAAGTCGACTGCCTTGTTCCAGACATCGAGTTTTTCGTGAGGACGCATCTGTTTATTCTCCTTTTGACTAGCTAGTTGGCTGTTTACTTGTCACCTATCACCTGTTACTTGTCACGGTTTCAGTTTCTTTTTTACGACGGCAGGTACCCCGGCAACGAGTGAATCCGGTGGGACATCGCTGATGATAACCGAACCAGCGGCCGTCACCGAACCGCTACCGACTTTGACAGGTGCGACCAGCATAGTGTCGGAACCAATCTTAACATTGTCCCCGATCACCGTTTCGTGCTTATTCTTGCCATCGTAGTTACACGTTATCGTCCCGGCCCCAATGTTCGTGCGCTCACCGATAGTTGCATCGCCGAGATAAGTGAGATGCATCGACTTTGAGCCTCGACCAAGCCGCGACTTCTTAACCTCGACAAAGTTTCCGACCGCCGAACCCTCTTCCAGACACGCGTTCATGCGCAGGTGCGCAAATGGCCCTACCGAGCAGTTTGATTCGATCTCAGAATCGATAATCACGCAGTGATCTTTAATTTCTACCCTGTCGCCGATCTTTGCGTTCGTGATTCGGCTCCCGGAGCGGATCACACACCCTTCACCGATTATGGTCCTACCTTCGATGAGCACATCCGGGTAGATCACACAATCGCGTCCGATCCGCGCATCCATTCCAACATAGGAGTGAGAAGGATCGATGAAGGTGACGCCTTCCGACATCAAGCTGCGAATCGTACTGCGTCGCAGGAGATTCTCGAATTCCGCAAGATCGGCGCGGGTGTTAATTCCGGAAACCTCGCGTGCATCGGTGTGGAGGTAGATAGCGATCCTTGCTCCTTCGGCCAAAAGGATTGCCGGAACATCAGTTAAATAGTACTCAGCCTGCTGGTTAGTAGGCTCGACCTGGTCGAGCGCGGCAAATAGCTTCGCGGTCTCGAAGCAATAGATGCCAGAGTTGATCTCTCTGATCTGTTTCTCTTCGGGCGTTGCATCTTTCTGTTCGACAATTTTGACAAAACCGCCTTTCTCGTCACAGACCATGCGGCCATACCCCGCGGGATTCTCCAGCTTAACAGTCAGAATTGAGCATGCCGCCTGGTCCGCGAGATGATGCGCTATGAGTTTCCTTAAAGTTTCAGCCCGCACCAGAGGAACGTCGCCTGAGAGAACGAGCAGTGTTCGATCCGCGTGTTGCAACTTGTCGCTGGCCGCTTTGACTGCATCTCCAGTCCCACGCTGTTGAGATTGAGTGACAAATTCAGCCAGGTCAGCTTTGTCACCGAGCTCATTGCGAACTGCCGCTTCGACCTCCCCGGCCTGATGTCCAACCACTACGTAGATCCTTCCCGGGTTGAGCGTTAGGGCCTGACGAACCACATGAGCGATCATGGGGCGGCCGCCCAGTTCATGGAGCACCTTTGCCTTTTGGGATTTCATACGAGTTCCCAGGCCGGCGGCAAGGATGAGTACATCAAGCGGGCGCTGTTGTTCTGTGGGGTTCAAGCGGAGGTCTTTCTTCTCGAATTAAGTAGAGAGTGCGGGATGCATGAGAGCTTCTTGCCGGCAGGTCATCACCACGCGAGCTAGACGCTCGGAGTTGTGTCGGACCTTTTCACCTTCATAAAGGAGATCCGCGTGCACAATTTCCGTCGCTCCATTAAGTACGTTATCGATTGAGTCTTCAGCTATGCCAATCTGATGCGCACCCTCGGCCGCATATGCAGCACGCTGGGTATCGCTAATTGCCCGGTTGTTCACAATAACAAAATCAAAGTGAATTTCAGGCGCGTACTTTTTGACCGTTTCAAGGTGCTGGCGCGCAGTATAGCCGTCCGTTTCACCTGGTTGGGTCATCAAGTTCGAGATGAAAACTCTGGTCGCCCGAGCTTGCCCAATTGCGTCTGCGACGCGCGCGACCAAAAGGTTTGGCAGGATGCTAGTGTAAAGAGAACCTGGTCCGACTGTAATCAGGTCAGCGGTTCTGATCGCCGTTAGGGCATCGGGAAGAGGCAGACATTGCTCCGGTTCCAGGCGAAGCGAACGGATCTGTTTTCCGGAAGCACTGATCTGCGTTTCGCCCCGCACAACAGTCCCATCTTCCAGTTCTGCCACGAGTCGAACATCGTTTATCGTGGCTGGATAAATGTGGCCCTTGCTCGCCAGTACCTCTGAGGACAGTCTGACCGCCTCAACAAAGTCCCCTGTAACTTCAGTCAAGGCTGCTAGAAACAGATTCCCGAAACTGTGACCGCCCAGAGCGCCGTCACCACGGAACCGATGTCGAAATAGACGGGAAAGCAGCGTCGAATCTTCGGAGAGGGCGATCATGCAGTTGCGTATGTCGCCCGGCGGGAGCATTTGGAGTTCCTCACGCAAACGGCCGGAACTACCTCCATCGTCAGAGACGGTGACTATGGCAGCCAGGTTATCAATCCAAACGCTCTCACCATCCTGTCTTCCGACGCAGCGTTTTAGACCAGAAAGGAGTGTAGAGAGTCCGGTACCACCGCCAATTACGACGACATTCAAACCGCGATCGCTTTCCGACAAAAATGGCAAATCTGTTCTCCTCAAAGGGCGACACACACTTGCGTGTCGTTTCGGCCGGGGTCCCCAAGCGGCCAGCCGCTTGGGGACGTGGAAATCATACCTAAAACATAAGTGCTTTCAAACTACTAAGTAGGGCCAGCGGCAGTAACGTTGGTAAGTAGAAGGGGTTAGTGCTAGGCGCGTGGTTGAAAGATTAGCTTGTCGAAGTCTGGGTCGTTCCTTAATGAGGTCAGATCCGGATCGTGCTGTGCCCTAACGCGGAGATTTGGCTGAAGGTCTAAAGCCCGCTGAAGGGATTGCAAGGCAAGATCAAGCGAGCCCAGACGGGCACGAGTTGCCGCGAGGCCATAATGAATGTGCGCTGCCTCTGGTTCGCGCTTCAGCGCACGCTCAAACATCTCCTGGGCGGCCACATACTCACCTCGGTTGAGTTCAATAACTCCGCGGTCATAAAGCGAATCGGCGTCGCGTGGCAGAATACTGTCCGTTCGGAGGCGTGACTCGGCTATGGCAAGGTATGTACGTGCACGGGCGGCGACTTCAGAAACCTGCGAATGCTTATCCAAAAGTCCGCGGAACTGATTGCGCGCTTCGCCAAAGCGACCGTGGGTAAACTCTTTGTGCGCGCGCTCGAAGGCCTTCAATGCTGCAGATTCATCCAGCGTTGGCTGGCGACGAGGAGGAGGCGTTACTATGGTCGGGCGTTGTGCGCGAACTGCGGCTAGCTTCTGAGTCTTTTTGACTCTCGGGACAACAACTTTCTTTTGACGAGTTAGGTTGGCCTTTGCGGAAATAGTTGGACGCGCCTTCTTTGGAGGCTTGGATGTAGTTGCCGCGCGCTTCGGGATGGGCTTCTTCGCTGCTCTGCTTTTGGAAAGGGTCGATTTAGAGGGCTTTCGAACAACAGACTTGGCGGCACTTGCTCTTTTTGCTTTAGGTCGAACTGACTTTGTCTTCAGTGCACGCCCTTTAACCGACGATCTTGCCGAAAGCTTTCGCGCTGGGGTGCGCGATGTCGACCGTCTCAAACTTTTTGTCATGGGGCTACTCACTAGAATGATCGGGATAGGGTGCCGCTGTTCGTTGTCCGGGAGTCCGAGATCGAGCGGGAACTTTAACACACCCGCTCCTGTAAATCAACGCGAAAAGGGGAGTTGCGGCCACAATTAACATCCGTCCGTGTGTTCGAGCAGCGAAGGCTCAGCGTGCCCAACAGAGAAAAACCTTGAACGTAGTTGTTGGTTATGTTAGAGTTCCCAAGGTTTTACGAGTGAACTCAGACTCCGACACCCCGAGCTCCACCAAGCCTAGCGAACTACTTCGGCATCAATGTCTTGCGAAGCGGCACGGCCCCCGAGGTCGAACACCCCCGCCGTTTGGTATTGCCCACCTTATCCTAAGAAAGTTGTATTAATGGCAGACACTCCAATTCTATTGCGGGAGCAGCAGTATCACCAGATCAAAGCTGTTTTGGCCCGGCTGCGGCTCGACTCTGCTGCCAAGGTGATATTTCTTGTCGACAAGGATGGCCAAGAGATCGCGGCACAAGGGGAATTGGGGAATCTTGACACAACCAGCTTGGCCTCGCTCGCTGCAGGTAACGTGGCCGCCACGGGTGGGATAGCTCAGCTAATCGGCGAGAAAGAATTCCCAACGCTTTCTCACGAAGGCGAAAAGGAGAGCATACACATCTCCGTCATCGGTCGGCTCCTGCTCATCGTTGTCTTCGACGAACGCTCGAGTTTGGGACTGGTGAAGCTCAGGAGCAAACAGGTATCGCAGCAGATTTTCGCTATGATCGATGAATTAACCAAAGCCGGCAAGGATGCCGATTCTCCCTTCGCTGAAATAACCGACGAGGACATCGACAGTCTCTTCAATTAGTCAAAGGCCTTATGACTTTCATAAACTACGCATCCCGGGAGATCAACTGCAAAATCGTTTACTACGGGCCCGGCCTCTGTGGCAAAACGACAAACCTGCAGTACATATTCGACACTACAGCCCCCCAAGCCCGAGGGAAGCTGATCAGCCTTGCCACCGAGACCGATCGCACACTCTTCTTCGACTTTATGCCGCTTGAATTGGGAACCGTGCGAGGCTTCAAGACCCGCTTCCATCTCTATACCGTCCCCGGCCAGGTTTTTTATGACGCTTCGCGCAAGCTCATTCTCAAAGGGGTCGACGGCGTCGTCTTTGTCGCGGACTCCCAAGAGGAGCGCATGGATGCGAATATTGAGTCGCTGTACAATCTTGAGGAGAATCTCCAGTCGCAGGGTTACGACCTGATGAAGATCCCTTACGTGTTACAGCTCAACAAGCGAGATTTGCCGAACGTTCTTCCCAAAGATGAGCTCGCGGCGGAGTTGAAACGTAAAGATGAACCGGTCGTTGAGGCGGTTGCAGCTTCAGGAACGGGTGTTTTTGACACGCTAAAGGCAGTTGCGAAGCTGGTCCTGACTGAACTACGTAAGGGATGAAGCCGATTGGGTTTTAGTCGAGGGACTTTAGCATCAGCAAACCGTCTCCACCGTTCGAGTAGTATCTAGGCAATCTTTGGGTGACGGTATAACCCAAATTCTCATAAACTTTCTGTGCAGCTGTATTTAGAGATCTCACCTCAAGCCGCACGAGTCGTACGTTTCGACGCCTAAACCCTTCTTCAGCCTCCAACATCAGACGCTTTGCCAGCTGGCGACGACGATGCTCCGGCGCGACTCCGACTGTTGTTACGTGTCCTGTGTGATCAGGCTCAACGAGTCCAATTACAAATCCCACCATATTGCCGCCGGCGGTAACCGCGCGGTAAGAAACTGATTCCGGTGCGGTCAGAAGATATTCGAAAGTCTCGCGGCTATAAGCTTCGCCATCTACGAAGCACCGCTGGTCAAGTCGCCAGGTTTCGTCGAGTTGGGAAATCGTAAGAGGGCGAATGTCGTACCTCGTACCCACCGAGGCAACAGGAGTCCGCTCGGATGGCGACGGATAGTTCTCGGGCGGCGGCGTTTGTGACCACCATTTAGTGCGAATCTTCTTTAGTACTGCCATAGCGGGCGATCGGGCAATCTGCTGTTACCTAGTCTATCACCATCGTTTTCAGAATCACTAGATCACTAACATGCAGTCGCCATAACTGTAAAAGCGATAGCGTGCCTCCACTGCGTGACGGTAGGTCTGAAGCATCAACTCACGACCGGCAAAAGCACAAGCCAGCAAAAGCAATGATGAGCCCGGCAAGTGGAAGTTGGTGAGCAGGGCCTCGGTGATCCGAAATTTGTACCCGGGAGTGATAGTCAGCTTCGCACTGCTTCTGGTAGTTTCAAGAATTCCTTCGGCATTAACCGCAGATTCCAAGGCGCGAGTCGTGGTGGTACCAATCGCCATTACTCTTCCTCCACTTGCACGGGCATGGTTGATCGTCTGGGCCGCTTCTTCCCCAATCTCAAAATATTCCGATGCGACGCGGTGTTGCGCGATGTTCTCCACTCGCACGGGTTCAAAGGTTCCATAACCAACGTGTAGCGTGATTTCGGCAACTTGAGCGCCGCGCGCCGACACTCGTTCCATAATTTGCGGGGTGAAGTGCAGCCCTGCCGTCGGTGCCGCAACTGCACCTTTCTCGCGCGCGAAAAGAGTTTGATAACGTTCCCGATCCAGTGGAGCCTCACCAGCAGACCGCCTGATATAAGGGGGAAGTGGCGTTTCGCCGATATCATCCAAAATCTTTTCCCACGGCTCTTCACAATCAAAGCGGAGCTTGCGCAGCCCCTTCCCCGGACCATTGAGGAGTTCCGCACGCAGTCTGCCACCGCCAAACTGAAGCTGTTCACCCTGCCGCAAGCGGTGCCCGGGCCGCACCAGTGCCTCCCAACTCAACGGTTCGAGTTCGCGAAGCAGCAAGACTTCGACGGTGCCGCCCGACGGAACGCGCGTGCCCCTCAGCCTTGCCGGGAAAACGCGCGTATTGTTGATAACGATGACGTCGTTTGCTCGAACGTAGTCCGGTAGCGCAGCGAAGGTTGAATCAACGAAGGTTTTGTACTCGCGATCGAGCACAAGCATCCGCGAGGCATCGCGCTGCGGCAATGGTTCCTGCGCGATCAATTCTTCGGGAAGATCGTAACTAAACTCCGAGATGTGCATTGCGAAAAACTGGAAATGAAGATTACTCGACGGGGTTCGGGTAGGCTGGGTGCTCTCGATGAAACACCGCGGTCAGCTGAGCGCCGAACAAAAGTATGAGACTAGAGAAATAGCTCCAGGTTAGCACGGCTACCACAGCGCCTACGGATCCGTAGATTTGATCGTAGTGGAAGTAGTTGAGGCTCCAGGCAAACGCGTATTTCGCGGCTTCCCACATCAAGCCGCCGGCAACGGCGCCCGGCAGCGTGTCGCGTAGGCTTACCTCGGCTTTGGGCATAAAACGATAAACCACCACGAAGAGCACAACTGTTACCAGGAAACTTAAGGCAGCGAAGATGCCTTGCCAGAACACACTTCCCACTGACATCAGAATTGGATAGTTGGCGATTTGACGCGGTGATAGGTTTCCAGCCATGTCTCTCAGGGTAACAACCACTGAAGTTATCAGCACTGAGATCGCGAGCAATAAACCAATAATGCCGATCATGCCGATAGTCAGTGCCCGGCCGTGCCAGAACGTTCGTGAAGTCGCTCCCCAGATGCGGTTCAAGGCGCGCTCTATTACCGAGAAAACCCAGGAGCCGGCCCATAAGACAACGATGAAACAAGTTATGACTACACCCGTTCCTACGGAAGACAACGAGCGAATCGTTTCGCGGAGAAAGGCTCGCGAGCCGGGATAGACATCCACCGCATGAGTAATCAGCTCATTGGCAGCGTCGATTTGATTGCTCAGGGCCAGCATCAGCAAGAGTGCCGGAAAAAGTGCCATGAGGCCGAAATAACTCATTGCCGCAGCGGACGTGAAAAGGTCGTTTTCGTGAAACTGGTGGAGCGTGTGGGTAAGAATTGACCGCCAGGGCCCGCGGTTTTTTACGCCGAATGAGTGACGCGAGAACGAAGTGAGCCTTCTCATTTAGATTCAGACCTGATAGTAAGTTTAGCGTGTTGGTATGTCACCTAACAAAATCTTTAATGAGAATCGAAGAGACTGGGCTTCTGGGGATTCGAAAAGCTGATGCCGAAATGGTCGTAAGCGCGCCGGGTTGCCATGCGACCGCGGGGAGTGCGATCGAGGAATCCAATCTGAATTAAATAAGGCTCGATGATCTCCTCGATCGAATCCTTCTCTTCATGTATCGAAGCGGAAATGGTTCCCAAGCCGACTGGTCCGCCATTGAACTTTTCAATTATCGTCAACAGTAGCTTACGATCCATTTCGTCGAGGCCATACGTGTCCACCTCCATGCGGTTGAGGGCATCGCGGGCGATGTCTCTTGTGATATGTCCCTCGTAGTCCACTTCCGCATAGTCGCGCACGCGGCGCAACAATCGGTTGACAATTCTCGGCGTGCCGCGTGATCGTCGCGCAATCTCGCGAGCACCCTCTTCATCAATCTCGACCCCCAGGATCTCAGCCGAACGCTTGCTGATCACTTCGAGGTCCTCGTGCGGGTAAAAGTCCAGGTGAAATACGATTCCGAAACGCCCGCGCAAGGGCGCGGTAAGCAAACCTGCGCGAGTTGTCGCTCCTACGAGAGTAAACTTCGGTAACTCGAGTTTGATAGATCTGGCTCCTGCACCCTGACCGATGAGTAAGTCGAGCTGATAATCCTCCATCGCCGGATAGAGCTTCTCCTCCAGAGCGGGGAGCAAGCGATGGATTTCGTCGATAAAGAGGACGTCCCCTTCCTGAAGGTTTGTTAATAACGCGGCAATGTCACCGGCTTTCTCAATCGCCGGACCGGCTGTAGAGCGCATCTCCGCCCCCATTTCGTTGGCGATGATGTGCGCAAGTGTAGTTTTCCCCAGGCCCGGTGGGCCAGTCAGAAGCACGTGGTCAAGAGCTTCGCGGCGAGCTAAGGCCGCCTTCATGTAGACCCGTAGATTCTCCTTCACTTGCTTTTGGCCAATATACTCAGCCAGCCGTGTAGGACGCACCGTCAGTTCAAACTGGCGCTCCTCGTTATTCAGGGTCTCGTCGCGCACCCGAGCTGGTTGTTCTGTCGACATGATGAAATGGCTCGTTTTGTAGATTGTTAATACTGGGAATACGTAAAGCAAAAGTCTCTTATCAATGCGAATAAGCAAAGGTCATTAGTATCACCCTTTTGCCAGCTTACGCAGACTTTGGCGCAAGATTGACTCAACAGAAATGTCTCCTACGTCGCCCAGCGCCGAGCTGACTGCTTTCTCCGCGGCACTGCGTTGATAACCCAGGTTCAATAATGCGGAGAGGGCGTCGGACCGCATTGTATCTTCAGTTGGTGCTGCCGCAGCCCCAGGTTTTGCTCCGAGCTCTTCTTCAAGCTCTGGCGATGAAAGTAATGCGACTTTATCACGCAGTTCCACCACGAGCCGTTCCGCCGTTTTTCTACCAACCCCGGGAATCAAGGTCAGCCGAGCCAGATTGTTTGTTCGAATGGAGGCGATCATTTCGTCCGCGCTCATGCCCGAAAGTAGCGTGATACCGAGCTTCGGTCCAATGCCACTTACTGAGATCAGCCGCAAGAAGAGCTCACGTTCGCGCGCCGTCTTAAACCCATAGAGCTGAAGTACGTCTTCACGGACATGCGTGTAGATGCGAAGCTGGATATTCGCTCCCGGCTCGTCGAGTTCGTAGAAGGTTGAAACTGGGATCGTAACCTCATAACCGACGCCCGCGACATCGAGAATTACCGACGTAGCCTGCTTGGAAAGAAGAGTACCGGATAAATGCGCGATCATTTATGGATGAAGGAGCCCCGAAGCCATGTTTTCTAGTTAACTTCTGCGATTGTAGTTGATGCGCGCGCCGTTGGGCAACGCAGCTATTTTATATCTGACAATAGAGTTATACTTGTCGTGACAGGTCCTCCATGAAGTCAGAGAAAATCTCAGAACTGACGACAAACCGGTTAAGCGTTTATCTTCGCTGTTTGAATACTCTCTCCGCGGCGGGAATCAAGACTATTTCGTCGCAGGCGCTCGCCGAGCAATTTAATCTCAATTCAGCCCAGATCAGGAAAGACCTCGGTTACTTCGGTGAATTTGGCGTGCGCGGTGTGGGCTATTACGTAGAGGAATTGCGCTCGCATATCACGAAGATTCTTGGCCTCGACAAGCCTCATCGGGTAGGAATTATCGGCGCGGGAAGACTGGGCACGGCATTGGCAAACTATCAGGGGTTCGAAAAATCGAACTTCACGGTCGTCGCGTTATTTGATAATGACGCGTCAAAAATCGGCGAGCGAATCGGCGCTGGTAAGATTCCGGTACACGACGTCAAAAAGATCACAAGAGTAGTCAAAGAGGAGGCGGTGGATGTTGCCGTGATTGCCGTCCCCGCTCGGGCAGCGCAGCGAGTTTTAAACCAGGTTACTGCAGGCGGTGTCAAAGCGGTGCTTAACTTCGCGCCGGCATCTCTTAGCGCGAGGCTTGGGGTGAAAGTCAAGACCGTTGACTTAACCACTTCACTGGAATCATTATCCTATTTCCTGGCACGACCACAGATTAGTGCGGTGACCAATGCGCGACGCAGCAAACGCTTTGATGAGGCCGTCGAGCAGAAGGAACGCCGGCTATAACCAGCCACCCCTATGGATGAGCTAACCGCCCGGCGCGAGATAGTTCGCGTTGGCCGTCTAATGTATGAACGCAGCTACGTTGTCTCTTCAGACGGTAATATCAGCGTGCGTCTTGATGACGGTCGCATCGTCGCAACGCCCACGATGACATGCAAGGGTCGTATGGACGAAGACTCGTTGGCAGTGACAGACTCTCAAGGAAGGGCCCTGAGCGATCGCAAGGCGTCCAGCGAGTTGGCGATGCATATTCTAATCTACCGCGAGCGGCCTGATGTAAAGGCGGTTTGTCATGCGCACCCGCCGCACGGTACAGCGTTCGCTGTCGCAGGCCTGGCGATCGATCAGCCGATACTTTCCGAGGTGATCCTGACGCTCGGGTGTGTGCCGCTGGCGTCCTACGGCACTCCCTCGACCGACGAATTGACGGAGGCCATGCGTCCCCTCGTTAAGCATCACAATGCGTTACTAATGGCGAATCACGGTGCGGTAGCGTATGGGGGAGATTTGTGGCAGGCCTTCGACCGTCTGGAAACCTTGGAGCACACCGCACGAATTGCCATATTGTCGCGTATGCTCGGTGGTTCGAAAAACTTGCCGCCCGATGCCGTCGAGAAACTAATCAATGTGCGTGAAGCAGCGGGGTATCTCGGTGCAAGCGCTCGCTGCCAGGCGTGCGGTTATCTGCATGAAACGCAGTTGACTTGCCCCAGTGGCGACAGGCCGCCAAGAAGCAACACTTGGGAAACTCCGACAAATGGGTCGGGGAAGATTGCCTTAACGCGAGAGGAGCTAGTTGACCTCTTGTCTCAGGCAGTTAGTCGCAATGACCATTAATGACGAAACCGATTCACCACTTACGCATACCACACAAAGAGGAGCATAGAAGATGCCACAAGGAGCACTGGGTATGGTTGAAACGAAAGGACTGGTGGCGATGATTGAAGCGGCCGACGCGATGGTCAAAGCCGCAAACGTCACGTTAATTGGTTACGAGAAGATCGGCGCCGGCTTTGTAACCGCGATCGTGCGCGGCGATGTCGCGGCCGTGAAGGCGGCGACCGACGCCGGGGCTGCGGCTGCTCGCCGGGTTGGTGAACTTGTGAGCGTGCACGTGATCCCTCGCCCACACGGCAGCGTTGACGACGCCCTCCCCATAGGCAATCGCAGCTAAGCATGATCATTGCCCGCATTCTCGGCACCGTCGTCTCAACGCAGAAAGACGAGCGGCTACTTGGGAAAAAACTGCTTATTGTGCGCCCCATTAATGTTGACGGAACGGACACAACCGGCTACGTCGTTGCGGTTGATACAGTTGGGGCCGGCTTTCATGAAAGGGTCCTTGTTGTGGCTGGCTCAAGCGCACGCCTCGCACAAGGCATGAAGGACATTCCGGTTGATGCCGCAATCGTCGGGGTAATCGATACTGTGGATATAACCGCTCCGGACGTATAGTCCAACGTTCAATGTCCAAGGTCCAAAGTCAGTGGGCCAAGAGGACACTGGACATTGGACATTGGACATTGGATATTGGACTAGCTAAGTGCAACTTGCCCGCGTCATTGGGACCGTGGTCGCCTCCGTCAAGAATGAATCGCTCGAAGGGCGAACTCTGCTCGTGGTGCAAACTTTGAACAAGGATCTTGAGCCGGCTGGCAAGCCAATGGTGGCGGTGGATTCGGTTGGGGCCGGCAAAGGCGATCTGGTTTTCTGGTGCCGGGGCAAAGAAGCGAGCTTTCCGTTCAAGCGCGAAGATACACCAACAGACTGCACCATTATCGCTATCGTTGATTCGAACGCGCATGTAACTCAGGCCTAATATGATTCTTGCACGAGTGGTTGGGAACGTCGTCGCCACAAAGAAGGATCGGCGTTACGAGAATGCGAGCGTAATGCTCTGCCAGCAGATCAATCCGGCGGGCGATGAAACGGCAACGACGGTCCTGGCTTTGAATGCCGTTGACGCTGGTGTTGGAGACATGGTCTTGATTGTGCAGGAAGGTTGGGGCGCATCAACTGCAGCAACAGGAAAACCCGGCGCCGCAATTGATTCAGCCATTGTCGGCGTCGTAGATCGAATCGACCTATTAGACGACGAATAGTAGACATCAACCTATGATGGTCAAAACTGGTGATGGGGGTAACACCCTAACTGGAAGACGGGAACTACCAGTCTCGAGAAACTCTAGATGAGCGCCGAACAAGCACGCTTAATCGCCGAGCGAATCGCCAGACGTGTGGCTGGTGAGTCAACTGGCCAATCGAGTGCCCAATTGAGTTCTGGTCCCTCCCCGAGTTCGAGATCGGAGGTTAGCTCAGAACTCGCCACAATGCGGTCGATGCTCATTGAGCTACAAAACCGACTTCTTCAAATTGAATCGAAGGTTCGTTCAGACGCGCGCGAGACAGCTACTTCCGCTGTATCGTACGGCCCAGCTTATTTGAGGACAGACAGTCCTATTCCTCTTACACACTCACCCTGGCTTGCCGGGGTTAACGCCTCAGTAGCGCATCCCAGCCAGGAGAAATTTGGTGTGGAAGAAGCGGTCATATCAGAACTCGTGGACTTCTTTGAAAAAGAGAAAACCTGCAGCGTTGAACCGGGAGGGAAGCCCTGCGACCATTGCGCAATGTGCAGCTCCCGAGGCTTCTAGAGCCAATGGCAATACCTGCTAAAAAAGGCCGCCACTGAGGCGGCCTTTTCGTTCTACGCAATTTACCGATGACCTGGCTATTTGGTAGTGCCGGTATTCTGATTCTGGCGGAGCGTGTTTGAATCGATGCGCGGGACCTGAGTTGCGCCTTCCTCGGCCTTGAAGTAAGGCTCTTCTTTGAAGCCAAACAGCTTGGCAGAAATGACGGTGGGAAATCGGGCGCGTGTTGTGTTGTAGTCCTGCACAGCCGCATTGTAATCCTTGCGCGCGGTCGCTATGCGGTTTTCCGTTCCCACCACTTCGTCCTGCAGCTTCAAAAAATTCTGGTTGGACTGCAACTGAGGATAGGCCTCCTGGAGCACGAGCAATCGACCAATCGTGCCGCCGAAACTATTAGCCGCGTCGATCACGGCCTGCTTTTGCTCCGGCGACTTATCGCCGCCCTCCCCCTGGGGCGCTTGGTTCGTGGCGTTCAAAAGCCGGGATCGCGCTTCAGCGATCTTACCGAAGACCTCCTGTTCCTGGACGCCGGCAAGTTTAGCAGATTCGACGAGGTTATTAATCAGGTCGGCACGGCGTTGAAGTTGAGTTTCGACGTCGGCCCATTTGGCCTTCACGTTTTGTTGCTTGGTCGTAAGCGTGTTATAGCCGCAACCGCTCCCCATTAGTGTTACGAAAACAACTAAGGCTAGTAACAATCTGCGTTTGTGCATGTCTTAATCTCCCGCTAGTTTCTGAACTAAATTACACAGTGAAGGGGGCTGCCAGTTACCGATCAGGGGGTTTCTTCTAGTTTCCTCTCGTCGACTGCCTCAACTACTTGCTCAATCTGGGCCATGTAAGCACTGAACACATCGTTTGCTTCCGCGTCTGTTGCTGGCCGCTCACCGGTGGAGCGCATGGCAAAGATTCTTTCGAATGGTCCGGGATCCAAACGCAGCAGCTGAACCGTTGCGCGCACGCACTCGGGCTTGCCTATCGGCGCTTCCTTACCGTGCAGGATCAGCACCGCGCGAAAGAGCGCAGCGAAGCTCGCCAAACTATCGCTCATTAGATCGCAAAGTTTCTCAATGGATACAGATGCAGGAATGTAGAGCCGACGAAGCTGAATCAACTTGCTTCTCAGTTCGTATTCCGCCTGGTGCCGCAAGTGGTGATCCGAGAGCTTGATGAACTCGAAAGGGTCTTGGCCGAAAAGGACGACGCGCGCGTTAGCCATCTGATGAAACTCGATGGGAAATACGTCTGCAGCGTCAGATAGTTCCTCGACAGTGAAGTAGACAGGAAGGGGGTGGCCCAGCCGCTGCCATTCTCTCATCGGCGCCTGCGCCTGCCGCAAATCTTCCGGAGAGATCCGGTTAAGCGCGATCAGGAGATTGTAATCAGAGCGCAATTCCACATGATCCCCTGCCGCCGCCGAGCCATAGAGCACCACCGACGCGAGATTATTGCCATGCGTTGAGCGCAGGTCGTTAAGCAGACTGTTGAGCGCTTCTTGAACTATTCTTTTTGCCATCTATCTGTTTGATTCGGGATACTACCAGAATCCTTTGTTGATCGGATGATTGAAGGGCGCATATTTTCAGTAGCTATCTGTCTATTAGCGGAGACTCCGGGAAGAAATCCACTAAATTACACGAAATCTCACTAAATATCGTGTTGGTTCGAGGATCGTCTTCTATGAAACTCGAAATATGGCCCTAGCGAAGGACCCGGACGGATTTGTGCCAGCCTCACCAGCTACCTCCGGAACCGCCGCCGCCGAAACTGCCGCCTCCCCCGAAGCCACCGCCAAAACCGCCACCCCCGCCGCCAAAGCCCCCGCCACCCCAACCGCTGCTGGATCCGCCCCAGCTACCTTCGCGGTCACCACTGAGCAGTGACCCAAGCAGCAACATATTCAGACAACCCCCACCTTTTCCGCCCTTTGCAGACGACAAAATGAGGATCAATACGCCGAGGATTATCAAAGCAGTGCAACAGCTGCTTGATAATCCCACCGAACCGGTTCTTCTCGCCGGTTGTTGCCGGGTGCCGCGGTAGGCATAACTCTGATCGATCCCTTCGATGCTAAAACCCCGCTTCTCCGCCAGCGTGGCGACGTAAGTCTTGATCGTATCTTCGATACCCTGGCTGTAGTTTCCGCGTTTGAACTGCGGCACCAGCCGTTCACGCTGAATCTGTCCGACCAAGCCATCTGGCAGATCGCCCTCGAGGTGGTCACTAACCTGCGTAAAGTACTTGCGGTCATTTACCGCAACTACCAGTAGCAGACCATTCTTCTCACCCTCTTTCGATCCGATTCCCCAGCCACGCGCAATGTCCAACGAATACTCAAAGATATCTCGATCGCCCGTAGTCGGTACGGTTACGACGGCGAACTCAATGTTCGCGCGCTGCTTCAGGTTGGTGTAGATCGCTTCCAGTCGCTTCCTGGATTCAGGCTGGATGACATTTGCATTGTCGACAATCGGAGTAAACGGCACCGGCAGGGGGACAGGCGACTGCGGCCGGACTTGAGCGTGGGCGTGCTGCAGTGGCAGGCAAAGCAACACGGCGAAAGCGATGGCCGGAAAAGCGACGCTAAAACGAAAAATCAACCGGAATCTAAAAGCCATTTTTACTTTGTGCCCGACTACAAATCGAGAGTTCAGCCCCATGGTGCAATCAATTTATGTAAAAGGTAGAAAAGAGCCACGCCGCCAAAAACGACAATTGAGACCGTTGGGTTCCTCTCTTCGTTGTGATTTACCTCGGGAATCAAATCGCTGGCCGCCACGTAAAGTGTCACGCCGGCGGAAAAGGGTAGGGCATAAGCTATTGCAGACTCAACTTGCGCCTGGAGCAATGCCACTCCAATTACGCCCGCCAGAGTGGCCGCTCCGATCGCGGCCGTCGCCAGCAAGGCTTTCCGGGACGAGCGTCCTGATGCCAGCATGATTGAAGCCACAGTGAACCCCTCCGGCATCTTGTGCAAAAGGATCGCAATGAACACAAGCAGACCCACACGGAAACTGACCAGGAAGGCCGCAGCGATTGAGACGCCATCAAAGAATGTATGAATCCACAGGCCGCCAATCGCGGTGTAAGCGGCTGAAGGCTTCATGAAAGACTCAGGATGGGTCTCCGCGCCAAAGTGGAAATGAGGTGCAATAGTGTGTTCGAAGAGTTGGATGACCAGATAGCCCGCGAGGAGCAGGGTCATTGCGCCGACCACGGACTCTGCCGCGCTTTGCCCGGATCCGTTTTCCGTCCAGAGGCCGATGGTCTCGGGTAGGATCTCGATAAATATTGCCGCCAGCATAAACCCCGCGCCGAGCGCGACAAGGTACTTGAGAAAGCGTTCTCCGAACCGGTGGGCGCCAGCTTTAATTAGGACGAGACCACCCACCATGTTCGCGCCCGCGGCAATTAAGCCGAAAAGGAGAAGTTGGGGCAGTCGACCGAAGGTTGGCTCCATCCGGGTGCTACTTAATCAGCGAAAACCTAGGACGTTGGCACGGCGGGCCAATATACATCATGCCTCTGCACTTGGCTATTTCGTCACCACTTAGGCGCGCGGGTCATTCTTGAAGTAGCAGAGAAAGAGTGAAATCAGCCGCGGATTAACGCGAATGAACGCGGATCTGAAATAAAACCCAACGGAGAAGCTGTGCCACTGGTAATCAAGCCACATTATGCACCCCGTTTTAAACAATTGCTTACTTTGTTCTTGACAGCCCAGATTAGCGAGCGTAGTATCCGCATCCGGGTGGTCGGAAGTGGTCGGAAGTGGGTCCAACCTAGTACGACCGATCATTAGGCAACTTTTCCTGAACGACCACCCGCATTTCTCTCGTGACTGGTCAACACTATGCTTCGGGGAAATTACACGGCCCGAATAGATGCTAAGGGCCGACTTAAGGTGCCGACTCCCTTTCGTCGGCTGATAGAAGAGAAACACGGCAGCGAGTTTTACATAACGAGTCTTTCCGGCGATAACGTCCGCATTTACCCCCTCCCGGAATGGGAATCCATCGAGCAACGCCTTTCGCTCTTACCCACCATGGATCCCGCTAGACGAAAGTTCCTTGACAGAACGAACTACTACGGTCAGCAGGCGACGATCGATGCGCAGGGCCGCGTGCTGATTCATCCTTTGTTGCGCAAGAGTGCCGCCGTCGTCGGCGATGTCGCGGTAATGGGTTACCTGACTCACCTGGAAGTTTGGGAACTCGATCAGTTTAAGCAGCGATTGCTCTCGGATCCCTATACGGAAGAGGACGAGTCAGCAATTGCAAGATTGGGAATCTAAGAACAGTGATAAGTGACAAGTGATAAGTGACGAGCAAGACGAAAAATACAACCGATTCTGACTTATCACTCATCACTCATCACTCATCACTTGAATTCAGTTCTTTGAACAAGATCACGGGGCGGTGGTGATGGCGGCGTCCTTGGGGGGTAAGGACGCGCCCCACCGCCCAGTGTTGCTAGATGAGACGATTCATTACCTGGCTCCTGAGCGAGGCGGTGTCTTTGTCGATTGCACGGTCGGGCTGGGTGGGCACAGCGAAGCGATTCTTCAATCCTCGAACGCGACTCGCGTGATAGGAATCGATCTCGATGCCGAGGCACTTGGGTACGCCAGCGAACGGCTGGCAGGGTTTGCAGAGCGATTCCGTCCAGTTCACGCGAATTTCCGGGAGATCGGCTCGACCCTCGGGGACGTTGACAAGAATGAGGTTCGCGGCGTGCTGGTGGATTTAGGCGTTTCCTCGTTGCAGTTTGATTCCTCTGTGAGGGGATTCAGTTTTCGATTTGACGCTCCCCTTGACATGCGAATGAACCCCGCGAGTGACGTAGAAACTGCTGCCGACCTATTGCGTCTGCTGCCCGAGGAAGAGATAGCAAGGATACTTTTTGAGTTTGGAGAAGAGCGGCGCTCGCGCCGCATTGCCAAGTGGATCGTTGAAAGTCGTGAGCAGGGGAAACCGATTGAGAGGACCAAGACTCTAGTCGATCTTGTCCAACGTGCAGTCGGCCATAAGAAAACCGGAAACATTCACCCGGCAACGCGAACTTTCCAGGCCCTGCGTATAGCAGTTAATCAAGAGCTCGATGCTTTAGACAAGTTCGTTGACACTGCGATAGATCTTTTACAACCGGACGGAAGATTTGTGGCGATTAGTTTCCATTCGCTTGAGGATCGAGTCCTAAAGCAGGAGCTTCGCCGGCTTTCCGGGTATTGCCAGTGCCCGCCCCGTGTTCCAGTTTGCTCATGCGGCGCCCGGCGGGCAGTCGAAATTCTAACGAAGCGTCCGGTTACCCCCAGTGCTATCGAGGTCGACGAGAACCCGCGCGCCCGTAGCGCCAAGCTGCGCGCTTGCCAAAAGCTTACTCTAAGTTGACAGGAAATGAGCCCAGGCCACAGATGAACACGGATAATCACGGATTCAAGGGAACTGACAGAAATGCACGAGAAGAAGACTCATACATCAGGAATGGCATTCTATCTCAGTTCATATCCGTGGCTATCCGTGTTCACTGTGGCAGGTGCTTATTGCTAGTTACTTTGGGGGAGTGTTCGGAGAATGAAAGTAGCAAGAAATAGCTTCCTGCAGGTTTTGGGCCCTTCTGACATGAAATCATATTCTTAACGGTTGAACTCAGCATGCGAGAACTTCCTTCTAGACAGCGCAACTCCAATATTCGACGCGAACGCGATGTTCGCGCACTTTCCCATCTGGCCCTCCTGCTCTGTTGTGCGGTGGTGTTGGCTGGCGGCTTTGTATTTGCGGCCCGAGCACATTTCGCCGCGGTGCAATACGGTTATGAAAGCGAAAGTTTGCGCCGCGAACGAGATCGATTATTGGAGGACCAGCAGCGCTTGCTCCTGGAGAAGGAGCAAGCGTCTGTCCCGGGGCGACTCGAGTCGGCGGCTCGCCAATTGGGATTACAACCGTTGCAGGCAGGGCAGATCAGAACACCGAAGGTGAATGCCCAGAGCCACCTGCCTTTGGGAACGGGTCTTATCCATCCTTCCGCCTCGTTAACTCGCTAAGTGCGTAGAGAGTCGTCTATCGACGACCACGTGTTCAAGGTTGGTGCTGTTTCCCCCTGGCGGTACCGGTAGAAGGGATCCATGTCGGCAATGTTGGCACGCCTTTCCGCTGAATCAAATACTCAACCTGATGCTTCAACCCGCCGCGCGCTTGTGGTTGCTGTGCTTATTGTGTTCTGGATGCTTGCCATCGGCGTCCGACTTGTTTACCTCCAGGTTTCTCAGCATGACAACCTGGTAGAGCGCGCACGTAAACAGCAACAACAGACTCTGCCAATCAACCCCCAACGCGGCCCACTCCTCGATCGAGACCAGCGCGAACTTGCACGCAGCGTTGACACCGACTCGATTTTTGTGGCTCCCGATGAAATCACGGAAATTGACGGAGCCCAGTCCACAGCTGAGGGCCTCGCCACGGTTCTTGGTCTGGATCGTCAAGTTCTCTTCACTCAGCTTCAGGAAGCGAAAGAAAACGGTCGCAGGTTTATCTGGATTGCACGCAGGTTGACGTCGGAACAGGCTGCGAAGATCGACGCGCTGAAATTGCCAGGAGTGCATTCGCGCAAGGAACCGAAGCGATACTACCCGAACGGCTCACTCGCAGCACACGTCCTGGGTTTCGTTGGTTTGGATGGCGCTGGTTTGGGAGGCGTTGAACAGATTTACAATGAAAAGATCACGGGCGAGCCGGGCAAGGTTTTCCTCGAGAAAGATTCGAACGGGAAAGCGTACGAGAGCTTTGAGATTCCCGCTAAAACCGGGCATACGATTGTTCTGACTATCGATCAATCAATTCAGTACCGAGCGGAGCAAGCACTCGCTAACTCAGTCAGGCGGTCACGGGCACGATCAGGCACGGCGATAGTTCTGGATCCTCGCACTGGAGAAATCCTGGCTCTTGCTAACGCTCCCACATTCGACCCCAACAGTGTGGGAACCGCCAAGCCGGAGGTGAGATCCAACTGGGCATTGCAGAACGTTTACGAGCCAGGATCCACTTTCAAGATCATTGCTTTCTCAGCCGCGATAGAAAAGGGCCTGGTTACGCCGGACGCTCGCATCGATTGCCAGATGGGGTCAATCACGGTTGCGGGCAGAGTCATTCACGATCACCATTCCTTTGGCACGCTTACCATTTCCGAGGCGCTGGCCAAGTCGAGCAACGTAGCCGCGATCAAACTCGCACTGCGCGTGGGCAACAACACGATGCACGATTACATCACGCGCTTTGGCTTCGGTTCGCGAACCGGCATCGAACTGCCGGGAGAGACGCCGGGATTGCTGCGTCCGGTGAGCCGTTGGCAGGCATCATCGATTGGATCTATCGCGATCGGTCAGGAGATTGGCATCACACCACTACAGATGGCTGCGGCTTTTGGTGCCCTGGCTAACAATGGCGTTCGTGTGGCTCCACATCTGGTTCGTGAGCTTCGCGCACCTTCCGGCGCCACGGTCTATCGCTCAATGCCGGAACAGCATCGAGTAATTGGTGCGGAGACAGCGCGCTCTCTGAGACGAATGCTGGAGGCAGTCACTATCAGCGGCACCGCCAAGCAGGCGCAACTCAATGGGTACAGCGCGGCAGGCAAAACCGGAACAGCGCAGAAGGTCGACCCGAAGACCCGCACCTATTCCACGACAAAACACGTGGCTTCCTTCGTTGGCTTTGCGCCCGTCGAGAACCCCGCGGTCGTTGTCATTGTCGTGATTGATGAACCCGCCGGGGCTTATCACGGTGGCGACGTGGCCGCACCCGTATTTCGTGAGATTGCAGAACTGGTGTTGCCTACCCTGGGCATCGCTCCCGACACAGAAATCAAATCACCGGCAGATTTGGTTGCTCAGAAAGCGGCGCGACCGAAAGTAGAGGTCAAGGCTCAACTGGCACAGGCGCAAGTGGAAGAGGCGCGCAGGGCGACCTTACCCAGCGTAGCCCGACGCCGCGGCGGAGCAGGAGAAGTTGTTTATGCAGCCGCAAACAACAAGGCCATGCTGATGCCGGATCTGCGCGGGCAGAGCGTGCGCGATGTCGCGCGTGCCTGTGCGCAGCTTGGTTTGCAGCTGGAAGCACACGGCGAGGGCCGCGTAACGCGACACAGCCCGGCGCCCGGAACAGAGGTAGAGCCGGGACAACTAATTTACGTTGACTTCGCAAGGGCAAATTGAAGTTGCGAACACGGATGGACTCAACACGGTCAGGATGTTTGGGAGAAGGACCGAACAAAAGATGAACATCAACGGGAGTAAGTGAAATATGATCCCCCACCGAAGCCTGGGCAGGGAGAATTACGAAGAAGGAGTAAAGTATAGAGTGGTGGCCTGCAGGAAACGCATGCGCACCGTTCGCTCTCACAAGGGCGCACAAATCTCAGGCGAAATGGGACCGCAGTTGGAAGAAATCGCAAACCCGTACCTTGAGCCCGAGCCAGGAATTAAGGGGCCCAGTTTTGGGTTGGCAGGATCGGATGGCCAGGAAGAGGCTGGCAGAAGGTGAATGTAAGAGAGGCCGCGGTTCTGATGGGCGCTGACGCCCAACATATAAGTTCCGAGTTGTTTGACAAACAGATTGCAGACTTTTCAATCGATTCGCGATCGGTGATTACGGGCGAACTCTTTTTTGCTCTATCTCAGGAGGATTACGCTCGCGCCGGCTTCAACGGAACATTTGCGGATGGGCACCAGTTCATCGCAGATGCACTCGGGCGCGGCGCAGTCGCCGCCGTTGCTCGCACCGAACGGGTACGTAGCGATGAGCAGCTCTCGGCATTGAGGGACCGACTGCTGCTGGTTGACGATGCCATTGAGTCGCTGCAGACACTCGCGCACCGTGTTTACGAAGCCTGGGGAAAGAAGGTGGTCGGCATCACGGGGAGTGCCGGAAAAACAACTGCGAAGGAGTTGACGGCGCTCGTTCTCAGCAGCACCGGCCAACGTGTTCTGAAGAGCGAGCGAAACTACAACAACGGCCTCGGCCTGCCGTTATCGGTCTTACGAATGGTCAGCGAGAACCGATCACCTGGCCAGTTCGATGTGGCGGTCCTTGAGATGGGAATGTCTTCGCCCACGCATGAAATTCAGCGACTCTGCCGAATTACCCCTCCCGATATCGGCGTGGAGTTAAACGTGGCGTCGGTCCATCTGGAATATCTGGGTAGCATCGAGAATATCGCAGCCGCAAAAGCAGAGCTGATTGAGGGACTCAAGCCCGATGGCGCTGCCGTTTTGAACGCGGACGACGAATGGGTAATCAAGATGCGAAACAAGCACCGCGGGCGTACGATTACCTTTGGGATTGAACGCGAAGCCGACGTCGCAGCTACTGAGATCGATGCAAGGCAACTTGGCCTGGTAAAGTTCCGCCTGAAGACTCCGCTGGGTGAAGCACCCACCGTATTGCCGATGAGCGGTCGGCATAATTTGATGAACGCTCTTGCCGCCGCGGCCGTGGCCACCTGTTTCCAGATCGAACCGGAGCAGATCGCCTGGGCTTTACGAACGGCAACGCCACCGGCGATGCGTGGCGAAACGCTCGCCTTCGCTGCTGGATTCACCCTTGTGGATGATTCGTACAACTCAAATCCGCGTTCCCTGGTTAGCATGGTACGGACCATAGCTGAAGCAGGTGACACATGGAAGAGAAGAATTGTCATAGCGGGGGAAATGCTGGAGCTGGGAACCGACGCGGCTCAGCTTCACCGGGAAGCGGGACATGAGATCGCACGGGCAGGTATAGACCTCCTCTGGGGTATTCGTGGTCAGGCGGCCGAGGTCATCGCGGGAGCAAGAGAAGCAGGTTTGAGTGCAACACGCTTTTTTGAAAGCGCGGCAGATGCCGCCGCGGCGATTATCGATGAGGTGAAGCAAGGCGATCTAATACTGGTGAAGGGTTCAAGGGGAGTCGCCACGGAGCAGGTAGTCAGGGCGATTCGTGAGCATTTTCCCCTGGGCGAAAAGCAATAAGCCGGGAGGCGATCAGCGAGTTTGAAACATTACGAAGGGAGCTTTGTTCTAAGGGAAACGCCCGGTCTGTAACAGGCTGGAAGATTTGATCCAGGCTGGTGAGAGCGCCGACGAAGATGATCTATTACTTCCTATACGAACTGCTTTACAACCACTTCAAGGACAAGGATTGGGTCCTCATCAAAGCGCTTAACGTCTTTCAGTATGTAACTTTTCGTACAGCCTATGCCTCGATCACGGCGCTGCTTCTTTCGCTGGTGTTTGGCGGCAGGTTAATAAAGGCCTTAAGAAGGTGGAACGTTGGTCAGCAGATTCGCGAAGAAGGGCCGCAGGGTCACAAGGCCAAGCGCGGAACACCGACAATGGGAGGAGTACTGATTATTGGCTCGGTGCTTATCTCAACACTGCTTTGGGCACGACTGACGAGTGTTTACGTATGGATCATTATTATCGCCTTTTTGTTATTCGCGGCAATCGGCTTTCTTGACGATTACGCGAAGATGGCCAAGCAAAGAAGCCTTGGTCTTACCGGCAGGCAGAAACTGCTGGCCCAACTGTTCATTGCGGTTTGCGTGTGGGCGGTTCTTTTTATTTCGATCAAGTATTTCGGCGGCAAATACTCTTGGAATTTCAGCATCCCCTTTTTGAAAATTACGGCAGAGCCGGGAGGAGTGAGTTATGTGGGGCCCTACATCTACCTGCTATTCATCGTTGTTGTCTTGTTGGGTTTTTCCAATGCCGTCAACTTAACAGACGGGCTGGATGGGCTTGCCATCAGCATAACATTCATTGCTATGACTGCGCTGACCGGATTGACATACCTGAGCAGCGACGCGCGTTGGGCCAGTTATTTGGAGCTAACACACCGGCCGGAAGCCGCCGAGCTAACCGTCTTTTGTGGCGCCCTGGCCGGAGCAAGTCTCGGCTTTCTCTGGTACAACGCGCCGCCCGCGGAAGTTTTCATGGGAGATGTTGGCAGCCTGGCAATCGGTGGCGCCATCGGCACAGTCGCGGTCCTGACGAAACAGGAATTCATGCTGTTGATGGTGGGGGGCGTGTTTGTGATTGAGGCGCTGTCCGTGATGCTGCAGGTCGGTGTATTCAAAATGACCAAGCGGACAACGGGTACCGGCAGACGACTTTTCAAGATGACGCCGTTGCACCATCACTTTGAAATGCAGGATTGGAAGGAGTCGAAGATAGTCTTTCGCTTTCTCATTCTGGCAATACTGTTTGCGCTGTTGAGTCTTTCGACATTGAAGCTGAGATGAGAGACAGAGCAGGAGTCATTGGACGCGGGGACACGGTGACGCGGAGACTCGGCTTTCACGAGGTTGTTTGGAAGTTGCCAGCAAAAAGGTTTTAGTTATAGGTGCGGCGCGCAGCGGCATTGCCTGCGCCAAGTTCCTGGCCGCGCGCGGGGCAATCGTCGCGCTAAATGATCAGAAGCCACTTGAAAAGTGGAGTCCTGAAGCCTTGGCGCTCAAAGCCCAAGGGGTCGGATGTGTTCCCGGGGAAATCCCCGGTTGGTTGCTTGACCATAGCGAGTTGTTAGTGATCAGCCCCGGGGTGCCAACGAAGAGCATTCCCGTCCGCTACGCGGAGCGCGCAGGGGTGGAAATTATCGGCGAAGTCGAACTCGCTTCACGCTATCTCAAAGGGCGCATAGTGGGCATTACTGGTACAAACGGTAAAACGACGACAACTGCACTTATTGGAGCGATGTTGAAGGATGCGGGATTGCCGGTTCAGGTGGGAGGAAATATAGGGACGCCGCTGATATCGCTGGTTGAGAGTTCAACTGATGACGGGTGGACCGTTGCGGAACTGTCGAGCTTTCAATTGGAGACGATCAAGGAATTTCATCCAGCGGTGGCAGTTGTGCTGAACGTTACGCCGAATCACATGGATCGCTACGAATCAATTACAGACTACGCCGTAGCGAAGCACCGGATTTTTGTCAACCAGACTTTGGGTGACGTGGCTGTTCTGAATGCCGACGATGAAATTGTCGCGTCATGGGCAAGTAGTTTGCGCGCGCATGTCACGAAATTCAGCGTGCAAAGGGAACTAGATGAAGGTCTTTTCTTGCGCGGCCGTGAAATAGTTTCGCGAACACCAGACGGCGAACGGGTGCTGATGTTGCGGGATGAGATGAAACTGCGCGGCCTACACAATGTTGAGAACGTATTGGCGGCCTTGTCCGTGGGTCTCGCCTGTGGAGCAAGCGCAGAGTCGATGTTTGAAACAATCAGACACTTTGAGCCGGTCGAACACCGACTCGAGCGTGTTGCCGAAATCGAGGGCGTGCAGTTTTACAACGACTCAAAGGCCACCAGCGTTGCTGCGACGATGAAAGCGCTGGAAGCGTTTAAGGACGACTTCGGCCAGGTAGTCCTGATTCTGGGAGGTCGCGGAAAGAATGCGCCTTACGGGCCACTGGCTCCACTCGTACGAGAAAAGGTGCGACAACTGATCCTCGTTGGCGAAGATGCAGAAGCGATCGCTAAAGAGCTTGGCGATTGTGCGCCCACGCAGCGGGCCGTTGACCTAAAAGATGCGGTGAATCGTTCATTTCAAATTGCTCAGCCACTCGACATAGTTTTGCTGGCGCCAGCGTGTGCAAGCTTCGACATGTTTGACAGTTTCGAGCACCGCGGAAAGGTGTTCAAAGAAGAAGTCCAAAGTCTAAAGTCCAAAGTCCAAAGTCTTTCTTCCTGACATTGAACTTTGGACATTGAACATTGGACCGGTGAGAAATGGCACGAAAACTATATCCCGACAAATGGTTGTTTACAGCGACGGTGGGACTGGCGCTGTTTGGCGTGGTAATGGTCTACAGCGCCTCAGCGGTGATGGCCCAAAGGGACAATGGCAGCCAGTTTCATTATGTGCTCAAACAGGGAATTTGGACCGTGTTGGGCTTTATCGTAATGCTTGCCATGATGCAAATTGACTACAGGCGATGGAAAAGAACACGCATCCTTTACGGGCTGCTAACTGTGACGACGGTCCTGTTAATGGCGGTGTTTGCCTTTCCGGCATCGAACGGCGCGCATCGTTGGATCAAGCTGCCCATGTTCTCAATTCAACCGTCTGAATTGGCCAAGCTAACCCTTATAATTTTCCTTGCCTACTTCCTGGAAAGACGTGCGGGGGAGGAAAGAGCGTTCTGGACAACGTTTTTACCTTGCGCGTTTGTAGCTGCCGTACTTGCTTTGCTTGTGGTGCTCGAGCCTGATCTCGGCACCGCATTGATGCTCGGCGTGATTTTCGTTGTCATGACCTATACCGCCGGCGCACGGCTAAAGCACCTCGGGATAGCAGCGGTGCCGGCCCTCCTGGGAGTGGCTGGCCTGTTAGTCTTCGTTCCCTTCCGCGCACGTCGCTTGATTATTTTTCTCGATCCCTGGGCAGATCCACAAGGCAGCGGTTTTCAAGTTGTGCAGTCTCTGATTGCCATCGGTTCCGGAGGATCCAACGGTCTCGGTTTTGCGCAGGGTAAACAGAAGATGTTGTTTCTTCCTTTTGCTCACTCCGATTTTATCTTTGCGGTTGTCGGGGAGGAACTTGGCCTGGTCGGAGCCCTGGCCGTGATCGCCGTCTTCGCGCTTTTTCTCTGGCGCGGCATTCGCACCTCGTTGCTGGCACCGGACAGATTCGGAATGTTGCTTTCGCTCGGATTGGTGACTGCGATTGTTGCGCAGGCGCTCTTTAACATCAGTGTGGTGTTGTCGCTGGTACCGACAAAGGGTATCCCATTGCCGTTTATATCCTACGGCGGATCGTCTTTGTTGTTCACTCTCGCGGCTGCGGGAATTCTGATGAACATTTCGCAACACGCGGTCGGCTCGTTTGACATGGGACTGCTCCAATCCCCAGGCGCCGGCAGGGATCGAGAACCGGCAAGGCTGCGCGTAGCAAATGCCAGGCGACTGGCTTCGTCACGGTTCGGGTAAACAGAATGCGCGTACTGATTGCCGCGGGAGGGACGGGCGGCCACATCTACCCGGGCATAGCGGTAGCGAAAGAGATTCTTCGTCGCGATCCGCTTTCGGAAATCAGGTTTGTCGGCACCGCGCGCGGACTGGAAACGAAACTAGTGCCGCAAGCTGGATTTGAGCTGTTGGTGATTGAGAGTGCGGGCTTAAAGAGCGTCGGAACTCTCGCGCGGGTGCGCGGAGTGGCAATCCTGCCGAAGAGTTTTAGTGCGGCGCGGCGACTGCTACGAGAGTTTCGGCCCGAAGTTGTGATTGGCGCCGGTGGTTATGTATCCGGCCCCGTGCTACTGACAGCCGCGCTGATGAATCTGCCGACTCTTGTAATGGAGTCAAACGCTTTACCCGGTTTGACCAATCGCGTGCTGGCTCGATTTGTTGACAAGGCGGCTGTCTCGTTCGAAACGTCTCTTCGCTTCTTTCGTGGCAAGGGAGTGGTAACAGGCAATCCTGTTCGACGAGAGTTCTTTGAGATACCGGCAAGATCACGAGACACATCGAGGTTCACCATCCTGGTGTTTGGAGGATCGCAAGGCGCGCACGCGATCAACGAGGCGCTAGTGGCCGCCCTGCCACAATTGGAGGCTGTGCGAAACGTCTTGCGAATTACCCATCAGACCGGCGAGCGGGACTTCGAGAATGTGCGTTCGTCATATCTCGATGCGGGCTGGGCCGAGCAAGCTGACGTTCGGCGCTACATCGATGACATGGTGGGTTCCTTTGCCGCTGCAGACCTGGTTATTTGCCGCGCAGGTGCAACTACAACGGCCGAGCTTATTGCGGCAGGCAAAGCTGCAATCATGGTTCCTTTTCCTTTTGCAGCGGACGATCATCAGAAACGAAACGCGGAAGCGCTGGTAGCCGAGGGCGCAGCAAAGATGATTTTGCAGCAGGACCTCAGCGGAGAAAGGGTGGCGAAGGAAATCGTGGCACTTGTTAGCGAGCCGGAAACGGTCACCAGGATGGAAGAGGCCAGCCGCAAACTGGCGCGGGGTGACGCAGCCGCGGCGGCGGTCGATCTGATCCAGGAACTGGCGAGGGGAAAGTCAGTTGTCAGTAGTTAGTGTCAGTAGTCAGGAGTTAGTTGTCAGTGGTCAGTGGTCAGTGGTCTGGCCTTTGGTTTTTGGCCTTGGGCCTTGGACCTTTGGTCAGTGGGCGGAGTGAACACAAAGAACTGAAGGCCAAAGACCAAAGACCAAAGACCAAAGACCAAAGACCAGAACCCACTGACAACTGACTACTGACCACTGACATTGCGAAGTTTTATGTTTCGACGAATTCAACACATTCATTTTGTCGGTATCGGCGGCATTGGCATGTCCGGCATCGCCGAAGTGCTGGTCAATCTGGGCTTCCGTGTTTCGGGCTCGGATGCCAGAAGATCTGTTGTCACCGATCGCCTGCAAGAGATGGGAGTTGAATTTATCGAAGGTCACAGCGGAGACAACGTCGGTGACGCGCAGGTCGTCGTCCGATCAACCGCTGTACGAGATGACAATGCCGAACTCGTTGAGGCCTACCGGCACTCAATACCGGTAATTCCACGAGCAGAGATGCTAGCCGAGTTGATGCGGCTAAAACCCCACTCCGTTGCTGTCGCCGGCTCGCATGGAAAAACCACGACAACTTCGATGGTGGCGACCGTGCTAGGGCATGCTGGACTTGATCCAACTATTGTCGTGGGCGGCGTGGTCGGTGCGTTTGGATCGAACGCCCATCTGGGCACGAGCGATCTAATGGTGGTTGAAGCGGATGAAAGCGACCGTTCGTTTCTGATGCTGACGCCAACGATCGCCGTGGTTACAAACATCGACCGAGAGCACATGGACTACTACCACGACATGGACGACCTTCGCACCTGCTTCACGAATTTCGTGAATAAAGTGCCTTTCTACGGCGTGTCAGTGCTCTGTCTCGACGATCCTAACGTGCAGGCGATTATTCCTCACGTCGAACGGCGCCGAATGACATACGGGTTAAGTGCGCAGGCTGATATATCGGCCCATGCTATTCGTTACGATCAGAACTTTGGTTCATCTTTCACTGTCTGGCGGGGCGCGAACGCAGTCGGCGAAATCACACTGCAGGTGCCCGGCTTGCACAATATCTATAACGCGCTTGCATCGATTGCGGTTGGTTTCGAGCTGGATGTCGCTTTTGCACAGATATCAGAGGCGCTCGGCAGTTTCACGGGCGCCGGCAGACGTTTTCAGCACAAGGGAGAGGTCGGAGGCGTGCTGGTCATTGATGACTATGGCCATCATCCCACGGAGATCAAGGCGACATTGGCCGCAGCGAAGATCGGTTCAAGCGGCAGACGTATCGTGGTCCTGTTTCAACCACATCGCTACAGTCGCACTCACGACCTGATGGAAGAGTTTGCGCGTTCATTCAATAACGCCGACTCGTTATTCATCACGGACATTTATGCGGCCAGTGAGGAGCCAATAGAAGGTGTCACAGCTGAGGCGCTGACAGAGGCAATTAAAAGCTTTGGGCATAAAGATGTCCAGCACATTGGATCGTTGGATGGTGCCGCGGCCCTGCTGCGAGATCAGGTTCAGCCGGGCGATCTGGTGCTCACTTTAGGTGCGGGCACGGTAAGTCGCGTGAGCGAACAGTTGCTGTCTCTGCTACATGAGCGCAGTGAAGCCAAAACGGTTTAGGTGATGAGCGAGTTACAGGATAAAACCAGGTTTGAGCAACGAGACGCAGCAATTGAGCGCATCGCCGCCAAGCTCAGCGTGAATGCCCAACGAGGTCGACGTTTTGCGGAACTCACCAGTCTGCGAGTCGGTGGTTCCATCGATTGGGTGATTTCTCCTGAAACAGAAGAGCAGGCAGCGGCAGTGGTGCACGAGTTGGACATGGCGGGAGTTGGCTGGCGAGCACTCGGATCGGGAAGCAATGTATTGGCCGGCGACGGCGATCATCATTACGTGGTACTCAGTTTGAAAGAACTGAAAGGTGAGGTGACCTTCGCGGGCGAACTGGTCAAGGTCAGCGCGGGTTATTCGCTTCCGCGTCTTTGCATAGACGTGGCGCGCCAGGGTTTGTCGGGTATCGAAGGGCTGGGCGGAATTCCGGGCACGGTGGGTGGCGCCCTTTGGATGAATGCCGGCGCCTTCGGACATGAGATCGGAACTGTGACCGATATTGTGAGAGTTGCTCGCGAGGGGCGCGTGGTAGAAATCCCAGGCAGTAGCATCAAGTGGAACTATCGCCACACTTCATTCGAGGAGGGATCATTGCTGCTCGGGGGTACGTTACGGTTGCAGCGCGATGACGCGGAAAAGATCCTGGCGCGGATGGAGGATGCCAAGAGCCGCCGGCTTGCAACTCAGCCTCACGGCGCGCGATCCGCTGGGTGTTTCTTCAAGAATCCGCCCGCCCAAAGTATTGGCACGGGGAAGATGATTGATGACATGGGAATGAAGGGCACCCGGCGCGGTAGTGCCGTGGTCTCGCCGATTCACGCGAATTTCATTGTTACCGAAGGCGAGAACGCGCTGGCTGAAGATGCGCTGGCGCTTGCTGAAGAAATCCGGGAACGAGTGAAGCGCGAACAGGGGATCGATCTCGAGTATGAAGTAGAGCTATGGCGGGCCAATGAACCTGATCGACCTAAAGAGCCGGGCTCCCCAAGCGGGCAGCTGGCTTGGAATGGTGAACCGGCGGATCTGCCGGCCGAACCGATAGAGAAGGAGAAGTTGAAGTGAGAGAACAAGTGATCGCGCAGAAGGTTGGTAATCGCAGTGGGACTGGTGAAAAGCGCTGGTCCGGCGGAGTTGCTCAGCGACCTGTGCGACGCGATCGAGATGGCTCAGGCGCGTCTTTCGCTGCGCGTCTGCGGGGCATGCTTAGTTACGTTCCCTTAGTTCTCAAGTTGGTCATTGCAATAGCCATCGGCGCGCTGATCTTTACGGGTTACCGCACTGCCGCCTCGGCCAGTTTCTTTCAGCTGCGCACGGTGGAGTTGCAGGGCAATTCACGCGCCTCGGCGGAGCAGATTCAGACGCTGGTCAAACGTGATGTAGTTAGAATTGGAGTCTGGAAGGCAGATCTTAATGACATCGCCGCACGGCTTGAGCGCCTGCCGTGGGTCCGAAGGGCCGTTGTCTCCCGCGTGTTACCAGATGGGATTCGAGTTCGGTTGCTGGAGCGAGAACCAGTGGCAGTGATTCGTACGACGGCAGGACGTCTTTATTGGGTAGACGTCGACGCGGTGTTGCTGGGTCAAATGATGCCAACCGACCAAATGCCGGCTTTCTTCCTGCGCGGCTGGAATGAAGAAGAATCGGACGCGGCGCGCAAAGGAAACTGTGAGCGAGTGGAAAAGTTTCTTGATCTACAGCGGGAATGGGGCGCCGCCGGCGTGTCGGAGCGTGTGAGCGAAGTGAATCTAGTCGACCTTCGTGATGTGCGAACCCAACTTGCCGGCGATGACTCGCAGATCGAAGTTCGACTGGGCTCAACTGATCATGGAAAGCGACTTAAGCAGGGACTAGACGTGTTGGATGAACAACGTCAGACGCCGCGAGGTCCATTCATTAGCTATGTTGATCTAACTCAGGGAAAACACGCGATTGTTGGATTTCTTTCCGGAGCACACACAATCAAAGGAGTCGGGGATGCGACGCCTGGCTCACCTGACATCGAACCTACAAGAAACACCAATGGCGCCACAAGGTCAGAAGGCAACAACCGGGATTCGACAAACCATGCGGCCCGGCGAGGCAAGAACAAAGAGGACCGCAGGGATCGGACGCAGCGCAATCAGGAAAATGGCGGAGAGAGACCTCGGCGAATTTTACCGGCTCAATGATACCGAACTGGTCTTATTAAGGAGTAAAGCTAAATGGCGAAGCGCCCCCAACACACGATCGGCCTGGACATAGGCACGAGCAGGGTGACGTGTATCGCCGGCGAGCCGGGTGAAGGCGGGTCGCTCGACATCGTCGGCATCGGCGAGGCCGAAGCCCGCGGGCTGCGCAAGGGTGTGATTGTGAATCCCGATGCCGCGGTCGATGCTATCAAGAGGGCCGTGGAAGAAGTCGAAAGAATGAGCGGTATCGAGGCGGAAGAGGTGACAATCAACCTCGCGGGCTCACACATACTCGGCTTTAACGGGCAGGCGATAGTAGCTGTTTCGGGTCGCGACCGTGAAATCGTTCCCGATGACGTGCGTCGGGCAATTGACTCCGCCTGTGCAATTCAGCTGCCGGCCGGCCGTGAAATTGTTGACCGTTTGCCTCAGGAGTTCATTGTCGACGACCAGGATGGAATTAATGATCCTGTGGGCATGATTGGCGCCAGGTTGGCCGTCAAGGTGCACATCGTCACGAGTCCTGTGACCGCGCGGCAGAATGCAATCAACGCCGTCAATCGCGCGGGGTTGATTGTCGCGGACATGGTGCTGGAACAACTCGCTGCCGCTGAAGCGTCTCTGACCGAAGACGACAAAGAATTTGGTGCGGCGCTCGTCGATATTGGCGCCGAGACAACGGGATTGGTTATCTACCAGCGCGGAGCGGTGCAACACACGGCAGTATTTCCGCTCGGCGGCTCGCACTTTACCAACGATATTGCTTTCGGCCTGCGCACTCCCATCCCCGAAGCCGAAAAGATCAAGCGCACAGTAGGCTGTGCCTGCAGTACGTCGTTGAGCGAGAAGGAACGCGGCGAGCTTGTGGAGGTCCCTTCAGTCGGCGGGCGCGCACCACGCCAGCTCTCACGGCAGATTCTCTGCGACATTCTCCAGCCGCGCGCGGAAGAGGTGCTGATGCACGTAGCTGACGAGATTAAGGATTCCGGTTGGGAAAGGCAGCTTTCAAGTGGGATCGTGCTAGCGGGAGGCGGAGCGTTGTTGACTGGCATGACGGAGATTGCCGAACAAGTTTTTGATGCTCCCGTGCGCCTGGGTTTCCCCGAAAGAGATCGTTTCGGGGGTTTGGTCGAAGATGTTCAGAGTCCCGCCTGGACTGCGGCGGCCGGATTGTCGCTGGTAGCATACCGGACACAGGCCACAGAAATGCGCGCAGGGTTGGGCCGCCGGGGCTCAACAGGCAAACTTACTCACTTCGTTTCCCGATTTAGAAATCGTTTCAGTAGTATTTTATGACAAGTTGTTGTATGCTCGAGCCCCGACTGCACAAGATGTTGTCCGCAACAGATCGATGCCAGTGGCGCGAGCTACCCAATATAGAAGAAAAGGGCCCTGGAAGCCTTCCCGCTTTGGGAGAGAGGAAATAGCTATGGCAGTGGACGCTCGTAAACCCGGAACAGGCATTAATATTTTCATCGATGATGATCCCCCCATCACTGGCGCGCGGATAAAAGTGATCGGTATAGGTGGCGGCGGAGGAAATGCCGTTAACCGGATGATCGACGCGGGTCTTGAAGGAATTGAGTTTCTCGTCGCCAACACTGATCTTCAAGCGCTCAAGCGTTCGCGTGCGCCAATTAAGATTCAGCTCGGCAGCAGACTGACGAAGGGTCTGGGAGCAGGGGCAGATCCAGGTGTTGGACGCGAAGCCGCCCTCGAAGACACGGATAAAATCATTGAAGTGCTGGAAGGCGCTGACATGGTTTTCGTAACTACCGGCCTGGGCGGCGGTACCGGCACGGGTGGCGCTCCCATTATTGCCTCACTCGCCACCGAGTTAAATGCTCTGACAGTCGCCGTTGTCACCAAACCCTTTCATTTTGAAGGAAGACGCAGAATGCAGCAGGCCGAGCACGGCTTGCGCGAGCTGCGCGAGTGTGTAGACACAGTCATTACCATTCCTAATGAGCGGTTGCTTCACACAGTAGAAAAAGGGGCGTCATTGTCCGATTCCTTCAGAGTAGCGGACGACGTGCTGCGTCAGGCGGTCCAGGGCATTAGTGATTTGATCACGGTTCCCGGCTTGATCAATCTCGATTTTGCGGACGTCAAATCCATCATGACTGGTATGGGTATGGCATTGATGGGTGTTGGGCGCGCGACGGGAGAGAACAAAGCTATCGAAGCAACGCAGCAGGCCATCTCCTCGCCTCTCCTTGAGGAAGCAACGATTCAAGGCGCGAAAGGCGTTCTGATCAATATTACTGGCGGACCCGATCTGACACTCTACGAAGTCCACGCTGCCTCTACAATCATCCGCGAGTCAGCCGACGAGGACGCCAACATCATCTTCGGCGCTGTCATCGATGAGAACATGACCGATGAGATGAAAATTACGGTGATTGCGACCGGTTTTGAGAGAGAGGCGGTGTCGGTGGCGTCGGCCGGTTCGGCTGCAACCCTGCAGGCAAGCGCGCCTCGTTACAGCCAGCGACCATCTGACGATCTACCGCGGCCAATGATGAGTCATGCACGTTCCGACGATCTTGACGTTCCGACATTTATCCGCAAGAAAGCTGACTAAGCGCAGTTCAGGCTTGATCCCGATCAAAAAAGGAGGGCTATCAGTCGCCTCCCTTTTTTAGTTGAAGGTTGGAATTCTCTCCTGAATTATATGCTGAGCGTGAGTCCCCGGGATAAGTAAGCGAGAATCGTGTAGGGCGTACTACTTTAAATAGAAGAACGTTCTCCATGGACTTTTGAAACCTTCCAGTCCCTTACTATCTATGGCCCATACACGCCATCTACCAGGTTGCGATCCGACGAACGCGAATTCGTAGCTTGTGCCTACTATTCCGATGGGTAGGGAGTCCTTTTTGAATGAATGTGGCTGAGGGTTGATGCATTCTCGGAGCTTTTTGTTTCGACCGTCGCAGAAATCCACTTCGACAGAATATGAAACGGCGCCTTCCACCGGTTGCCATTCCAGCTTTGTGAGCCGCGGATAATGATTTAGTTCCACCTGATCTGCCGGAGCCAGTTGGGCCGGCGCGGGGAGATTTGCGAAGGGCTGCTTCTCCGATTCGTCCAATGCGCGTTTCACTGTCTGGGGCCGCCGCTTCAGATAAAACACGACCTCCAACGATGGACCGGGAGCAAGGGTAATCGGTTGATTCTTGTCGATTCCGTTAAGTCCATTCATAGCCCTTGGCATAAGCCCGTAAAGTGAATGGCACGTAGGCGGCAGGAAGGTGGAACTTGCCTGCGGGGTTTTTTGCGCTGGTGCTCCAGCATACTTTTGGGTTGGCTGACTGACACAACAAAAACCACGTGTTGTCGATGGGACGGCCGCTGCCGGCATCCACGCTCTTGCCGATTAGCGTCCCATTCTTCGGGCTGAGAGAAACCGAAACGGATGCCGAAGTCGTTCTGTTGGACTCATTCAGAACAACTTCCGTTATGGGAAAGATGGGTGCCTAAAGAAAGGCGAGAATTGCACAAAGTAACCGGCGGCTGATTTTTCAGGAAAGAGTCGATAGAGAGCTGGCCTTCCCGTTCGGATTACGAAGTTCCCGGCAGCGTCCGACAGCCCGCAAGGCGCCTTTCGCACCTGGTCGTAATCTTCGGGAACGGCGCAAACACGGATTTCGGCTACGGCCTGGTTCGACTCATCATGCACGCGCCCGCTGATGAGATAAGTCGTTTCCGTTTGAGCGACTGAAGAGGCCGACGCAACGAAACAAAGTGCCGCAGTTAAGAACAAGCCTCGTGAAGTGGATTGAATTTTCAGGGCACCCTCCAAACCTCTAGTGACTAGGAAAAAGTAAGAATAAGTGGACCACGAAGCTTCATGGAGCGAGTTACGGGCATCAGTTGCTTTAGTGTCTCGCTTCGAAGATCCGATTAAAAGGCGTCTCCGTAGCGCGACGGAATTGCTTGAAACCTCCCGCCAGAACTGTCTCCCGTATCGCATCTTCCGTGGCAACTGCGCCGAGAGCTGGGCCATTCAAGGCCATTGAGTTTGCGGTGCAGCAGAGAGTGGAAGCGCCGGAGAAGGTGCGGCCAATAATGTTGAAATTCTCCTCGACGGTATTTCCAGCCATCGGCTCGACGATTAGTGCAGAACCCTCAGCCGCCAACGTTTCATTTGCGCGTTTGCAGGCACCGACCGGATCTCCCATGTCATGAAGACAATCGAAGAAAGCGATCAGATCGTACTGCTGATCGGGAAAGTCGCTGGCATTGGCGACCGCAAACGTCGCGCGGTCAAAAACGCCCGCGTCCTTCGCCCGCTGGCGAGCCGTTTCGATCGACTTCTCGTGATTGTCAAAACCCCAGAACCGAGAATTGGGATAGGCCTGGGCCATGATTATGGTCGACGAGCCATGGCCGCAACCAATGTCCGCGACCTTCGCTCCGGCTTTCAATTTTTCCTCGATGCCGGTGAGCGAGGGAATCCACGAAGCAATCAAATGGGCTGCATAGCCAGGACGGAAAAAGCGTTCCGTACCGACGAAGAGGTCTGGATCGTTATCTCCCCAGAGCAGTCCTCCGCCATTCTTGAACGCGTCCTCGATCCGGGATACAGCGTGGGTCATTGCTTTGATAACGTAGAAGCCGCCGCCGACGAAGAAAGGACTAGACTCATCCGTGAGTGCGGTAGCCTGCTCGGGCGACAATGAATAACGACCACTCGCGGCGTCGTAGTCAACGTAGCCACTAGCAGCCTGATTTAGCAGCCATTCGCGAATGTAGCGTTCGTTAGTTGAAGTTTTCTCTGCGAGTTCGGAAGGGGTCGTGGGCCCCTCGGCAGCCATTGCCTTGTAGAGGCCGAGTTTCTGCCCGATGTAAACGAGCGACGAACTCAGCGCGGCGCCAAAATCGCCCACTACCTTCCCGAGAAACTCGTTCATCTTGTTTTCATTTATTGGTCTAGCTTGACCCGCTGTTGCCATTGATGACCTCCTAACAGGCGTTAATGATAGAAACTACTCGACAGGATTATGTGGGTTCTTTACGCCAAGTGTCGGTAACAAGTCAAGAGGGCTCCAAGCAGGCGCTTCAAGGAGGCGCCTCAAGCAGGGTGCTTCAAGTTTGGAACCGTCAAGGTGCGGAACCACTAAGCAGCAAGTCAAATCTCAAACTTAGTATCTCTGGGTAAGGAGGTTACTCCTGACCTTGAGGTTAACCCTACCTTGAGGTTACTGGCGTGGGCGTGTTGGCTAAGGCCGATGGCTATCCCGCGGGTGAGCGGTGGTAGCTCGAAATTCTATTTAGCGTCATCCGGCTGCGAAAGGAGCGGGGCAGTGTTCTCCGCGTCCTCCGCGCTTAGGGCGGGCGTCAATTCCTGATGGCGAGCAATGGCGCGGTTGACTGCTTCTTCAACGTCAACAAGTTGAAATGGTTTTGAGAAGAAGGCAAACGCTCCCAACTCGAGTAGTTCCTCGGCGTCTTCCTTGGCAGATGCTCCTGAAATAACTATCACCGGAGTGGCTGGATGCTTGTCCTGAATGCGCTTCAAAATCTCGCGGCCACTCAGGCCAGGCATCGAGATATCGGTAAGGACCGCGTCGTAACTTTGAACCTCTAGATAAGCCAATGCCTGCTCGGCGCGATCTGCCGTGTGACACTCGTGGGTTTCAGCGAGCAGGTCGTGAAGGGTCTCGCGGACGTTGTTATCGTCATCGACGATCAACAGTGTGGCCATCTAATGTTATCTCCTGGAGACACTGGCTTCGGTGAAGCCGAATGTTGTAGCTGGATAAGCCCTCTGCCGAGTTCAAGCCCGTCAGGAGTAACCATGTTGCCCCTAACGGGTTCCCATTGCAAGGGAACTGATCGTTGGGTAGTGTCCTGATTTGGTAGAGCGAAAGTCGATCCAACTCCGGGGCGGTAGGCAGACTTTAAGGAGGGCTTTAATCCGCGCCTTCGAAGCCCTCCTTAACAGTCTGCCTACTGCCCCGAGTAGCATTCCAAAACCACGTGCAGACTAGTCGATTGCCGTCTCGGTAAAGGAGGCAGGGAGGGCCGGACTTGCTACCGTTGTTGGTATGGCAGGTCTTGTCTTCATCTTCAGGATTGGGGCTGCAAGAGCGGCAGACTGACCTTCGGCCTCGAGTATTACCTGAGTGGTTTGCAGTACGGTGTCAGGATTAAGTGAAATCGAAGAGATGCCTTTCTCCACCAGGAACCGGGCAAACTCAGGATAGTCCGAAGGTGCCTGTCCGCAAATGCCAATCTTCTTGCCGTTTCGGTGCGCAGCTTCGATAGCCAGCGTCACCATTTTCTCGACCGCGCCATCGCGCTCATCAAAAAGGTGCGCGACCATCTCTGAATCCCTGTCGAGACCCAGTGTGAGTTGGGTCAAATCATTCGAACCGATTGAATAACCATCGAACACGCGCAAAAACTCGTCCGCGTAGATGACATTCGCCGGCAGTTCGCACATCGCATAGATTTCAAGCTCGTGCTCACCCTGCTTCAACCCGAATTCTGCCATCAAGGCAACCACCCGTTCGGCTTCAGCCACGGTGCGGCAGAAAGGAATCATCGCTTTCACGTTCACAAGGCCCATCTCAATGCGCACTCGCTCCAGCGCCAGGCATTCCAGTTTGAAGCCTTCGCGATAACGATCGTCGTAGTAGCGCGACGCTCCGCGGAAGCCAAGCATTGGATTTTCTTCCGTCGGCTCAAACTCCTGCCCGCCGATGAGCATTGCATATTCGTTGGATTTGAAATCAGACATTCTAACAATCACCGGCTTGGGATAAAAAGCCGCGGCGATGCGGGCGATGCCTTCCGACAAGCGACGCACGAAAAAGTCGCGGGGATCTTCCTCGCCGATGCGGCGTTCTATTTCGCGGACCACCTCAGGGCTCTTTAGATGCGGATAGTGCACAAGGGCCATTGGATGAACACCGATGTGATTGTTGATGATGAATTCCAGCCGGGCGAGTCCTACACCGTCGTTCGGCAGCGAAGCAACCGCAAATGCATGATCCGGGTCGCCCACGTTCATCATTACCTGCGTACGGGGTCGCTGCTCATCTCCGACAGCACGGCGGTCGACGGCGAATTCGATTAGCCCCTCGTAGATGTTGCCGTGTGCACCCTCCGAGCACGACACGGTGACATCGACGCCGCTTTCCAGGAGTTGTGTGGCGTTTCCCGTCCCTACGATGCAGGGCAAACCAAGCTCACGGCTAATGATGGCGCTGTGACAGGTTCTGCCGCCCCGGTCTGTGACAATGGCGGCAGCTCGCTTCATGATTGGTTCCCAGGCAGGATCAGTCATTGAAGTCACAAGCACGTCTCCGGCCTTGAACTCAGCCAGGTGATCGGGGTCGGCAAGAACATGCACGCGGCCGTGGCTAACTTTCTCGCCGACGGCAATACCCGAAACAAGTGGTTGCCCGCGTTCGCCGGTGAGCCGGTATGTCTCGATGTAGTTTTCGCGGTTGCTTGCATGAACAGTCTCCGGTCTCGCTTGCAGAATGAACAGCTCACCCGAATACCCGTCCTTGGCCCATTCAATGTCCATTGGCATTGAGTGCCCGGCGATCTCAGAGTAATGCTCCTCGATCAGACACGCCCATCGGGCGAGCTCCAGCACCTCGTAATCGCTGAGCACGAATCTGCTACGCTGGGCTTCAACCACTTCGCGTGTTCGTGTGCCGCGCCCGTCGAGTCCATACACCATCTTTACTTCTTTGCCACCGAGCCGGCGGCTTACGATTGGTCTGAAGCCCGTTAACAGCGTGGGCTTAAAAACGACCCACTCATCTGGCGTGGCCATGCCTTGCACAATTGCTTCGCCCAAACCCCAGGCGCCGTTGATCACTACAACGTCGCGAAACCCGGACTCCGTGTCGAGCGTGAACATGACACCCGAGCAAGCCTGGTCTGAGCGCACCATGGGCTGAACACCTATCGATAAAGCTACGTCGAAATGATCGAAGCCGCGCGCCGCGCGATATGAAATTGCGCGGTCCGTCCAGAGCGAGGCAAAGCAGCGGTGGCAGGCTTCAATGAGGTGTGACTCGCCACGAACGTTGAGGATTGTATCTTGCTGTCCGGCGAAGGAAGCGTCGGGCAGATCTTCCGCGGTCGCTGACGAGCGAACCGCCACTTCTGGCGTTCGGCCAAGACGCTGATAGAGCCGCCGGTAGGCGTCGATGATAGCCTCGTTCACTTCAGTTGGCAGCGGTGTGTCCAGCATCAGCGCACGCGCTTCGCGACCCGCGTCGTTGAGCGCGCGAATGTTGTTGTGATCGAGTCCGCTCATCAATTCGCGCAGCCTTTCACCCAGACCGTTCGTCAGGAGCAACAGCCGATAGGCTTCGCTCGTGGTGGCAAAGCCATCCACAGCTCGTACGCCGCGGGGTGTTAATGCGCGAAATAGCTCACCCAGGCTGGCACACTTGCCACCAACGAGTTGCACGTCCCCTGCGCCAACTTCAATCAAATCCAGCACAAGAGGTTTGGAAGTTTTTCCCATTTTGCCTTTCTCCCGATACCTTAGTCGTGTGAGTGGTTGCTCAATTTCGCCGAAGTGAACCTGCAAGGCCGGCGCAGAGTTTATCTGAGCGAAAGCGTTGAAGTCGATATGCGATAGATGGATACGGAGTAACTACCATTATTTAAGAATAGTACGAATCTCCGATTCGTTTCAGGCAAACCATAGAGAAATTTCCGCACGAGCCCCGATACCCGTCGCCAGCTCGGCTGCCGCCAATCGACCACACTTATTTTTGAGGGATTGCCCCCTGCTTTCACAGTTCGCCCTGCCTCGCTTCATCGATCTGCCTACAATCCAGCCGGCGTCCGGGCATACCGCAAGCTACAAATTCCGCGAGTGCTCTGCTAGTATGAGGTCGCACTTCATCATCTGCGACCTTCCATCTTGACCGCGGGTACGCAGGCAAACTTCCGGAATCAGGAGAGCTAAGGAAATGGGTCACGAGCTAAGTACAGAGCGCGAGCTGTCTCTGGATTTCTTGCGCGTGTGTGAGGCGGCGGCGATTTCTTCGGCCCGCACGATGGGCCAGGGTGATCGCAAGTATTCGGATCACGTCGCGGTCGAAGCTATGCGTGAGGTCATGGATACTGTGCCAATGCGCGGGCGCATTGTAATTGGCGAGGGTGAACGCGACGAAGCTCCCATGCTCTACATTGGTGAAGAGGTCGGCGGTGGCTTTGGTGTTGGTCCGGAAATGGCGGAGTCGTGTCCAGAAGTTGACATTGCCGTCGATCCGCTGGAGGGCACAAACCTGTGCGCCCTTGGCGCGAACAATGCCATCGCGGTACTCGCGGCCGCCGAGCGTGGTGGTCTGCTGAATGCGCCAGACATCTACATGGACAAGATTGTTGTCGGGCCATCTTCACGGGGAGTGGTGGACCTTGACGCTCCGGTTAAAGATAACCTTAAAAACATCGCCCGGCGACTGGGCCGCGATATCGAAGATTTGACGGTCATTGTTTTGGATCGTTCGCGTCATAAAAAGTTAATTGCCGATGTGCGCGAGGCCGGGGCCCGCATACGTTTGATCGGGGATGGCGACCTTTCCGCCGGAATCTCCGCGGCAGTTGCCGGGACAAATATCCATGCGCTCATCGGCATTGGTGGAGCTCCTGAGGGAGTGATCACTGCAGCCGCCATGAAGTGTTTGAACGGCGAGATTCAAGCGCGACTAGTTTTCGATCACGAGCGCCTCGGAGTGGATAAGACAAAGGTACCGGCGAAAGAGCAGGTGATTGAGCGCCTGCAATCAATGGGCATAAAGGATCCAGACAAGATTTATGACACCAACGATCTCGCGCCGGGAAAGAAGATTATCTTCGCCGCCACCGGGGTCACTGATGGAGCGTTGCTTAAGGGCGTGAGGTTCTTCGGCGCTGGGAAACGAACGCATTCGTTGGTCATGACAACCGAGTCTCGGCACATTCGCTTTGTCGATACGTTACACATCGAAGGCGGCCCTGATACGGTGATCAGATTTTAGATTTTAGATTTAAATTGACTGGGGCAGCCCTGGAACTGAGGTTTTCAGATCGCAAATCAAAAATCGCAAATCAAAAATCATGTTTGCCCCTCCCGATCAATACATTCCGCAGTGCATAGTTGATCGTCGGCCAGTTATGGTCTGGCTCATAGCTGTCACTGGCACGGTTCTGCTTATTGCCCTAATCCTTGGGGCGCCGCTCGCACTCGCGAATGGGCACGGCGTGTTGGGACTGATCATCTATCAGGCCTTCAGTTATCTCTGTCATCAGATTCCCGAGCGATCATTGTTCATTGCGGGTCATCCGCTGGCAGTTTGCTCGCGTTGCAGCGGTATCTACGCCGGCTTTGCCACTGCCTTGCTGTTTTACCCATTGCTGACATCGTTAAGCCAGACCGAGACACCGCAACGGAAATGGCTCTTAATTGGAGCGCTGCCGCTGGCGCTCGACTTTAGTTTGGGCTTCTTTGGAATCTGGCAGAATGCCCACGTCTCGCGGTTTGCGACGGGAGCTCTGCTCGGTGCAGTTGCCGTTTTTTACATCATGCCAGGTCTGACAGACTTGAGTCTGCGCTGGCGGTCTCTCGCTGGTCGGACATCGGAGAAAACCCAGCCTCAAGCGGTGCTTTCGCGCACAACTGAAGTGAACGGGGCCTCAGGGCCCAGCGACTACAGCGCGCCTCTTCGTCGTATTTAATCCCCTGCATCTAAAGAGCCATCTGGTCGGATCCGTGCCGCCGTGGCTCACTTCTGCAACGCACAACTCAATAAACCGCTCAGTAACGCGGCGGTTTTTATTACAAGGTTTCATAGGTTAGAATCGGCCATCGCAAGCATCACGATGTGCTTCCGTAAGAAATAATTATGATTCTTCAGAATACCGTCCCTCCCTTTGGACCAACGCCTGACCAGTTGTTCGCGCAATACTTTCACGATCTCGTATACAAAACCTGGGGCAACATCAGCCCGCTCTATCAGCTCGACGCGTTCGATTGGATCATCCTGATCCTCTATTTCAGCATTTTGACAACCCTCGCAGTCTACGGCGGTTACCGAGTTAAGCAGGTAATCGATTTCTGGCGCTATCGTAGGTTTGTCCCCAAACCACAAGGCCATTTCCGCGAAGAAGATTTGCCACACATAACCGTTCAGCTTCCGCTCTTCAACGAAATGTATGTTGTGGAACGCCTGGTGAAGTCTATTACAGAGATCGATTATCCGCGTGACAAGTTTGAAATTCAGGTCCTGGACGACTCAACAGATGAAACTGTAAGGCTGGCTGAAGAAACGGTCGCGAAGTATGAGCGGCTAGGCTTCGACATTCACTACAGGCATCGCTCTGACCGCACCGGGTTTAAAGCAGGCGCGCTTGAGCAGGGACTTAAAGTGGCCAAAGGTGAGTTGCTGGCGATTTTCGATGCTGATTTTGTGCCGAAACCTGATTGCCTGCGTAAACTCGTCGACTTCTTTACGGATCCGATGGTTGGATGCGCACAGATGCGCTGGTCGCATATCAATGGGGATTACAATCTGCTGACGCGGTTGCAGACCATCATGCTCGATGGCCATTTCGTCGTCGAACAGACCACGCGCAATCGTACCGGTGGCTTCTTCAATTTTAATGGGACGGCAGGTATTTGGCGGCGCCGAGCGATCGCGATGAGTGGTGGCTGGCAGCACGATACTCTGACCGAAGACACCGACCTGAGTTTTCGCGCCCAGTTGATGGGATGGAAATTTGTCTACCTGCTGGATGAAGACGCGCCCGCCGAGATTCCCGTTGAGATCAATGCCTTCAAAGCTCAACAGCGTCGTTGGGCCAAGGGCGTCATGCAGGTTGGGATTAAGCTTTATCCCAGGATCTGGCGTGCGCCGCTGCCGTTGCGCGTCAAACTCGAGATGTTTTTTCGTTTGACAGGTAACATTAGCTATCCGCTGATGATCCTGGCGAGTTTCCTGCAGTTTCCATTGCTGCTGGTTCGTTACAATCAACCCTTTTACCACCTGATGGTGCTCGACCTGCCATTGCTCTTCTTCTCGTCGATCTCGGTCTTTCTTTTTTACGGAACGGCAGTCTGGTATCTCGACAAAAAGCGCACACCGCGTCTGTTGCACCTCCCGCTCGTGATGGCTCTCGGCATTGGCCTGGCTTTTTCAAATGCGCGTGCTGTGCTGGAGGCGCTCTTCGGCATCAAGTCAGACTTTATCCGAACTCCGAAGTACAACGTGGAGCAAACGAGCGACGAAACGTGGAAGGCCAAGAAGTACAAACGTAAGCGAGGCTTGTTACCTTTGCTTGAGTTGGGCTTTGCACTCTATTTCCTGCTGGCTATCCTCTATGCCGGGCGCTTGCATATGTGGGGAACGATTCCATTTCTTTCTCTCTTTTTCTTCGGCTTTGGCTACATGGGGATGATGAGTATTCTCCAGACGACCAGCGCCAAACGTTTTCTATCTCACTGGCGACCAGTAGCTGTTGGTCGCCGTAGTTGACCCCTTCAAACTTATGTCATCTTTTCGGGTCAGGAATGTGGCCCCCCCCTAGCTGCAAAATTACCAAGCAGCAAGTCGCCTCTCAAATACAATACCCCTCAGGTCGGGAATGCGGACCCACTTCCCCTTATAAGGTGCAAAACCACTAAGCAGCGAGTCGCCTCTCACACTAGTAATCTCTCAGGTCTGGAAGGCGGACCCTGTCCC
>JBPCIQ010000048.1:0-10686 GCA_051006135.1 Pyrinomonadaceae bacterium | reverse complement strand
ATGGACAACAAATCCTGCGCGGCATCGAGTTTCTGAAAGGGGCGGCGCGGGTAGTGGCGGAGCATCACGAGAAATGGGACGGGTCTGGCTATCCACGGGGATTGCGCGGCGAAGAGATCGACGTGTGCGCGCGAATCTTTGCAGTTGCCGATGCGTTTGACGCAATGACCAGCGACCGGGTTTATCGCCTCGGCAGGCCTTATCAAGACGCGGCCCAGGAATTAGACGACTGGGCAGGAAAACAGTTTGACGCTGAGGTTGTGGCGGCGTTCCATCGAGTGCCACGAGAAGATTGGGAGGAACTGCATCAAAGGTCCCTGATGAGACCGCAAGGGGAATTCGAGTTAAGCCCCATGCTTAATTCGCTTGAGGGCCCACTTGTTCTAGTCACCTAACAGGACCAAAGTTCCTTGGAAGTTGTCCTGGTTTTATTCATTAAGTTGCGAAGGCACCACGTACCCGCGTCTGGATCGCAAGTTTAATCCAACCCTTCGTGACGCAACTTCAATTCGCCGGTACTCACCCTGCTTAGAATCGGCCAGTGGTCGCTTTGGCCGGTATGTAACTACATATTCTGAGCCAATATCGTGCGCTGTATCGTTCGCCTGGGCGATCATTTGCGGACTCGACTTCGGCAGAAATATTCGGCCTCCCGTTTCCTCCGCTATTGTTGTCAGAACCTGCTGGCTCTTCTTTAGCTCGGCTTCGTAAGCTTTGCGCTGCCGCTGCATTGCTGGATCAAATATCTTTCTAAAAACTTCAAAAGACGGGTTCCTGGTGGTCCCTGGCGGCAGGGTTGGGTCGGTAGCTGTAATCGGGTCCCTGGACGTTGGTAGCTGGCGTACGGAATTGGGTGACGCTCTGCCTTCCTTCTTTTGCCTCACAAATTCCGTATAGCTGATGATATGAACAGTTGCTCGAGACTCAGCCAGGCGCTTAATGGCTGCTGCGCGGTCAATCTTGCCTCCTGGCGTGTCTACTCCGTCGGTTATGAAGACGACGTGACGGCTTCCTTCAGGCCGATCTTCTACCTGGCGCGCAGCCGCGACGACGGCATCTGAAAAGCGCGCGCGTTTACCTGAAGCCAACTTTGTCTTTACAGCTCGAAGTGCCATTTGTTTGTCTTTGGTCCAGGGCTGGATCAAGTCAACCGAGTTGCTGAATTGAATCACAGCGACCGACGTCCCATCGCCTAACTGATTCATGAGCGCAATGGCAACGTCGCGAGTGAGACTAGTTCGTTTTGACCCTCCGCCTAACCCGCTCAACTCACCGCCGGTATCTAGAACTAATAACACGTTGGCAGGAACATGCCGCACGCTCTTGATTTGCTGCGGAACTCCATTCTCCAGGACAAGTATGTCGTCTGCCTCCAGAGTGGGATCGTAATGGCCGTACTGATCCAGGGCTACTACGGGCAAGCGCACCTCTTCGGTGAAAACTTTGACCGGTTCTTGTCCCTCAATTTCCGGAGTAGCCGTAGGAGTTGGCCGCGGCGGATTCTGTTGCGCGTCCACAGAAGGGATTGTTCCCAGAAGGATGATTAAAAGCAGAATAGGATTAAGTTGTCGATGTAACAAAGCGGCGCCTACCTTTGCGGACAAGAATCGCAAGCTTTGATGCACCTTAGCCCTCCAGCGCGTTGCCCCGAAAGGTCAGAATGGAGATTTTCGGGCCTGCGCCTGTACTGCGGTGATGGCCACTGCATCGACGATGTCTTCGGCTTTGCAGCCACGGGATAGGTCGTTGGCCGGTTTGTCGAGGCCCTGGAGAATCGGTCCAATCGCCGTGGCGCCTGCCAATCGCTCGGTCAGTTTGTAAGCGATGTTGCCGGATTGCAGATCGGGAAAGATCAGCACATTTGCTTGTCCTGCGACGATGGAGCCCGGCGCTTTTGACTGTGCGACGGTAGGCAAGAGAGCGGCATCAACCTGCAACTCTCCATCTATCGCCAGTTCCGGACTCCGAGCTTTCGCCGTTCGAGTCGCTTCCACCACTTTGTCAACCAAACGATGTTTCGCGCTGCCCTTGGTGGAAAAAGAGAGCATCGCAACGTGCGGCTCCGTGCCAAGTAGGGCGCGACATGAATCCGCCGAGGTGATCGCAATCTCGGCGAGTTCGGCAGCGGTAGGTTCAATAACGACCCCACAGTCGGCAAAGATCAAAGCGCCGTTATGGCCAAAGCTACTGTCTCGCAGAGCCATGAGAAAGAAACTTGAGACAAGCTTAAAGCCTGGACGGACCCCGATACAGTGCAAGGCCGCGCGGACAGTGTGAGAGGTGGTGTTGGTCGCTCCGGCTACCGAGCCGTCGGCTCTGCCCTGACGCACCATCAGGTTTCCGTAGTAAAGTGGATCAGACAGCATTGTTCGAGCTTCGTCGGCCATCATTCCTTTGGCACGCCTTAGCTCATAAAAAAGAGCCGCCATTTTGTCGAAGTCGGGTGCCCGCTTGTGGTCAAGCACCTCCACGCCACCGAGATCAGTCCCTTCGCGCTGGGCGGTTTCGCGGATTGTCGGTTCATCTCCCAGTAATGTGATGCGGGCGATACCTTGAAGCGCACAAGTAGCGGCTGCTTTGACCGTGCGTGGATCGTTGCCTTCGGGCAATACAATATGTTGAGGCTTGCCGGCCGCGCGCTGCCTGATTCGTTCTAGTATAGACATAGTATGAGCGATTAGAACCGAGTAGTTTCAATAGCAGAACGAGGAGTCTAACCAACTAGGAAACTGAGAACAAGTGTTTGAGCCGGGTGGCAGTCATGATAACTTAAGACTTTCGTAACGAAACCAGCGACCGGGCCGGGCGCTATTACTGGGAGGTTGGTAGTAACATGATGGGAACCTCCGAAGCCAGAGCTTATCGAATCTTGCGGAGACAATGATGTCAGCCATTCAAGCCAGAAATCGCATGAAGAACATCGTGCTGTTCATTCCCAACATGATCCGTCTTTGTGCTCGCCTGATGACGGATCCGCGTGTGCCCAAGACGGAAAAGGCGCTCGTTGGTGCAGCATTAGTCTACGCCGTGATCCCGCTGGACCTGATTCCGGACATGATTCCCTTTGTGGGCCAGATTGATGATGTTTACTTGATCGCCGTAACCCTGATCCGGCTAATGGATCGGACCGATACGCGCGTGCTGCGCGAGCATTGGAAAGGCGGAGGGGACGTTGTTGAACTTATTGAAACGATGGCGATGATGACTGCCAAGTTGTTGCCACGACGGATTCGACGAGTATTGACTTCACGGGTCGAAGTCTCACCCGGACTGGAAGAGAATGCAAAAAAACTTCGCGGACCTTTGCTGGTAGTCAAACCTGAAGCTGAGGGTAAAACGCGTGTTGAGATCAAATGAGCATTTACCGGAAATTACCTCGTGTTTCTTAGAACAGCAAGCAACTTCTCGTGAATGCCGCTAAAACCACCATTGGACATTATCGCAACGACATCTCCTGCGCGGAGCTTAGGAGCAAGGTGTTCTATGATTTCGTCCGCCCCCGCTAGAGCAAAAGCCGGCTTATTCTGCTGAGCAATTTCCTGGATGAGTCTGGCTGTGTCAAGCACCGATCCCTTTTCCGTGGCTTTCTGACTGTCAAAGACATTTGCAATCGCTACGTAGTCAGCCGGCATAAACGCCCGGGCATATTCTTCCTGGAAGACTGCCAGTCGCGACGACCACGAGCGCGGCTCGAAAACGGCAATCAGCCGGCGCCCGCTATATCTGGTTCGCAAGGCGCGCAGTGTTTCTCGCACTGCGGTCGGATGGTGGGCAAAATCGTCTATAACTGTAATACCACGCTCCTCGCCTCTGATTTCCGCACGACGCCGAACGTTCTTGAAAGTTGCAAGTGCTGCCGCAATCACCTTGCGATCAAGTCCCCACGCGTCTGCCGCAACGATCACGGCCAGGCAGTTGAGCAAATTGAAATCTCCGATCATGGGCGTCTGAAATTGACCCCATTCTTTGCCGTCGCGATAAAGGGTGAAGGCCGACATCTCAGCTGTGTAGTTTGTATTGCGGAGTTGCCATTTGGCGTCGTCGCTCATACCAAAAGTTTCAAGTTGTGTGAACAGCTTTTGACCCATTGAGGTCACAACTTCGCGCACGTGAATGTTGTCCCATCCCACGATCAAACGTCCGTTGGCGGGAATGAGGTTCATGAATCTGCGAAAGGCCAGCTTAACCGCGCCCAGATCCTGATAGATGTCCGCATGATCAAACTCGATGTTGTTGACGATGCCGATCTCGGGCAGGTAGTGCATGAACTTGGGACCTTTATCGAAATATGCCGTGTCGTATTCGTCACCTTCGATGAGGAAATAGCCGCTGTCCGTAACGCGGAAACTGACGCCAAAATTCTGAGCGACTCCGCCGATCAAAAAGCTTGGATTGAGCCCGCCCTGGTCCATTATCCAGGCCGCGATGCTAGTCGTCGTAGTCTTACCATGCGTACCGGCTACAACCAGGGAACGTCGGCCACGGATGAACTCTTCTTTGACCAAGTCTGCTTGCGAGCGGTACGGCAGCTTGCGATTGAGTGTCTCTTCAAGTTCCGCATTGCCGCGGGGTATAGCGTTTCCAACAATCACGCAGTCAGGAGTTGGTGTGAGGTGAGCGGCGCTGTAACCTTTCATGGGCGGAATGCCGAGTGACTCCAGCATTGTTGACATCGGCGGGTAGACGTTCTCGTCCGAGCCTGTTACCTGGTGTCTTTTCGCTTACAGCATGCCGGCAAGCGATGCCATTGCAGTCCCGCAGATTCCTATTAAGTGGTAATGCATCGGCATTCAATTCTATTCAGCTTAACGCTTTGGTGGGCTAAAATCGGCCTCGAAGTTTACCAGGGCCGGGTTTGACAATATACTAACAGCCGAGTGTTTGTCAGTAATGTAGCAACGTTACCAAACGAGATAATCCCCCAATTGATAGGGAATTGAATGCAGAAACTTTTTGTAACTGGCGGATCAGGTTTCATCGGTTCTGCACTTGTGCGACTACTGCTCGCGAAACTCCCCGAGTGCCATATCACAAACTTCGACGCTCTGACCTACGCGGGAAATTTGGACAACCTCCAGGGCCTTGATGAGAGGCGACACCATTTTGTCAAAGGTGACATTACAGTTCGGCACGATGTCCTCTCAGCCCTCACTGCGGACACCGACGCCGTGATCAACCTGGCCGCGGAGTCGCACGTCGATCGTAGTATCGCCTCGGCTGACGACTTCCTGCGTACGAACATCTTAGGTACACAAGTGCTCCTTGATGCAGCGAGGGAACGCGGCGTGCGGCGTTTTCTACAGGTCTCGACCGACGAAGTTATGGGCAGTTTGCCCGAAGATGATGGTGCCTACTTCACCGAACATTCACCGTTTGCCCCTAACAGTCCCTATGCGGCATCAAAAGCTGCTGCCGAACATCTGGTAAGGGCTGCACATCATACCTTTGGCCTCGACACTGTTATCACGAGGTGTGGGAACAACTACGGGCCGCGCCAGTTTCCGGAAAAGTTTCTGCCCCTGGCCATCTCTAATGCATTGAGCAACGAGTCGATTCCAATCTATGGGGACGGACAAAATGTGCGTGATTGGATTTATGTCGAGGATCATTGCCGCGGGATTATTAAAGCACTTGAAACAGGGCGCCCGGGCTCAGTGTTGAATTTTGGCGCACGCAATGAACGCCGCAATATTGATGTCGTCGAATCCTTGCTTGATGTGTTGGGGAAACCACGTTCGCTAATCCGCTTTGTCAAAGACCGGTTAGGACATGACCGGCGTTATGCAATCGATCCTTCGTTGGCGGAAGCCGAACTCGCCTGGCTTCCCGAAGAAACCTGGGAAAGCGGTCTGCAGAAAACGATTCAATGGTACCGGGAAAATAAGGATTGGATTGCGCGCACGCGCAGCGGTTCTTATCGTGATTATTACAAGCAACAATACGGTACGGAGGTGGGGGCGAGTTGAGGGTTTTGATTACAGGAGCACGCGGCTTGGTCGGACAAGCGCTAACTGAGCACTGCCTGGCGACTGCCGATGAGGTTCTGAGCTACGATCACAGAACGTTGGACATCTCTAATGCTGCACTTGTTAGTGCCACCATCGAGGAGCAACGACCTGACGCCGTCATCAACTGTGCCGCTTGGACCGATGTTGACGCTTGCGAATTGGATGCCGAGCACGCTTTTGCGTCGAACGCACGAGGACCCGAAAACCTGGCCTTGGCGAGCCGCAAAGTTGGCGCCGTGCTCGTCACCATCTCAACTGATTATGTGTTTGATGGAACGAAAGAGGGGTTTTATACACAACGAGATGATCCGCACCCCCAAAGCGTTTACGGCAACTCTAAGCTCGAAGGCGAGCGCAGGGCCCAACAGGCTTACGCACGAACCGTCGTTGTCCGCAGCGGCTTTATTTTTGGCAGAGGTGGAACAAATTTTTTGAGTACTATTGTGGACCGCGCCAGGCGAGGGGAGCGACTAAAAGCAATCAGCGACGCCTGGGGAACGCCAACCTACGCGCCGCACCTGGCAATACGGTTGCGCGAGCTGGCGCAACTGGACCTGCCCGGCGTTTTTCACGTGGTAAATGCTGGAGAAGGTGCGAGCTATGACGAGTTTGCGCGAGCGGCTTTGAACGCCGCGCAATGTGAGGGGGTAAATCTCGAACCAGTAACGGTGGGGTCTCTAAAGCGCCCAGCTCCTCGTCCCAGGAATTCTCGCTTGAAGTGTCTCATTTCAGAGGCAATAGGGCTGACGCCTCTCCCTCCGTGGCGAGAAGCGCTGGCGCACTTCGTGGAAGGCCGGAAGACCGGCTGAGATAGCTGTTCAAGGCTGAAGTTCGTCAATCACAACTTGCCACACGGCAGGTCTCTGGTATTATTTCTAATCCCCCATTTCGCAGTGGTTTATCGAGGGTCTAAATAATCATGATGTCGCAAGATAATCGCCTGATGCCGGTGAGTGCACTTGACCGCAGTGTGGACCGCCCCCTTGCCGAAATTGCTCAGTCAAAGCCCTATGGCGTAGCGGCGATGGAGCCCACCAGTATCCGCGACTACTTGTTTGTTATTTTGAAGCGGAAGTGGTTGATCCTGAGCCTGGTGCTAGTTGTTACTTCTTTGGTGGCAATCCAGATGTTTCGCCAGCCTTCGATTTATCAGGGAGAGACGACAATTCGGATCGAGCAGAAGCCAAGAAGTGTGCTGCAGACGAAAGAAATTGTCATCAACGCCCAGAGCGACCCTGCTTTTTGGGGTACTCAACTCAAGTTGTTGCAAAATCCCGCGCTCGCCCGTCAGGTTGTGCTGACGCTCGACCTTCAGAATAATCCAGCGTTTTTCGGCGGTCAGGCTCAAGGCGGTGTCTTTGCTTCGCTTCGCAGAATGTTCTCGGGGCAAAAGAAAGCGACGCCAGCTTCACCTGCCACTGGTTCAGAACTCTCTGTAGTGGGAGAGACTGCAGTAACTGATCAATCACTCAGCCCCGAGGAGCTGGCAAAACTGGAACCCTACGAGGATGCCATCATCGCCGGCGAAACCATTGAACCAGAGCTGGGAACCAACCTGGTCCTGATCAAGTTTAATCATTCCGAGCCCGAGTTAGCTCAAAAGATTGCAAATACGCTTGCCGAGGTTTTCATCAATAACAATTTGGAAAGAGCGACGGCTGGTTCTACGAAAGCTGAGGATCTTTTAGCAAAAGAGATTGCGAATCTCCAAACCAAAATAAAACGCGATCAAGAGGTACAATTCAACTACGCGAAAAACCACAACCTACCTATGACCAGCGACCCCGCTGGCAATCTTGAAGCCAAAAGACTTGCAATGCTCAGCAGCCAGTTGCTCGAAGCGGAAAATGAAAGAAAGAATTTCCAGGCTCAGTATGAGGCTGCCAGAAGAGAGCCGGATGCATTCTCCATTCCCGACGTGCAGATTTCGAATCGCATCGAAAAGCTGAGAGAAAGGATCTCCGGTATTAAGGAGAAACGAGACGCGCTGCTGGTTGTCTATACCCCCGAGTGGCCGGACGTAAAGAAGCTTGATGCACAGCTCAAACCTCTGGAAGCGGAACTTTTGAAAGCTCCGACTGAAGTAGTGACCGCGATGAAGAGCCGCTATCAGGCTGCCGTTGCACGAGAGAACAGCCTGCGCAGTGCCTATCAACAGCAGCGTGGAACAACAACTCAGCAGACGCGCGACCAGATTGAAATGATAGCGATCAGCCAGGAGCTTGAGACAAACAAACAGTATCTAAACACTCTGCTTCAGCGGCAACGTGAACTCCAGATAACCTCCAGCGACAGGCCAAACGAGGTTAGTATTGCCACCAGCAGCCGCCTGCCGAAGTCGCCTGTTGGGCCTCCCCGGCTTCGCAATATAATGATCGCTTTCTTGTTATCCCTGGTAGCCGGGATCGGCCTTGCCTTCCTGCTGGATTTCCTCGACGACACGGTCAAGTCGATCGAAGATGTCGATCGATATATCCACCTGCCGGCGCTGGCGTTGATTCCAGCAAGTCGCAGTGATCGGCAGCGGCTGATAGTGGGAATTCCGGGCAGTCCTTCCAGTGCGCCCGCAGAGTCGACTGCGTTGGCGATGATCGACGACGTGCGTTCACCCATTGCTGAATCCTACCGGCACCTTCGTACGTCATTGTTGTTGTCTTCAGCAGGTCAGCCTCCGAAGACAATCCTGGTCACCTCGAGCCAACCATCCGAAGGTAAGACGACAACTGCTATCAACACCGCGTCAATGCTTGCCCAAACCGGGGCCGAAGTGTTGATTGTCGATTGTGATCTCAGGCGCCCCAGGTTGCATGCTCACTTCAACGTGCCCAATGCCAGGGGCCTCACAAACTGGCTGTCAGGGGAGACTGATCTGGACCAGCTGCTGCAAACTTACGACAAGATCCCCAACCTGAAACTGCTCACCTCTGGCCCAGTGCCCCCGAATCCGGCTGAACTTTTAGGTTCAGATGAGATGCGCAGGCTGTTAAGTTTGCTCGGTGAACGCTTCGTGCACATCATCATCGATTCACCGCCCGCGATTTCCTTTACTGATGCGTCTATTCTATCGACGATGGTAGATGGCGTGGTGCTTGTTGTTCATGGCGGTAAGAGCTCAAGAGCCGTCGTTCGGCGCGCCAAGCAACAGTTGCTCGACGTGGGTGCCCACATCTTCGGCGTGGTCCTCAATAATGTGAAGCTCGAGACCCAGGATTACTATTACTCCGGCTACTACTCGAGTTACTACTCGGAGAGCGAAGCTGACGAAGGGTCGGAAGACTCAGCCGGCGCTGCTGCCGAAACGAGATAGCTCGACCTTTATGATAGGGCCCGGCAAAGGAAGTCAGTCCAGTTTCCGAGTCCGTCCCACGCCGCTCCTTGTGATTCCACACGAATTCCGAGAGGTGATAGAACTCTCGGCATACCAGAAATTCATGCGACCAGCTATTTATTAATCCTACTTCAACCCGGCCGTCTAAAACTAAATGAAGGTCCCTCTCTTGGATTTGCGTGCGCAGCACGAATCTTTGCGTGATGAGTTGATGGGAGCCATCGCGCGGGTCATGGACTCACAGCAGTTTATCCTGGGCCCCGAAGTTCAGGCGATCGAAGAGGAAGTGGCGCGGTATTCGCAAACAAAGCAGGCGATTGGTTGCGCTTCTGGATCCGATGCGGTGCTGCTTGCTGTATTGGCGCTTGGTATTACTTCCGGCGAGGAAGTGATTACGAGTCCGTTCACTTTCTTTGCCACCGGCTCAGCAATTGCGCGCGCAGGGGCCCGACCTGTGTTTGTAGACATTGATCCGCGCACTTACAACCTGGATGTTGCGCGTGTTGAGGAAGCGATAACACCGCGGACACGTGCGATCATGCCTGTCCATCTATATGGCCAATGTGCGGATATGGATCCGCTGCTGGAGATTGGTGATCGACATCAGTTGCCAATTATTGAAGATGCTGCTCAGGCTTTGGGAAGCGAGGACCATGGGCGTCGAGCCGGTTCAATTGGCAGGTTGGGCTGTTTCAGTTTTTATCCGACAAAGAATTTGGGCGGCGCCGGCGATGGTGGAATGCTCACAACAGATGACCGGGAACTAGCGGATCGCTTGCGGCGACTCCGCGTTCATGGCGCAGCAAACGAGTATCATCACAGTGAAGTTGGTATCAACAGCAGGCTCGATGCATTACAGGCGGCAGTATTACGGGTAAAGCTCAAATACTTAGAAAGCTGGTCCGAAGAACGTCGGCAGAAGGCTGCCACGTACAATCAAATGCTGCAGGATGCTGAGCTTGAGTTTGAGCTCGTTCCACCCTTCATTCGACCGGAGGCCCGGCATATTTTTCATCAGTACGTTGTGCGCGTGCCTGCGCACAGGGATTCCATGATTAGACATCTGGCCAGGCACGATGTGGGGACAAAGATTTACTATCCGCTTCCCCTTCACAGGCAGGAATGTTTTGAGTATTTGGGATACAAAGAAGGTGCGTTCCCTGAAGCCGAGCGTGCTGCACGCGAAACAGTTGCCTTGCCTTGTTTCCCAGAACTTACAGAAGCCCAGCAGCAATATGTCGTGGATACGATTCGCGGATTTCACGCGTAGGATTTACTCGCAACAGGGTCCTCGCTCAATACAGAACCGCGAGCGGTAGCGACCGGATCATATACTCAACTCACTGTGAT
>JBPCIQ010000047.1:0-10576 GCA_051006135.1 Pyrinomonadaceae bacterium | reverse complement strand
CGGTTTATTGAGTGTAGAGTGGTAGCATCCGGTCGCTACCGCTCGCGGTTCTGTATTGATGGGCGACTGCTTGCACTCATCATTCTGCCAGTTTTGACCCGGGCTCTCTGCCCCGCCGGTAAGTTGCCAGAACCATGGCACCGCGCGATAGTTTCTAATACCGCCAACTCGTCAAATCCGCACCAGGCGGGGCACTCTTGAGTATTCGTGCCACAATCTTGGGCGCGTAAAACTGGTGATACCTGAGACGTGAGATTGCGTTAGGCCGTGTGTGGTCGCCGTTCCAGCAATGCTCGGCGCGTGGCTCATAATCCACTTCGCCGCCGTAATGAGGGTTGGTGGTTGTCTTGAGAAAGTCTTCTACGAGATAGACCGCATCGTTCAGAAAATAGTTGTCGGCCTCGCCAACGTAGATGTGAAGCTTGCCTGCGAGCTTTGGTCCGAGCTTGTTCCAATCTCTTTTCAGGATATAACCGAGGTCGTAATGCTCCCGCCAATAGGCGGCGACCGCATGATCAATCTCTCCTGTGACCTTGTCCCAAATTGGTTTGGGATAGCCGTCGCTGCCGACAGGTGAATACACCGCCTCCCAAATGTCAAACTGGCCACCCGAACGGCTTTTTGTTCCGAGAGCAAGTTCCATGTAATTCATTTCCTCGATCGTGGCCGCTAGCTCACCCAGGTAATTTCGTTTTCCCGGACGCGGAGTCACCTTCCACTTGCTGTCGGCGCGATAGGCGTTCTTATGGTCGTATATATTGACGACTGTGTAAGCGCGGAAGTCGATCGGATCAGGACAGGCTCCCCACGCGCCGTTGTATTCGTCTGGATAAAAAATCTGAGCCGCGAGCGCTTCCCAGCCACCGGTTGAACCGCCATACATGAAGCGCGCCCAGCCTTTTCCTATCCCGCGAAATTGTTTCTCAATAAAGGGAACCAGCTCATAAGTGATCGCGTCGCCATAAGGTCCAAGATTGGCCGAGTTCACGGCGTATGAATCGTCGTAGTAAGGATTTGCATGCTGAATCTCAATGATGATCATGCGGGGAAAACCGGGCCCAGTCCATTCCTGGTAAAACTTGTAGGCCTGTTCTTGAACAATCTTGTTATAGCCTTCGAGTTTGAACCTGTCGCTGTATTCAGGCTTCAGGTTTGGATCCCGCGGCGTCTCCCGAAAGCCGCCAAAGTCGGCAGGGAAGTGACCGTGGAAGATGACCAACGGATAGCGGGCGTTCGGATGCGAATCAAAGCCTTCAGGCAGGAGGATGTTGGCGCCGAGATACATGGGCCGGCCCCAGAAATCTGAGAGCAGCTTGCTCTGCATCTTTACGTGCTTGATGTACTTCGTGTCTTTCGGCGACTCGATGGGTGCAATCACTTTATCCAGGACTATCTTGATGCTCACTGACTTTTGCGGATCGATACTAACTTTTTGCGGTGTGCTATAGAGGTTGCCGGGGGCTCGGTTCCATTGCTGGCCTTCACCGCGATCCATGGGCAGCTTCACAGTGTGTCCGTCAGCGCGCTTAAAAGTCTCATAGCGATGCAGCAGCGCCTGAACCGTGTATTCACCGGCTGGAACCTGGGCAAGTCTCCGCACTGGATAACCAAACGCGCTGGCACCCACAATGGCTTCCTGACCTGGCTTCAGTCCTTCCACATCAATCCCAAATACCTGTTGAGTTGTGAGGTCTTCGCTGATTTGAAAGCGTGGCTCTCGGGAGTTGTCTGTGGAGACGAGCAGGAGCAGTCGTCCATCAAGCGGCTCTTTGTTACTCCTGTCGGGAAACGAGATTGCAAACCGCAAACCACTGTTTTGTTCACTCTTTAGTTCCGCTGTCTGCGGTGATAGCAACGACATTAGAAGAATCGCAACGAATGAAAACAGACGAAGTTTGGTTTTTGATTTCACGGACATTCTCCTGATTGCAGTGTGGTAGGACTGGTAAAACTATTCGCTGAACTGCAGCCGGCTGGTAGCTGGCGCCGGTTCTTCTTCCTCGGTTGGCAGCGTGACAGGTTCCGATCGACCACCATCGGCATACTGCAGCTTATAAAGCATCCAGTAGAGACCCCGCTTGGCGAGCAGCTCCTGATGGGTACCCTGTTCACGTATCTCGCCGTGGTGAAGCACGATGATCTGGTCCGCTCTTTGAATTGTTGAAAGCCGGTGAGCGACAACAATCGATGTGCGATCCCTCATCACGCGCTCGATGGCTTGTTGAATCAACTGCTCCGTCTCTGTGTCGATGGAGCTGGTTGCTTCATCGAGGATCAGCAGGGCAGGATCGAACGCCAGCGCGCGAGCAAACGAAATTAATTGTTTCTGACCAACGGAGAGTCCCGCACCACGCTCCCTTACTTCAGCCTTGTAACCGTCTTTCAAGCGTTCGATGAACTTGCTGGCATGAACTTCCTCTGCTGCCCAACGCACACGCTCGTCCCCAATACTGCTACGACCAAGGCGAATATTGCTTTCGACCGTGCCGCTGAAGAGAAAAATGTCCTGCAGCACTACCGCGAAATTCTCCCGCAATGATTGCAGGTCCCAATCGCGAAGATCCACCCCGTCCAACAGTATGCGACCGCGTTGGATGTCGTAGAAACGCATCAACAGGTTGGTGATCGTAGTCTTGCCCGAACCGGTATGGCCCACGAGCGCGACCGATTGACCGGGACTCACGGTAAACGTAACGTCCTTTAGCACCCAGTCGTCATCCTTATAAGCAAACCAGACATTCTCGAATTCGATGAACCCTCGCGCCCGGCCAGATTTCAGCGGATGCTCCGGGGTTTTGATCGCAATGGGCAAATCCAGTGTCTTGAAAATACGGTGGGAAGCGACAACCGCCGCCTGGAGCACGTTGTATTTATCCGAGATGTCGCGAATTGGCTGAAAGAGAAAGCCTGAATATTGGATGAAAGCGACTAGCGCGCCCAGGGTCAACGCCCCGTTCATTACCCGGTATCCGCCATACCAGATGATCAGCGCAATGCCGACGGCGCCAATAAAATCGACCAGAGGAAAAAAGACCGCATAGTAAAAAATCGTATCTACATTAGCCTTGAGATAATCGTCGTTAATTGCGTGAAACTTACGCAGCGATTTTGCTTCAGCACTAAAGATCTGAACGGTTTGCGTGCCGGCAAAATGTTCCTGCAGAAAGGCGTTGATGCGGGCAATGCGCGTTCTTACCATGTCGTAACCCTTCCGGGCGCCTTTGCGGAACCACGTGGTGGCCGCAAAGAGCATGGGCACAGTCAGCAGTGTTACCAGCGTGAGTCGCACGTCCATCCACAGCATCACGCCGATGATCGCGACAATCATGACCACGTCACCGAGAACATCTGTAACACCCTGTGTGAAGAGTTCGTTCAAAGCGTCAACGTCGTTGGTGAGACGCGTCATGATGCGTCCTACGGGATTCCGATCGTAGTAGGCCACTTCCTGGTGTTGCAGCTTGTCATAAAGCTCGCGGCGAATATCAAACATGACGTACTGGCCCACAGTGTTGAGCAGCACGGTCTGGAGGTAAGAAAAAACGAAACGCAAAAGTTGCACGCCGAAAAAGAGACCGACGAGAAGCATGAGGCCGTCAGCTTTTCGCGGCAGGATGTGCCAGTCAATTGCGTACTGGGTAAACTTTGGCTGCAGAATTCCCAGCAGGTTGAGCACTAGCGTGAGCACGAGAGCGGGAACCAGCAGGCGCAGGTAGGGTCGGAGATATCGCAGCAGTCTGCGCGCCACCTGGAAATCGTAGGTCTTTCCGATTGCCTCTTCTTCGTGGAATTGTTTGACGGCCGTTGACATGATTCTTAGGAAGATGCCGCGCCCCGGGAAGTTTTATAAGTCGCCGCAACGAGGTGCTCGCGTCTCGGAAAGTGAAGCGCCGTGCCAAGCGCGGCAATCAAGAACAGCAAGTAGTACTCGCGACCGTTGCCCAGAAAACGTTCGATCAATCCCAGCAGAGCGCTTGCCTCACACATGGCGCAAGCGATCACAAGGGCTTTTTGCACCAGCTGAACATCCTGCGTTTCCACTGATCGCTTAAGTAACTTCCCTTTCACCGCAAAGGAAAGAGCAACAAGAAGTGTCCCCAGAGCAGTGAACACCACAGGCAAAAGGATGCTGGGAGCGGTATCACGATTGTTACTCCTCTCTTGACTCATCAACAGCGAAAAAACAAAGAAGATGGCAATGTTCATGAACAATGCGAACCAGAGAATCAGCATCGTTCGATAACGCGCGTCGAGATCTGTTTGGGCGCTGTGGTCCATTGGTTTCATTCGGGGCGCTCTCCATACATTTCCAATTGCCAATTGCCAATTTCTCGTCCTGTTCGGTGCAAGTTCTCTCGTTCAGTTTGTTGCGTGCAAGGATTGCATTGACGCTCGGCGCCCATTGGCAATCGGCAATGCCTTAGGTTGCGGCCAGCTCCTCTTCGAGTAGTTGTCGTTCATAAAGATCGGCATACTCACCGCCCAACACCAAAAGTTCACCATGTGTTCCGCGTTCGACGATTCGCCCTTCGTCGAGCACGCAAATTAGATCCGCGTCGCGCACTGTCGAGATACGATGGGAAACTATCAGGCTCGTTCGATCGCGCATCACCCCCCGGAGGCGACCCAGAATCTTCTCTTCCGTGTAAGTGTCAACAGAAGACAATGCATCGTCGAGAATCAGGATCCTCGGTTCGCGCATGACCGCACGCGCAATGGCCGTTCTTTGCTTCTGTCCTCCGGAAAGAGTGATGCCACGCTCGCCTACCATCGTGTCGAAGTCATCCGGAAAAGCGTTAACATCTTCAGTCAACCCTGCTATTTCAGCCGCCCACTCGATTTCTGCCCGTTCGGCTTTCTCTACGCCAAAGGCTATGTTCTCGGCCAGAGAATCGCTGAACAGGAAGGTCTCCTGAGGCACATAGCCAATGCTGGAACGCAGTTGCGCGAGTGGATAATCTCGCACTGAAACGCCGTCCACGAACACGCCCTCTGCCTGCGCTTCAATTAACCGGGGGATGAGGTTAACCAGAGTGGATTTGCCGCTGCCTGTTCGTCCGACCAAAGCAACAGACTGGCCGACCGGGATGGTCAGGTTAATATCGCGTAGAACCGGTTCGTCGTTCGGACGATATCTGAACGTAAGGTCTCGAAATTCAATTTCCCCGGCAATAGCTTTTTGCTGCTTCACTCCGGCGGCATCGGCTATGGAAGGCTTGATCGCGAATATCGTATTCATCCTTTTCAAACTGGCTGTGCCACGCTGAAAGAGATTCACAACGTATCCGAGCGCTATTAATGGCCAGACAAGTCGCATAAGATACATGTTGAAGACCGTGAATTCTCCGACTGTAATCTCTCCTCGAATCGCCAGCGGCACGCCTGCCCAGATAATCAGGACAAAACCTATGCCGATTAGGAATTGCATCAACGGCCGCATTACCGCATCAATTCTTACCAGGCCGAGATTCTTTTCAGCGAATTCCTTGTTCAATTGGTTGAAGGCCGAAATTTCAGCGCCTTCCTGGGCGTATGCGCGAACAACCCGCACACCGGTGAAGTTTTCCTGGGCCCGCGCGGTAATCTGGGCAAAAAAGTCCTGAATCTTCTCAAATCGGACGTGGACTTGTTGGCCGAAGACCTTAACCGTCAGCGATACCAATGGCATAGTCACAAATAGCAGGAGCGTTAGCCACCAGTTGATCAGCAACATCAACGGTAGCACGAGCACAACGACGAAGATCGTTTGCAACGTATACATAATCATGGGGCCGGCCAGCTGACGGACTGCTGCCAGATCGTTCGACGCGCGAGCCATCAGGTCGCCAATCCGATGTTCTTGAAAGAAGGAGAGCGGCTGATCCACCAGGTGGGCGTAAAAATCCTGTCGCAGGTCGAATTCGATGTGGCGCGACATTCCAATCAGTATGCGACGTTGCAGGAACAGAAACATACCACTGGCGAAACTTGCGCCAAGCACTTTCAGAGCCGACACAGTTAACTTTGACCAGGAAACCTCGATCCAGTTTTCATCCACAGCCTGCCCGACGATGAGAGGAATTGTGAGATTGAAGATAACGCCGGCGAGTATGCAAAGGATGCCGATAATCACTGACGCCTTATAAGGACGGAAGTATCGCGCAAATTTTCGTAAGTCGTCCATAATCCGGCGCGCAACTTAGCCCAGGCATTCCAGAGCAAGAGTCGGGAAACGTTATGATGCGCGATTTCGCTTCCGGACGCAAAAACGCGAAAGCGGGCGCTTGACGAAGAAGAGTGCGAGAGGGATATGAGGGGGAAGGATGAAGTGCTTTACTGCTCTATTGCGGCTCGCCACTTTTTTAGACCTGTTAGATCTTTTGCATTAGCTCAGCGAAGTTCTCGTCTTTCGCAGGGAAAACAGCGGGCCCGGATAGGCGTGTCTTAGATGTATCTTCGCAAGCGACACTGATTTGATTGCGGCCTGAGCGCTTGGAGTTGAAGAGTGCGCGGTCTGCGGCATCAACCAATGTGTCGCGAGAAGATGCGTGAGCGGGGTAACTAGCCAGTCCAAAAGAGGCAGTCAATGCACCGTATCCCGGGATCTCAGATTGTGCCAGCCTGCTGCGTAGCCGCTCGGCCACTACCTGTGCCCCTTCTATGTTTGCCTGAGGAAGAATCACAGCAAACTCATCACCGCCAAATCGCGCGGCAGTGTCTACTGCCCTCAATTCGCTACGCAGGCTGTGTGCGAGTAGACGCAGCGCGTTGTCTCCAGCCTCGTGGCCAGCGTTGTCGTTAATCTGCTTGAACTTGTCCAAGTCCAGCATGATTAGTGAGAGTGGCTGGCGAATTCTGATGGCCAGGTGCAGGTCGCGCTCAAGTTGTAATTCGAAAGAGCGGCGGTTATAGCATCCTGTGAGTCCGTCGGTCAGGGCCAACTCCTGCATTTGGGCAAACATATGCGCCTGATTGACGGCAACGGTGAGTTGATGAGTAACCGTGTGCATGAGCATCAGTTCGTTGTCAGCCCAGATCCGAGCCGGGTCATCTGAGCGCACCAATAGGAAGCCGACAAAGCCACCTTGAAAGATTAGGGGCACAGCAGCCTGGGCCAAGGTTGATTTTGCAGACGCATCATCACTGTCAACAACCCAGGTTGTCAGGGATGTTGAAAGGTGCTCACTGACTGCGTCAAGGTCGCCAAATAAACCACCATCTGTGGCGCCTACCAAGGTGACATCTGAGCGAAAATACGCCTTGGTCATATTTTGACCAACCAGTTTACCTTCAACCCGCACCGCGCAACATTTTACGTTGAGTGCCCGTCCCACCTCGCTGGCCGCGGTCTGTAAGACGCCGTCGAGGCTAAGCGAGTTCCTGATGGCAGTGGCGATACGGTTAACAGCGATCTCACGTTCGGCTTGTGCCTGCAAGAGAAGCGCAAGCTTTGTGGTCACGCCCAGGGTCAGCTGTAGCGAAGTGGTCTTTGGCACGGAGACGCTGACCGCGTTCGCAAACAGATTAGCGTGAAAAGGATGTTCGGCGGATACCCGCGCCATTAGATATTCCAAAGCCGAATAAACGACATCCGGTTCAAAGGTCCAGACTACAAGATCGCCCGAACTGTTTTCCCCGTCTTCGTCGTCGTGCACTGCCGCAAGCAGAGCGGAGAACCGATCATGCGCAATCACCACGTAGCGCTCGCAAGCCGTGCCTTGTTCGACTCGGTCCAAAAAAACAATTTTATTGCTATTCTTTGCCCGACCAGATATTAATCGGGCCAAGCCGTCTTTCTTAGTTACCGAAAAAAAGCAGGTTTCAGCTACCCGACCCAGGTCCTCCACGCGAACTACCTCGCGCGCAGATCGCTCCTCAGATGTAGGTAAGCTCTCAACTACCATTGCGCCTAGATGGTTTTCCAGCACCACTTCCTCGAAATAACGATGGAGTTGCACGATCGTTGACACCGCGCAACGAACGGGCGTCAACTGTCGTGGGTGCTGAGCTAGAAGTGCGTGGTAGAGAGAATGCATCTAAAGTCAAAACGGCCTTGATATTAACTAGTCCTGCGCGCTTGCCAGCGGGGGTTGTCCTCGGCAGGTTAGAGCGGTCTTGGGTAACACCGAGCGTCTTCAAGGGCAGGGGGCCTCGAAATGCTGCATTTGGAAGGCCAACTCGATTGTACACGGATGAACGAACCGCTGTCCACGATATTAACTTAGGCTTGCGCCCGACTAGCCGCGCTGGATTCAGACCCTGATATACGTCGTAAGTGCTGTGGCAGCTAGTTTTCCAGCTCCGTCCGCCATTTCCGCCGTAACCACGATCACCCTCTTCCCAGCCTTGACGACTCGTGCCGTGGCTCGTGCACGGCCTGACCTCAGGGGCCGGAGGTAGTTGATCGTCAAATCCACGGTGGTTGCTTGTTCGTCTACCGGTAATACCGAGATTACCGCAAAAGCGGCGGCGGTATCGATGAGCGTTGCAATGGCACCTCCGTGAACTATGCCATTGTTCTGCTTCAACTCGCTTCTCACGTCCAGCGCCAGCGTGGCCATTCCAGTAGCAATTTCCTCCAGCTCAATACCGACAAGCTTGGCAAACGGTACTTCGGCGAGAGCCTGGTGAATTCGCTTGAGCTGGGCTGCCGTGAGTTCACCCGAGTTCATGAACGGTAGCTATCTCCCGGGTTGGTCGGCTCGACTATCACGGCAGTACCATAAGCCAGCACTTCGGTGACTCCGGTCGAAAGTTCGGTAGTGTCGTAGCGCGCGCCAACAATAGCATTGGCCCCAATTTCTGTTGCGTGTTGAATCATTATCTCAAAGGCGTCTACGCGAGTCTGTTCGCAAAGATTTGTCCACACTGTGATGTTTCCCCCCACGATCGTTTGGAGCGAGGCTCCAATCGTAGCGAATATATTGCGCGAGCGGACCACGATTCCGCGAACCACGCCAAGGTTCTGAATAATTCGGTAATTAGGAAGTTCGAACGCCGTGGTTACCATCTGGTGGGAGACCGAATAACGCGGGGGAGAACTGCGTAAGGCGCTCTTCGCTCCATCGAGTCATTATTCATGCTTCTCCTTTGGCTGCTTAGCGTTTGAACAGCGTCGTCCGGTCCAGCTGCGTTCGGTGTTTGTTTCGTTGCTCCTCAGGGATCCAGAGGTAGGTTTTCAGATCGCAGTGCCCTCGTCTATTAAACTCTATGCCTTCCGCCTCCAGCATGCGCTGCTGCTTGTCGTGGGGAAGAACAATGCCTCCGGTTGAGCATGCGCCTTGTGCATTAATAACGCGATGCCATGGCGTGGCATCATCCGAGCCATGCATACAAAAACCAACCGTTCGTGGCGTGTAACCCTCGCCAAGTATTTCCGCAATCTGCCCGTAGGTCATCACGCGACCACGCGGTATACGGCGAACAACCTTATAAACCCGTTCGCGGTAGTTTGAATCATTCTGCATGTTGTGACACAGCTGGGCAGTCTGCTGAGCACCCAGCGTTATTGAAGAGTCCGCAACACCGCACGGGCGGGTGCTCCGTCTCCAGTTCCGCCCGCGATCTTGAGCGGCAGGCAGATCAACTCGTAGATGCCGGCTGTAACCTCGCGAAGATCCAGACCCTCAAGGATAACAATTGCTTTCGAGAGCAAGGCGACATGGGTCTCATGAGTCTTTGATTTGAAACGCTCTATTGAAAGATAGTCAATTCCCACCAGACGCGTGCCTTGACTTACAAGCTGCTGCGCGGCGCTGAGGTCTACATAAGTAAAGTCAGTCTGGAAGACAGGTTCCTCGCTCGCCCAGAACCCGGAGTTACGCGTTTTGAATAGAATCCGTTCATATCCCGCCTGACAATGCGCCGACACAAAACTAGCGTCGATAGTTACAATGCTATCCGGCACTTCCACCACTTGTGCTGGTCCCATCAGGTCCTCTAGTGCCAGAAATTCAACGCGTCCGGCGCCTTCGATGAAATGGGCTGGTGCATCGACGTGCGTACCTGTGTGCGCACCGAGATGAAGCAGGGAAACGTTGGCAGAATCGCCGTTTGCGAGAGCTGCCCATTGCCTGATTTCGATGCCTGGATCACCGGGATAAGTAGGAGTCTTCGCGGACAGCGGAACGCTAACGTCGTAGATGCGCATAGAAGCTTTGTAAACCCATACCTGGGCCGCGGGCATAGTAGTTGTCGCTTGAGAATGGTGTCAACGTGTGGGCAGTTGAGAGTTCAACCTCCAGGTCGCGAGCGTTCAAAGCCAGGCTGATCCACGAATCACACGAAATGTACTAATGTTCGTGGTGGTTCGTGTAACAAGTGATTTCGTGGATCGTCTTCAATGAAACTCGAAATACGACTATCGCTCAGCAGCCTTGTTGCGGGCATAGTTACGAGTGCGTTAGCATCAAGGCCTTGTTGTTCAGAGTCGGTAATACTTCAGGTTCTAGCGCCTCAATTTTCCCTCTATGCCAGAGCAGTTAACGCGTTTGGCGGCCTCAAGATACTTGAATTCCGCTCCGCTCATCTGGAGTTTTATTCATGGCTCAAGGAAAGGCACAGTAAACCTTACGGATCCTGTTCCGTCGCGCTGTGC
>JBPCIQ010000046.1:0-4987 GCA_051006135.1 Pyrinomonadaceae bacterium | reverse complement strand
GCCGAGCCTTTAGGTTTGAAGGTTTTATTTAATGCACACGGCGTAACAATCAAGAAGCTGATGACTGAGACAGTGGAAGTAGGATAATGGGCATGGTTGCCATACGAGCACTTTTATTCATTTGTTTGCTTTGCGTCAGCGCTGTGGCCCAGCACCCTGATCCCTTGCCTGAGTTTTCATTGCGTACCGTCAAAGGGCAGAAGGTGACTTCGCAGGAGCTGAAGGACAGTATCGTAGTCCTCGATTTCTGGGCCACCTGGTGTGAGGGTTGTATTACGGAGATTCCGGCGTTTAATCGTCTGGAGCAAAAGTACGGCCCGCGCGGCGTGAAAGTCATTGGGATGGCGGTCCAGTCGGGATGGGCTAAAGACATACGGAAATTTGCTAGACGGTACAAGATGCGCTACACACTTCTCGTCGGCAATGACGATACGGTGTCTGAGTATGGAGTAATTAGCTTTCCGGCAACCTATGTTATCGCTCCAGGCTGGAAGCTTCATAAGAAATACCTGGGCGTGTCTGCAACCAAAGCCGCGGATATTCAACGAGACATAGAAGCGATACTAGAGGCTAGGCGGTAAACGAAAGTGGAGGGACACGAATGATCAAACCTGTGCACAATTTGCGGTTATTCTTTGCACCAATCATCCTTCTTTTCCTGGTCTGTGCGGGACAGGCTGTCACCAAGCGAAGTCCTAAGAATCAGGGGCGCCTTAGCGCTGAAGAGCAGAAGGTAATCAAATATTTGGTTGCCGATTGGGGAGAAGACTACAGCGTGACGAGCGTCGATATTGCCATGGCTGCACTCAAAATGAAGCCATCAGATGAATCACGCTTTCGTATTGGCAATCACATCAAGACGCATCCAGAGCTTCACGAAATAATTCGCCGCTGGGGATGGGTCACACTTGTGCTCACGCCTGACGAAAAGCTGATTGCCCGAACGCTTATCAATGCGGACCGCGATGGGAAACCGCAGCCAACCGTTTCCGACATTGCCAAAGCAGTTGGGATAACCGAAGTCAAAGCGGACCAAGGGCTTTCGATGCTGGAGCGCTACGAGATAGTGCAGCGTGCCGCCTCAAAAGGGGCCGGCTATAAAGTAGTAACGCGATATATCAAGTGGGAGCCGCGTTTGGACTTCATCTTTCACAAGGTAAGCCTGGATGGCGGTCGCCAGTTCAACACTAATTGAGCAATCGACTTCATGCTGCTGGTCAGCAGCAAACTCGCAGATGAAAAAGTCACGATAAACACCTCATCGCCTGAAGGTACGGCGCGCATTCATGTCGTCTTCGACAAAGGCAAGCCTGCTACTGTGGAGCCTGCTTCCACCATTCTCTTTATGGGCGGTGGTTGAGGGGTCATTAATCTCTTCAGGTCTGAAGAGGCACTCAACAAATGGCTAGTTAGATACCCGGAGCTAAAAGACAAACGTCGTGGCACAATCGAGGAGGCTCTTGAAGAAATCAAGAAACGAGGGAAGAACTGATGTTGCTCAGTCAGTGCTTTCAACCTAACAAGGAAACTGTGCCCGGTGTCAAAGTGCTATGCATATTTGAGTGTTTTTAGCTCGTATATTAGGGCACTGCTGGCCTATCGGTGTTGGAGTCGTGGGTTGGTGGGACGTCAGCCATTTTACTATTTGATTTTCGTTTTGACATTCCAATCTAGAATCTCTGGCAAATACCCGCTTACGCTGAGGTGCGCGCAAAGGTCGGTGAAAATATGAAATACCTGCCTGGAGAATATGAGCCAAAGCCGGAGACGATTAGTTACGGGTATTACATGTAACATGTCACCATGAACTCTGTAGTGCGCGGGGCGTTACTGGAAGCAATGCAAGATCGCTCACCAGCCGGGCTCGTGTTCGACGCCGACCACAACGGGGTAAACGAATACTCTCTCAAATGTAGACGGTCAACAAACTCACAGAGCCTTGGGGCGAAGTGATCAAGTTCGAACGAAAGGCGAGTTAAGGGGTCCCTCATCTTCCCCTCATCTTATCTTTCAGCGGGTAAGTCGCAATAGGAACTGATCGCTACATCCTCGGTACTAAGTCGGGAGGCTCGGGATCCCTCCCCAAACCGGAGATTGCGTACAACGATCTGAGTGATGATTGGTTTCGCTATCTCCTCCATAAGCCGATCCAACGGCTCCTGAGAGTTGGAATCGACGGATCGAAGATAAGGGAGCAGCTTTTCATCAATGCTCCTGGTCGAATCTTGCCGGCCCCCTACTTTCACATGCACTGGGTTTCACCCGATCCCAATCATTTGTTACTGATGAGAATATGCCAATGACGTTGTGCGTCTGTCTTTCTCAATGCACTGATCGATGCATTGTGAGTAAAGAGATGGCAGTAGATCGGAGGAGGGCCGCTGAACGACTTAGGAATCAAGCAGTTCGGCTGTCCATTCCTTGACGATCCGATAGCACTCGCATGAAACCGCTTCCAACCCTTGCCGGTCAAGCATCGTGATTCGGAAAGCCATAGGCTTTCCGCACGGGAGGGCGGCAAAGCCGCGAAAGCATTCGTCCGTTGGCGTCTAATCGAACAAGCTTGGGGAGTCTTTAAAACTTATGAGATTGTTCTGAAACAGTTCTGAAAGCGCAGCGGGAGGAGGCAAGATGGATATAAGGCTAATCGCCTATCCGTGCAGAAATCTTCTGCTTGACGTAGGTGAAAGGCTCTTTTGCGTAATGGTGAGCCCGTGGATTCCAGCGGACCAGGCATCGAATCGGCCAACAATAACAACAGAGTCGCTGCATCGTAGTAATCACTCTTTGAACGTATAGACAATGGTTCCCACTGCTCCCCGGCCCATTAGCTTCTCAGGCGAGAACGTGGCTTTGTGGGCCGCCGAGATCGCTCCGTTGCGCAGTCGCGAATCGCCCTCGATAACTTTCACCCCAGTCACTCTGCCTTTCTTATTTACCGTAACACGTACGGTCACCGTACCCGAAACATGCTCGCTCTTTGCACTGACTGGATACTCCGGCTTAGGCACATTCACTTGTTTTCCACTCAGCGCGCCTGCGACCAACGGCAACCCGTTGTCGCTAGATCCTTGCGCCGATGACGTACTGACGGGAGCGGATTGCTCGCTCTTCAAATTGGAAATAATGAGATAAGTAACTCCGCAGGCCACAACGAAGGTCAATACCATTAGAAACCAAACGGGCGGCATGCTCCGTGTTTCCGTCGGAGAAGCGTCCATTGGCTCACTCACGTTGACTAAAGGAGTCATGTCTTTCGCGCAGTACGTGAGCAGTTCGCTATTGTAGAGCGCATTGCACTTTGGACATCGCTTGCGACTGGACGACGCGGGCTGCGCGATCGTTGACCATGGCGGTTGCGACCTGGCAAGAACATTTTGTGGAACGACCGGGGTTGTTGCTGCGGGAGAATATGTTTGATCTTTGGTTCCTGGCGTGTCAGGCGCGATGTTCGTCGCGCGATCAGGTGTAGACGCAATAACCTCAGACTTGGGTAGTGTTATTGATGCTGGAGGCGGGTTGTCGTTAACGTCAACGCGGGGCGGTGCCTCTTCTGGTCCGTTTTGTATTTCAATTCTGGGGGAAGGAAGCCGTTGAACTTCTTCGACTTTGCGACTTTCTATCTCGTCGATTCTCTGCTTCAAACCGGCAATCCACCGCCGACTCTTCTCGTCAGAATGGACCTCTTGCGTTGATTCTCTCGGGATCGGGAGATTCTGCTCATCCATCTGCCGCGGCGCCGACTTGTCGAGAATTGTGGGGTTTGTGCGCGATGCATCTGTCGGAATTTCGCGTTTTCCAGTTTGACTCTCGGCGAATAGCTTCACTCCCTCCGCGAAGCCTCTCCTCTCTGCCCAATCAATTGCGTTCAACCCGAGACTATCACGCAAGTGAGGGTCAGCGCCTGCCTCGAGCAATAACTTCAATATCTGAATGCGTCTAAAAGCTATTGCGAGAATGAGTGGAGTTTGACCTCCGCTCGTTGTGTTGACGTCCGAACCTGCGGCAAGCAAGGCTCGGACGGCCGTTGTGTCACCGTCAGTCACTGCACGCGTTAATAAAATGTCGCCAGGATTCATTTCTGTATCGAGCGTAAGGGGAGCGTAGCGAATATTCTAGAAGTGATTGGAAAAAGAAGAAAGCTTTACCCGTTAGGAAACTTGGGCTGACACGCAGACGGTTAAGAAGATGTCGTGAAATCCCGGCAAGGTTTGCTCAGCCAACCGAGTTGGAGTGTCCCCTCTAACGCGTTAAAACGGTTCATTTGTTTTTATCGCGCTCTGAGCACCGGGCTGAAGCCACGGTGTGAATGAGAAGTCAGAAGCTGTTTTCCCGACAGCCTCCTAGAAAGAAGCTGTCCCCAGACAAACTGGATCTCAACGGGCCCTACATTGGAATGCACTCTGCTTTAGCCTTCTAAGTAAAAATAGGAATCATCAAGAGGACACGCTATGACCGAACTATTTCCCGAGAAAGCCTATGCCCGCAAATTGGCTCACGCTTACGTAGCCCTGGCATTGGCCCAGGATGAGGCGAAGCGTTACGCTGGTGAGCATTCCGCGCACCCAGCCTTATCCCCGTTACTGACCTGCCTTGATATAACAGCGCATGTGCTTGAAGAAATGCTGCGGGACGCGCTGCCGCCAGACCCAGTTTCCAGCCCTTCGCAACCAATAACCTGTTCAGACATGCTGATGTAAAATTGAGCCCAAAGGGCGTGGTCGCCGATGGATTTTCCAGGAATCTGTATTGTTGACCACTCGCCTGACCGTGGACGAACAATCCAACCGTTTTAACTGTTTGCTTCGCTGCGGATTCACTTGCCTGCGACGGTGTGAATGAGAAGTCAAAACCTCTTTCTCCGACAGACTCTTTCCTGCATCGCTTGCCGCTGGCCGTTAGGAAAGGCCTGAGCGCCAAAGGCGCTGAATATGACAGCCAGGGGCAAGCGACGAAGGAGCGCCGCCCCTGGATTAGAAACATAATG
>JBPCIQ010000045.1:0-4746 GCA_051006135.1 Pyrinomonadaceae bacterium | reverse complement strand
GGAGTGCAATTCCTATAGCGTCCGAGGAACTCCTGACCGGGCGGAGGGTCCGGAATGCCTTCAACCAAAAAGCTATCTGATGAATTGCTGCCACCAAGAGGCAAATAATTGACAGCCGCCGCTGACTGAACACCAGGCAAAGACTGCACGCGTCGCACCAGTTCCTGATAGAAAGCGGCGCGTTGTGCATCCTCCTTATATTTCGCAACGGGCAGCGTGAGCCTCATAGTCATCACGTTGTTCGAATTGAACCCCGGTTCCGTTTTCAGCAGCACTAGAAACGTGCGCATCAGCAGACCGGCGCTGACCAGCAACATCAGTGACAGCGCAACTTCTGATATCACCAGCAGGCCACGCAGGCGGTGCGAGCCTGATGAGGTTTGCCGCCCGCCTTCTTTCAGCGTTCTGTTAAGGTCCGTTTTCGAGATTTGCCAGGCGGGTGCGAGCCCAAAAAGAAGACCGCTCAAAAGCGAGAGGCCCATATTGAACCCCAACACTGTCGGATTGACTCCGAGACGATCCCAACCGGGCGCGAATTGTGCGGCCTTGCCAGGATTCAGTGTGCGAAGCAGATCAACGCCCCAGTAGGCAATCAAGGCTCCCAGCGCTCCCCCGACTAACGCGAGCATTACGCTTTCGGTCAGTAGCTGGCGAACAAGACGCCAACGACCTGCGCCGAGCGCTGCTCGTAATGCCATCTCCTTCTGCCTGCCGGCGGCTCGGGCTAACATCAGGTTGGCAACATTCGCGCAGACAATTAGCAATACAAAGCCGACGGCGGCCATTAACGCCAGCACTGCCGTCTTGTAGAGGCGCACTGCGTCCTCAACGATCGGATAGACAACAATGCCCCAACCGGTATTCGATTCTGCGTACTCCTTCTCGAGTCGAGAGGCGATCGTGGCAAGGTCGGCCTGCGCGCGTGCCAAAGAAACATCGGGCTTGAGGCGGCCAACGACATAGTAAGAATGGCTCTGCCGGCTGCGCGCTAATTCCGGAGTTATCGGCAGAGGCGCCAATACCTCGGCGCCGGACGGATAGTTGAATCCTTGCGGCATAACACCAATAACGGTACGGGTCACGCCATTTAGGGTAATTGTTTTGTTCACGATGCCGGGGTCGGCGCCGAAGCGACGCTGCCACAATCCGTGATCGAGAATGACCACCGCGTCTTTACCCGGTTGATCCTCATCGGCCGCGAAGCCTCTTCCCAGCGCCGGCTTGACTCCCAAAACATCCAGGAAATCTCCTGTGACAAGAAAACCCTGGATGCGCTCAGGTGTTTCGAGGCCTGTAAGGTTCGTGCTCCACCAACGATAGAGAGCCATTTGCTGGAAGGTCTCATTCTGCGCGCGCCAATCGAGGTAATTGGCCATCGAAGCTTCATTGCGTACCACTCCGCGACTGGGCTGCGTTTCCCAGATTGCGACTATGCGTTCGAGATCCGGAAACGGAAGAGGCTTGATGAGCAGTGCGTTGACGACGCTGAAAATGGCGCTGTTGGCCCCAATGCCGATGGCCAGCGTGATGACGGCCATGATTGTCAGCGTCGGACGTTTTAAGAGAGAGCGGGCGGAAAAGCGCAGGTCCCTGAGCAGTGAATCCATCGGGTTCTCCCCAGCCGTGATTGAAGCTGTCGTTCGAAAACTAAACTATTGAAACGTGAAAGTGCGCTTTTGGAGCTAGACCTCCAGCGTCGACGCGGGCACGCACCAAAGCGCCGACAAGTCCAAAACGTTTCAAATTCAATCAAAATCAGAGCAAGGCAGCAGAGAACAAAATCTTGAACAATTCCTTCCGGCTTCCAATCGCACTATTCGTTGACCTTGAGCAGCATTGGTCTCGAAGTGCGTTAGCGGGACTCCGTTATGATTTTGTCAGAGAGACCCTCACATGAAGAGGTCAGTCAACCGTAATCACCATCAATGTCGCGTCGTCTTGAACATTGCCTTCGGTAAACTCACTCACGGCTGACATGATTCGGTCACGCAGCTCGTTAGCGCCAACCCTCTGCCCAACTGTCAGCAACTCCTGTAAGCGTTCTTCGCCAAACTCGACGCCTGAGGCATTGCGGGCTTCGGTTACACCGTCGGTGAAAAGCACGAGCAAGTCGCCGCCGCGTAATTCGAGCTCGTCCTGCAGATAACGATGACCGGGAAAGATTCCCAATACCGGGCCGCCTTCTTTCAGTCTTATGCACGTGCCATCGCGCATCAGCATTGGCGGACAATGACCTGCGTTGGTGTAGGCGACGCTTCTGTTTTGAGTGTCTAGCAGTGCGTAAAAACAGGTAATGAACCTATGCGACACCATGTTGTCAGACATGACGCTATTGACTCGCGCGCACAGCTCTCTCGGCGCAACCAGGTCCGTTGCGAAAGACCTCAGCGCGGCCTGCATATATGACATCACGAGCGCCGCGGGCATGCCCTTGCCTGCCACATCCGCAATGCAGATGGCCGTGTGACGTTCACTAAACTTGAGCACATCGAAATAATCGCCACCAACCGCGCGCGCCGGCTTCCAGGCGACTGCAATCTCCAAGCCCTCGATGCCGGGCAACTGTTTTGGCAGCAGCGCCTCTTGAATCTCCTGCGACTCTGTCAACTCCTGCTGCAGTATGTGGTTGACAGTTTGGCTTTCCGCATCAATCTGTTTCTGTTGGCGTCGTCTCCTGCCTTGTTCGATTTGAGTGCGAAGACTGTTGACGAGCTGTGAGTTGTCCCAGGGCTTGAGCACGAAATCGCGCACGCCGCGGTGCATCGCTTCCACGGCCAACTCGACTGAGCCCCAGGCTGTAAGGACCACGACGGGCAACGTACTATCCAGCGTTCGAATATTTGTGATCAGATCGAGACCTTCTTGCCCCGACGTAGTATCGCGCGCGTAATTAAGGTCCATCAACACCAGATCGAAGTCTCGTTGCCGGATCGCGTCCAGCACTGCGGCGGGCGAACTAACCCCTTCGGTTTGGAAGCCCGCTCCCCTGAGCAACAAACGCAGGGCGGTTACCACATCCGGTTGATCGTCGGCGATCAGCATGCGCGGAATTGGCGCGGCAATAGTGTTGATGTTTGTCAGTTCCATAAAACTTTTCACGACGCTACTGCTCTTTGGCTATCCAGCCGTCTTCGAGCCGTACGATCCTGTTGCCATATTCAGCATTGACCTCCGAGTGCGTCACCTGCACGATGGTGGTGCCCTCGTCGTTCAATTTCCTGAACATCTCCATGATTTCTTTGCCCTGGCTCGAATGAAGGTTTCCGGTCGGCTCGTCCGCGAGGATGATCCGTGGGTTCGCCACCACGGCGCGGGCAATGCCGACGAGTTGTTGTTGACCGCCGGAAAGCTGGGCGGGAAACAGATCCTTCTTGCCCACGATTTGAAAGCGATCCAGCGTGTCGCAAACTATCGATTGACGATCTTTCTTGCTCACGTCGCGATACGAGAGCGGCAGTTCGAGATTTTCGAACACCGTCTGATCATCAAGCAGGTGATAGCTTTGAAACACAAACCCAATGTTGCTATTGCGCAGGTTGGCGCGCTTCTTGTGATCCAGCTTATGTACGGCGACGTCGTCAAAGTAATACTCGCCGCTCCACGACTGGTCATGCATGCCGAGAATGTGCAGCAGTGTCGACTTGCCGGCGCCTGACGGTCCCATGATCGAGACGAATTCGCCCGGCTTTATATCAAGATCAATCCGGCGCAGAACGTAGGTCTTATTGACGCCCTGCGCGAAGGATTTTTCAACGTTGCGAAGGCCGATCATGCTATTGCTCCGAATCCGCTCTCTTTCAGTTCTCGCTTCGCGTCTTCGATTTCGCGACGGTTTGCTCCCGCTTCTTCTTCGACAATGAGCCCGTCAAAGAGGTGGACGATGCGGTCCGCGTGCTGCGCATAACGGGGATCGTGAGTGACCATGCAAATGGTGGCGCCGCCGCGATGCAGCTCACGCATCAATTCCATCACCGCTTCGCCATTAGTTGAATCCAAATTGCCGGTGGGCTCGTCAGCCAGCAAAATGCTGGGATGTCCACCAACCGCCCGCGCCACCGCCACACGTTGCTGCTGGCCGCCGGAGAGCTGGCTGGGGAGATGCTTGGCGCGATGGGCCATGCCCACGCGCTCGAGCGACTCGGTGACGCGCTTTTTCCGGTCAGCCGAGTTCATGCCTCGGTAGGTCAAAGGCAGCTCGACGTTTTCGTAGACCGTCAGATCGCCAATCAGGTTAAAGCTCTGAAAGATGAAGCCGACCTCGCGATTGCGAATGCGCGCGCGCTGTGACAACGAAAGGTTCTCCACCGGATGGTCGTTGAGCACGTATTCGCCGTCGGTCGGCGTATCGAGCAAACCCAGGATCGACAGCAGAGTGGACTTGCCGCAGCCCGAAGGTCCGGCAATTGAGACGTATTCGCCCTGCTTGATATCGAGATGGATACCGGACAGGGCGTGAGTCTCGACTTCATCGGTGTAAAAAACTTTCTTGACGTCGGCGAGGTGAATTAGGGGACCGGATGAACTCATCGTAGGCTCCTTGGAGTTTTGTGAAACACTACTGCTTTATTGTGAACACCGCAGGCTAGGTTTGTATGACACCGAGAACACACCAATCACCGCACGAGAATGCGGTCATAGTTGTCCCAGGCCGAAGTGTCCGAAAGGATCACTTGATCGCCTTCTCGCAAGCCGCTGACTATTTCGATTGTGCTGACTGAACTGCGTCCGAGCGCAACCTGCGTGCGT
>JBPCIQ010000044.1:0-21140 GCA_051006135.1 Pyrinomonadaceae bacterium | reverse complement strand
TGTTAGAGTCAACCAACGTGATCCCAAAGCCTTTAAGCAAAGCGAGCAATTCCAGCTTGAGTGGTAGCATCCGGTCGCTACCGCTCGCGGTTCTGTATTGAGCGGCGACCGTTCGAAGCTCATTAATGTTCGCGGATCATCCTCTATTCTGAGTTTTGACACAGAGCCTCTTCAAGTGCTGGGATAGCGGACATATCTCGTCCAGTTCGGCTTGGCGGACGACTGAACGGGTCATAGGCGCATTCATCGTTGAAGAACTTTCCTCAGCCATCCGTTCCACGGACTAGGAGAACCCACCTGAGGATCCCAGCACTGAAGTGCTGGCTGCTGTCATCTGTCCGCTATGCGGACAGAGCAGAGTCAGATTAGACACTATCGGCTTTGAGGTCCTGAGCGAGCTAGCACCCCCAGAGATGCTAGTAAGACGGTTGAACCGCTTCTGGGCTGAAACCGCAGTATTGAGCGTCAGACTAACCCTCCTCCGTTTCGGAATCTGCACAGGCCAGCCAACCGCCCGCACCTTCCTACCATCCAAAACCCCGACTGCACTTAAAGCGTCTCGGACTTTTTGGGCGGTACCGGTCGCCGGCTTGCATAGTAAGCGCCTTATTACGGCGTCTTGAGTGTTATTCAGTAAAGTAAAGTAAACCAGGCTGTATAATCAGTAACGATTTGCCCGACCAGAGAACCTATGACCAGAACTCGTAACATCTTTCCCCACATGCTCGCGATATTTGTCGCACTTTTCACCCTTGCTAACCTGGTAAACGCTCAGCAGCCTGCTCCCCAACCAAGCGGCGCGCGCTTTGACGTGACGAACTATCGCATTGAGGCCCAGCTGATTCCCGAGCAACATATCTTGCGCGCCGGCGCTGACGTAACCATTGTTCCGCTCGAGCCGACACGTTCAATCGTCTTTGAACTTAACGGTTCACTTCACGTCGAGAGTGTCGAACGCGACGGGAAAGCGCTGACCGGGTTAGTTCAGGATCCTGTTGGGGTGGGCGTGCTGGGCCCGACTGTTCGATTGGATCTCGGTCAAATTGTCCCAGCCAATCAACCCATAACGCTGCGGTTTCGCTGGAGCGGCGCGCTGGTTTCGCCCGAGGGTGGACCACTCGCCACCAAGCGCCTTGCGTACGTCGGTTTAGAAGGTTCATATTTGATGTACGCCTCACGGTGGTTTCCCTTTCACGACTACGCCGCCGATCGCGCCACGTCTGATATCACTCTGATTGTGCCCACGGGCGTTCAAGTAGCCGGTACAAGTGATGACCCGGTCGTGGCGCAGCCGTCGCCGAAAGAAGGCGCGACACGTTTTCGGTTTGTTCATCGGCAGCCCGTGCTTGTAGGTAACTTCGTTGCCGGGCAGTATGTGAACAAAAACCTGCGCTACGGGAACTACGAGATCCAGTTCTACGCCAAGCCAGGCAGCGAGAACCGAATTGATAGTTATGCCGAATTGATGGGCAAGGTGCTCGAGTTTTATACCAGGCAATACGGTACGCCGCTGTTTGGGTCTCGCCTCGTTGTGGCCCAGGTTGACGATGAGAGTCTCGATACCTACTCAGGACCGGGAATAATTTTTCTCGGGTCGAAGATGTTCGACAGTTCTCGCCCAGTGCCGGAAGAAAGACTGCAACGAGAGGTAGCTTATCAGTGGTGGGGGCAGACGATTGGCTTGAAGTCGTTCGATGACTCATGGATCTCGCAGGGCCTGGCGGAGTGGAGTGCGTTTGCCTTTCGTGAGTCGACCTTGACCGGTGGAGCGCTCGATGGGGCTCAGCGCGAGCAGCAGGAACGCGCGCTCACTTTTGAGCAGACCGCTTCAATCGCGCGCGCACCGAGCGCGCTGGACGACCAATCGGCTGCTTATCAGTCGATCGTGCTACATAAAGGTGCGATGGTCCTGCGCATGCTGCGCGAGACGATTGGCAAGGAAAAGTTTGACAGGCTATTGCAAGAGTTTCTCCAGAGTTATCGTGGTAAGAGCGCCTCGATTGACGATTTTGAAAAGCTCACTTCCCGGGTTGCCGCAGAGAATATGCGCTACTTCTTTGCCCAGTGGGTGGAAGGCACCGGTGTTCCCGAGTTCAGTGTCGATTACCAGATCATTCGTACGCGTGGCGGCAAGTTTCGTACACGAGGAACCGTGAAGCAAACCCTCGAGACGCTGAAGATGCCTGTGCAATTGATGCTACGTGCTGAGGGAGACAGCCAGACAACTACCACTAGAATTGAAGGTCGGAGCGAGGATTTTGATTTCGAATCAAACGGTCAACCTCTTGAGGTCGTTGTCGATCCGAATTACAGGATCTTGCGCATGTCGGATGAGTTGCGCGTCTCGATCATCGCTCGCCGTGGTATCGAACAGATGAAAGAAGGACTTTACGCCGAAGCCCAGCAGCAGTTTGAGGCCGCCCTGAAACTGGACCGTTCAAACTCCTGGGTTTATTACAATCTCGGTCTGCTCTTCCTGGAACAGCGCAACTGGCAACAAGCGCTGGACAATCTGGATGCGGCGCTGAATGGTACTTTGAAGCCTTCCTGGATCGAAGTCTGGGCGCATATCAAACGCGGTAACGCTTATGATGCGAGGGGGGAACGTAACCGAGCTGTGGCGGAATACAATAAAGCTGTGCAGTCAGGAATCAACTACGATGGTGCCCAGGCCACAGCCAAGGCCTTCCTTGCCACTCCGTTCGATCCTAAAGCTACCCAGCAGACGGCGGGAGTCGCCTCACCGGGGCTTTAGCCGGTGATGCAACGGCCAAACCGAATCGGAGAACCGTTTCAAACGGTTTGTTCGGGTGCTGGTCTGGCGGTTAGGTGCTGAATCGGATGAACTTCAGCGGAAAGTGTCTCGCGAGAAAGTGCGTCCATAACAAAGCAAACCCTTAAAAGGGTTCACTTCTTTTTATCCCGCCGACATCACCGGGCTAAAGCCACGGTGTGAATGAGAAAAGCAGATGTTTTTCCGACAGACTCTGGTTTGGGCTCTGCCCCTAGTGTGAGGCAGTGATTCTGTCGCTCCCGTACACCAGTCATTGAGATCGCGCCGCGCCATCTCCTTGCTTATCGGGTTATTCTAAGAAGGCTAGCTCCCTCCCAAAACTTCAGAATAGATTCTTTCAGTTTCATCAACCATTCTCTCCAGGCTGAAACGTGAACTCACCGATTCGCGAGCAGCGCCGCTGAGACGCTCTCTTAGCTCATTGTCTTTCAGCAACGCAGAAACAGATTCGGCAAGTGCGGCGGGGTCAGCCACGGGCACTAACAGGCCGGTTTCACCGTTTTTAATTATCTCCTGGGCGCCCTCGGTCTTAGTGGCAACAACCGCAGCGCCTGCGGCCATGGCTTCGACGATTGCGAGACCAAAAGATTCCGTGTGTGAAGCCGAGACAAACACGTCTAAGGCGCAGTAGAGATCCGCAATGTCGTCCATCCTCCCGATGAAGCTAACTCGCTCAGCGAGACCGAGTTTCTGAATCAAGCTTTCAAGTTCGGCGCGAGTTTTCTGTCCCGCGGAGGCATCCACACCCGCAATGATGAAATGCACTCGTGGAACCAGGCTTCCCACCTGCACTGCCGCTCTCAGAAAATCTTCGTGGCCTTTCAGCGGAGTGAGCGCGCCAACGCTGCCTACGAGCACACTCTCTTCCGGTAGTCGCCACCTGCCGCAGAACTGGCTACGATCCAACCCAGTCGTGATCCTCTCGAATCTGGAGATATCAATTCCATTATGGACCACGGTAACCCTCTCCGGCGGCACCAACTTCGCTGCATGAAATTGTCTTCCAACTGCCTCTGAAACGGCTATGACCCGAGCCACGCGCGCAAGCGTGAGCTTGTGCAACCTGCTCAGCGGAAAGAGAACGTGCCGCGTAACAATCAGCCGTGCTTTTGGATTTCGTCGCGTTGCATAAGCAGCGAGTGGGTAGTCGCGCGCCATGTGCGCATGGACTATCTCAATCTCCTGGTTTTTAACAAGACTTGCGAGTCGACTGGCGTTTCGCGCATCGATCGCGTTGCGCAAAGGCAGCCGGATCACATTCTGCTTTGGCAGGCTTGTGAGCTCGCCGATCAGTGGGGAGTGTGGTCGCACTGCGGCTAAGACATGATGGCCTCGGGCAGCAAGCGCGTTTGCCAGATCGGCAAGATGCCGCTCACCGCCTCCGAACTCTTTAGCTGAGCTGATCTGAAGAATTCTCAACTGAATCAATAATGTGGGGCGAAACCACGCTAAGATTCGCCCGAAGGTATCAAACCGCGTCACATTACAACATCCAGTTGACTAAGTCTTCTGAGCCCTCGGGTTTCTCCCAGTTGATCACCGGTGCATCGAGCATACGATTCGGGCCCACCGTATGGAAGCGAAACAGGCGCGGCCAGAAGTGTTTGTTTAGCGCCTACTCGGTTCATTCCGGGCCTGAAAAAGCCGCTTCCGCCCCTAAGTTCACGTCGGCACGAATGTTGCGGAGTTTAAGTTTTCCCCCAGGCTATAGTCGGGATTTTTGATCTGTCAAAGGAGACATTCTATGGCGAAGTCCAAAGACAATTCTAGGGCGAAGTCGAAACTAGTTACGGGTCTTTTTAAGAACCGTGTCGCTGCTGAGGCCGCGGTTGATGCCATCCTCAAGCGCGGTTATACCCGCGACGACATCAGCGTGCTGATGTCTGATGCCACACGCACCAAAGAGTTTGCGCTACAGGCTCGCACCCATGCAGCCGATGGTGCTGGCATTGGGGGCGCGGTGGGAGGTGCCGTGGGCGCCGTGCTCGCGGCAATAGCGGTAGTAGGGAGCACTATTGTTCTTCCCGGTATCAACCTCGTGATCGCTGGTCCGATAGCTGCGGCCTTGGCCGGAGCAGGGGCCGGCGCGGCCACGGGCGGTGTGATCGGAGCCTTGATCGGCGCGGGAATTCCAGAGTATCGCGCAAAAGTCTACGAGACGGGCCTGCGCGAGGGTGGCATTCTAATCGGAGTGGAGGCCCGGAGCGATGAAGATACCGATAAACTCGAAGCGTTGTTGGAAGACGTCGGCGGTGAGCACGTTCGTGTAGAGTAGGATCTCGTCCTCGACTTCATCGAATGTAACAGCCGTAGATTATTACTGAAGTAAGACTGAGACATATTACTGAAGTAAGACTGAGACAAAGGACCTGCCGCGATCAGATTCGCCAGCAGGTCCTTGCTGTTCAAGCTGAAAATGACGACTGGCCTCTGGCTATTTCTTAATGGCGTCGCCAATATCTTCGATTGTCTCGCCTACCTTGCGTTTTGCTTTTCCCCAAGTCTCTTGAGTATTACCGCTCGCGCGGTCGGCTTTTCCTTCGGCTTCAAGCTCTCTGTCGTCGACAGCTTTGCCGATATTTTCTTTGATTCCGCCTTTAGCGCGGTCAAATTTTCCTTCAACTTCGTCTCTATTTGGTAAACCCATAAAAGTACACCTCCCTGTTAGGATCCGACAGGCACTCCGACGGGTTCGTCGGCGTTGACCTGCGGATTGTCGGTCTGTCTCTAAAGCAACCGCTGTTCCTGTAGGTTTGCCTGGAAGTTCGAGTCGGAAAGGGTACTTAGGAACTGTCTAGCGAAAGATTTCTTATAAGCATACGTCGCGGGGCGGCACTGCGACTGGCAGCGTGTACGCTTTGGGGACTCCTGGAGTGCTTGAACTTCGAACAACTGTCAAAACTTTTCACTGAATTGTTCAGACACTGGCAATTGTTAGCTTTGTGTAAACGTCTCTGGCGACTGCGTGTTGGCGACGTACTGAAGTCCCGTGCAACCTATCAAAACAAATCGGGTGGGCTCTCCCTCAAGAGCCACCCGATCTTGTAAGTAACACCTTACCCTTCTGCCTAGAACTTCACGCGGACGCCAAACTGCATCTGCAATGGTGAGGCTACATTGTTGGTAAGCAGGTAATCACCAGTCGCGAAATCACGGATGCGAAGGAAGTTGGGATTCGAGGGATTAAGCATCTCGCCCGTCCTTTCATTCACACCAGGGTTACCGTAGTTGGTCGCCGTCGTTGAAGAGAGCTGAATGTTCTTGAACTTAAAGAGGTTGAAGACTTCAAATGAGGGTGAAATCTCAAACTTCTCGCCGATGTGAAAGTCCCGCTGAATGCGAATGTTGGTGTTGTAGATTGGTTTGTTACGGAAAGCATTGCGCGGGAGCGAAACGCCCGGCGCAGTGTACGGTCGATCGGAGAAGTTCCCACGATCTTGATTTAGGTCCCCGGTGGTGTTTGCCACTGTGACTGTGCCGGCGCCACCCAGTAAGACCACCGGAGTTCCCAATCTGGCCAAGGTTACAAGAGCTGCGTATGCACCGTTCCTAACATTCTGAGCGGTCTGATTTGCCGGCACATTCGAGCTTGTGATATCGGTCCGAAAATCCGTAGGCGCAATTATTCCGCTGACGCTGACATCAATCGGCGAGCCCGAAGCAAGCCGGCCGGTCGAGGAGACCTGGAAGCCGAACGGCACGCGGAAGACTCCGCCGAAGGAGAATTGATGGCGGCGGTCAAGACGCGCGAAGCCATACTCAGGTTTCAGATTAAAGGCGTTGTCATACTCAGCGAACGAGGCGTTACGCTCGGTAGAGTCATCGTCCAAGCTCTTCGAGAGAACGTAGAAGGCATTGAAGTCGGAGCGCTTGGTGCGATACTCAGTGCGTAATGTGAGAGCACGGTAAAGCGAGCGAGCGGACGACTCGCGCACCTGCACGTAGCCAAAGTTACCGATCTCTCTAATGGGGCGCAACAGTTGATCGTTAGGAGTACCACCGGTACCATTTCGGGTGGCCGAGTCAAGACCAAAGAACGGTCGCTGGCTCAAATCGCCGCTACGGATGAAGGGCGTCGGCAAATCGTAATCGCGATTACGATTAAGGTGAACGGTGTTGATGTAATCAAAAGTGGCCCCAACCGTGAGACCGTTTCTCAACTCGCGCTCAAACGCCGCGCCCCACTGAAAGGAGCGCGGATTCTTCAGTCCTGCTCCAGCCGTAGCGAGTGTAAGTCCCGAGGAAGGATTGAACGTGATCCCACGTGCAGTAGAGATGTTCTGATTAATCTGTTGCAGTTGTGCCACACTCAGGATCGGCATGCTCCCGAGCGTAAATTGATTGAGGTCAATTCCAATACTCAAAAATTGCTTGTAGGTAGTGTTTGGGCAACCCGCGTTGTTGACATTGGCGCAGGCCGTCCCCGGCGAGGTGGTAGTGAACCCCGAGAGCTGCAAACTGACGTTTCCGGGAGGGGTCCGGAAGTTGTTTATCGGGTCCGCAAGAGAAAGCAATGGAAAACGCGCATAGTAGACGCCGGCATATCCGCGAATGACTGTTCTGCCGTCTTTCGTCGGGTCCCAAGCAAAGCCGACGCGGGGAGCGAACTGCCTGGTTTGGTTTGGAATTACGCGTGGGTCAACCCGGCCAATCGGGAAGTTTGCATTCGCTATCAAATTCGTGAGCGCACTATTGTTGGTATCAGGCGTTGGCATGAATTGAGCTTCGTAACGCAGTCCGTAACTTAACGTAAGGTTCGAGCGAATGCGCCAGGAATCCTGACCGAAGAAAGCAAGCTCCGTGGAACCTAAGCTGGCGAGACCGTTGCCAGTGGCGCGAATGTATTGGGACCGAATGTCATCGAAGCGATTGGCCGAATCCCCGGCGCCGCTGCTACCCACTGTAAGGATACGGAGCACTGTTGCGACCGTACCTGCATCGGCACCGCCGAGGCCGGAGAAAGTGAAACCGCCGGTTTGATTGAAGGCAAATAACTGACTGGCAAAGGTGCGGTTGTAGTCGCCGCCGAACTTGAAGCTGTGCTGCCCAAGATTGTAGGTCAGGTTATCAGCGACCTGTTTACGCGTGTCATATTCGGTCGTTGGCAGAAAAGACACAGTACCAAAGGTGCCAACAGTGGTGGCGACGCGTGGCGAAAGCTCATTGGCAAGGCGTGGACGGTTTTCTCGCGAATATTGAGCGCGAAGTTCATTGATTACATTCCCACTAAAGAACGTTGTCAACTGGCCAACCACGGTGTGCTGGCGGTCTCCCTCCGTTCCATTTTGGGAGAGGGCGTTTGGCGTCGTAGCTTGCAGGGAAGTGCCGGCTGTGACAGCATTCGCCGCCGTGTTTGTGCTGTAGTTGTAACGGACACTGGCCTGATTCTTGTCGCTGAAGTTAAAGTCCAAGCGCGTTAGGAATGCCCTGGCATCGTTAGTTTGTGCATAGGGACCTTCCTGGCTTCGATAGAAGTTGAAGGCCTCTGCAATGCCGGTGGTGGTCGCCGGGTTTACAAGGGGCAACCGCTCAAAGAGCACTGCGCGCTCTTGATTTGCCTTTTGTTGTTCATACGAGACAAAGAAAAAGGATTTATCTTTGCCGCCGTAGTAGGAGGGACCACCTTCACCAAACCGCGGGATGGGAAATGGCCCGCCCACTGCGCCCCCAAACTGCTTCTGCGTTGGAGCTGCAACCTGGCCGAAAGCATTCTTATGAGCATACTTTGCAGGCCGTATTAGGTAAAAGCCGGCACCGTGGAAGTCGTTGGTGCCTGACTTAGTAACGACATTAATGATGCCGCCCGTCGAGCGGCCGAATTCGGCATTAAAACCAGAAGCCACGACCTGAAACTCCCGGACTCCTTCTTGCGGGAAATTCATTGCCTGGGCGGCGCGCTCGCCGCCACGGTAACCGCCGAAGAACGGATTATTGTAATCGGCGCCATCAATCTGAACGTTACCATTGATGCCGCGCTGTCCGACGAGTGAAATTTGGCCACGCTGTGGATCGATTTGAGCCGTGGGCGTTCCCAACACAAAATCTGTAAACCGCCGGCCATTAATTGGCAACTGGCTAATCATGGTTCCACTGATGTTGGTCGTTGTCTGAACCTGGGTAGTTTCAACACTGGAGCCCGCGCTGACGAGCACCTCTGCGGACACGGCCTGCACGCCAAGCGTGATGTCGGCTGTGAGAGCGGAACCGACCTCAACCTTGTAACCGGTCTGCGTGGACTTGCCGAATCCCTGCGCCGTCACTTCGATAGTGTAATCCCCAGGCGGCAAAGAGACGGCCCGAAAATCGCCCTGTTCACCAGTAGTTAAGGTTCGGGCTAAACCAATTGCCGGGTTCGTCACAACGATCGTCGCTCCGGGCACTACTTCACCATTAGGATTTGTCACTGTACCGACAATTTGTCCGCTACTGGCTTGCGATTGAGCCATGACTATGGCGCCAATCGAGAGAACTAAAAAGGCGACAAAAGAGAATCTTGCAACTTTCGACATAGCGGGGAACTCCTTACGCATTGAATTGACAATTGAGGGCACATCCGCGCGTTCGTTTCGGCACAGATTGTGACCCTGGAGATTCGAGAGCAGTTGAATTAAGTAAATCAAAGAAGAATAGCGATTAGCAATCCCGGTGTAGGTGCCTTTTCTACCATGCTTGGAGCGACTTGTGCAAGTCAGGCGCTATAAAATCCAAGTAAACTCTTTTTTAGTGCCCGCCCCGGGCCGGGCAATCTGATCTACATTCGCAAGACTTGTGCCGAATTGCTGAGTGACCAACCCTGGTGATAAGCCTCGCCTTTTCCTGCTTATTGGATCAACCATCACCGTGAGGGCGATTTCGTCGCACAATAATTTGGATTTAATCTGAAATTTAGGAAATCAGACAAGGTAGTGAACACAATCCCAAGTGACAGAATGTGTCACGCCACTTGCACCTTTTTTCAAACTCGTTCGACGATCATCGCGATTCCCTGACCACCGCCAATACAAGCAGTGGCTAGTCCGTAACGCCCGCGTCGACGATGCAGTTCGTGAAGCAATGTCAGAACAAGCCGAGTCCCAGTCGCACCGAGGGGGTGCCCCAGCGCGATTGCTCCGCCGTTAACATTCGTGCGGGCGCGGTCCAGTCCGAGTTCCTTTTCAACAGCGAGGTACTGTGCGGCGAACGCTTCATTGACCTCGATCAGATCCATGTCGGAAAGTTTCAGACCTGCTTTCTCCAGAGCCTTCCTGGTGGCGGGTACGGGTCCTATTCCCATGATTTCAGGCTCCACTCCTGCATAAGCCCAACTAACAATTCGACCCATCGGTTTTAAGTCACGACTCTTGACGTGGTGTTCCCCAGCAATAATGAGTGCGGCAGCACCATCAACTATGCCCGAAGCATTCCCTGCGGTGACGAACCCGTCTTTAGCAAAAGCCGGCTTGAGCTTCGCTAAACCTTCCAACGTGGTCTCGGGCCGCAGATGGTCGTCGTCCGCGAAGAGGAAACTTTCATTCCGTGTCTTCACTTCCACCGGCGCAATCTCTTCAGCGAGGTAACCCGCGTCCTTGGCTCGCTTCGCCTCTTGCTGCGAACGTAATGCGTAGGCGTCCTGGTCCGCGCGTGAGATCTCAAACTTCCGCGCGAGGTTCTCTGCGGTGCCCGCCATCGGGGTGTTGCAGTACGAATCGAGCAGCGCGACCATCAAACTGTCTTCAAGCTTTCCCTGGCCCAGAGCAAAGCCGGATCGCGCGCCTCTAATAACGTGCGGTGCCTGCGACATCGACTCCATACCGCCAACCAGAGCAGTTCGCGCCTCATCGAGTTGGATCATTTGCGCGCCAGAGACGATTGACTGAATGCCGCTTCCACAGAGTCGATTAACAGTAAGCGCGGGCCGGTCAAACGGCACGCCGGCCTTCAGCGCTACGTGGCGGGCGCCGTAGATGGCATCGCCTGAGGTCTGCAAAGCGTTGCCGATAATTGTGTGGTCAATCTCTTCGGCTGCAACGCCCGTCGCATCCAAGGCGGCCCGCGCGGTGACGGCACCGAGATCGATGGCGGAAATGTCTTTCAATGCGCCTACGTACTGGCCCATCGGCGTGCGTTTGCCGCCTAAAATGAAAACATCGGTAGCCATATTTTTTACTCCCAATTACTGTTCCGTGAATTCCTATGGAAACAACCCAAAACTAGCAGGCACTTAAACATCGCGTCAAACTTGAGTTCCTGACGACGGTTAGTCAGTTTAGAGTTTATCAAACTCAGGAAATTTGCAGGTTGGGAAGAGGGCAAGGCTTTGCGCGCCCCCGCTCAAGATACAATCCCATCTCGTGAAAGTCGCCATCTCTGTACTGGCGCGCGCCGCCGAACTCCTGGGCGTGATGCTAGAGCCGGCCGCGGCTGGTAGGCTGTTTCCCATTGAGTGGAAATAGGAGCGGTAATAGGCCAAGCGTGAAAAACTCTTTCAAGCTTCTTTTGCTATCAGTTCGAAAACGCTACCGAAGGTAGCTACTTCTGTGGTAGAAATGTAAGCATCCTTAGAAGCGTCGGTCACGATCGTGCGGACCGCAGCCTCCAAGACTCAGAACAAGCACTTCCTAATTGAGGCTAACCTGTCCTAGGCAACGTCTCGGGTACACGCATATTACGAGGCGGGTCTTCTGGTTTTGAATGTCGAATTTGGCCCATCACTGTCCTAATAAGGAGGCTAACGATGGAAAGAAAGACTTGGAGTTTTGTTTTGATTGCGGCGTTAGTCTGCATACTTGCGCCAAAAAGCGCGGGAAAGGAATCAGCGTCTCAAACTCTGAAGGCACAAGAACGCTATACCTTGTCTTTGGAACTGGAGTTTACCAGGAAGAGTCGCAGACCCTTGCAGCGCGCAGTTGAGTTTCTGCTTGACGCGGGGCCCAACGGATACGCTACGGGATTTCTTGTAGGCGACGGATTAGTGATGACTGCTTATCATGTTGTTTCGGGAGATCTAAGTGACTCAAAGAAAATAATATTAGGGTTCTCGCCAAGCGACCAGCTTGAGGTCAAGGTGTATGTCAAAGGTCGTCAGGCTACACTTCTTAAGGTCGACAAGGACGCGGATCTGGCGTTGCTGTCCGTGGAAGGTTCGAATAAACATACCAGAGTGCCCGCCTTTCAAACTTCACCAAGCAACAATGAGAAGCTGATGCTGATTGCCAGGCCAAACGGCGATAAGATCATAAGCCACGGGGTCCTTCACGGTTTATACACCTTCCGCGGCATGGAGTACTGGTCGGCAAAAATCGAGGGCCGCGACGGTTATTCCGGCAGCCCGGTCTACAATGAGAAAGCCGAGGTCGTCGGAATTTTCAGTGGCTATGACTGGTCGCAAAGGCTGGCACTAATTAGCCCGGGGACAAGAGCGCAAAAGCTTCTAGAAGACTACAACGCCGATCCAAAGCCTTAAAGTGAATTTCACGGTCGTCTCATACTGTGTCAGGAATGCGAATTCATTCCCGGAAGCGATGCTGCACGCGATAGCGATGCAGCAACTCTTCCAGGAACCCTTCGTAAGTAAAAGTCGGAAGATCGTATGAAGGGCGGATCTTGTACATCACGGGAAGCGCCACGCGCCAGGCCATCCACTGGCGTGGTACATCGGCCAGGTCCCAGCGTCGTCGCAGAAAAGTTTCCACAACCTCAATCTCAGTCTCCGTCAAACTGTCTAGCGCAGCTGTGAACTCAACTGGCTGGAACGAACGACGGAGAGCGAGATCGCTTACTGGCGCTGCAAACACTTGAGCAAAGGCCGGGGCTTCCGCTTCGCGCTCACGCACAACGACTGTCCCAGCGACAAAATCGCCTACCCGTTGGTCCCTCGAACTACTAAAAACCGAGATCAGTCCAATCGAATAGAAAGGCGCGGGCATCATGTCCAGGCTGCGTAGCAGATTTCTAACCGTCGCTTCCCAAAATGTCACGGGACGGCCATCTTCGCGAATCACGCGAAGCTTCATCCAGCGCTTTCCCGGTGTCTGACCGCTCCAAAGCCATTCGAAGAAAGCGAAATAACCTGAAACGATCAAAAAAAGAATCACGATTAAGAGCGCATAAACCCAGTTAGGCGCACTGGAAAGCTGATCGCCCAGCCGCGAGTAGCTTGCCAGCGCCGCAGAAGCAATGACCATCAGAATGATGGTAAGCGCCTGCAAGGCATGATCAATCGCGCACGCAAGAAATCGGTTCCCTATCGATGCCAGTGCGAAATGCAGTGGCACGCGTTCGGGGGTTTCGATTATGAGGGTGTCTTCTGTGGCGATGGCCGTGGACATGACTTAGGCCACTAGGGCCGGTTAAGCGCACCGAGCTGTTGGAACATACTCATAAAATCGAAGTTGTTCCATGCCTCAACGATCTTGCCATCACGCACGCGCACGATCGTCATACCGGTGATCTCCATCTTCTGTTGTGTCGCCGCGAAGCCCAAACTATCCGACTGATGCTTGCCGCGCACCGTGCAACGAGCGGCGATCTTGTCACCCTCAGTGATTGTGTCCTCAACGATGACCTCAATATCTGGGAATGCGGCACGGAAGTTCCGGAAGAAGGGCTTGAAACCGGCGGGCCCGCGCAAAGGGTTCCCGCCCTCGTCCGCGAGACCGTGTGCGATGCCATCTTCGGCGAACATCTCGTCAATTGACTCTTCGCGCCCCTTGTTCCAGACCTCTTCAAACCAACGACGGAGCAGCGTTTTATTTTCATCTGCCATAGTCTTACTCCTTTAAGTGAAGTTGACGCGGATATATCGGCGTTTGCCGACCTTAAGTAAAAGGGTCGTCATCCCCGGTTTCCAGAGCGATACAGAATCGATGCTTGTCTGCCGATCGCCATCAACGTATACGCCTCCCTGTTGGATGAGTCTGCGCGCCTCGGCTTTCGACTCTGCCAAACCCACGGTGACGAGCAGGCGAGATAAATCCCAGCCTTGCGGATCATTAGCGAAAAGCGCACGTTCTTCGACCTCATCGGGCGTCTCCTTGTTGCGGAACCTGCGGACGAACTCTTCCTCGGCGGCGGCGGCGGCCGCGGGCGAATGGAAGTCGGTGATGATGCGCTTAGCCAACTCGACTTTGAGGTCGCGCGGGTTAGCTTGACCAGACCTGGCGGCGACACGCAGACGTTCAATTTCTTGCAGGCTTACGTCCGTCAGCAGTTCGTAATAACGCCACATTAAATCGTCGGAAATCGACATCACTTTCCCAAAGATCTCTTGTGGCCGTTCATTGATGCCAATGTAATTCCCCAGGCTCTTCGACATCTTCTGAACGCCGTCCGTGCCTTCGAGTAAAGGCATGATCACGCAGATCTGCGCTTCTTGATCGTACTCACGTTGCAGGTTGCGGCCCATCAGCAGGTTGAACTTTTGATCCGTTCCGCCAAGTTCGACATCAGCTTCGAGCGCGACGGAGTCGTAAGCCTGCGTTAACGGGTAGAGTAGCTCGTGCAAAGCAATCGGTTTCTCTTCGGCAAGCCGCTTGGCAAAATCATCACGCTCGAGAATCTGTCTGACGGTGACGTGTGAAGCAAGACGGATAAAGCCGTCTGAGCCCAGTTTGTCCATCCACTCGGAGTTAAAACGTATCTCGGTCTTGGCGGGATCGAGCAGCTTGAAGATTTGCTGCTTATAAGTTTCGGCATTTGCGTTGATCTCTTCGCGTGTGAGTTGGGGGCGAGTGGCAGAATTGCCGGAAGGATCACCGATCATTCCTGTAAAATCGCCAATCAAAAAAATAACTGTGTGGCCAAGATCCTGAAACGCCCGCAGTTTGCGAATCACGACCGTATGCCCGAGATGTATATCGGGCGCGGTCGGATCGACGCCAAGTTTGGCGCGCAATGGCTTGCCAGTTTTCGTGGATTCTTCAAGTTTCGTGCGCAACTCGCTCTCGCGAATGATTTCCAGAGTGCCCTTGCGCAAGTATTGAATCTGTTCGTCAATTGTCATCTGTTAGATCACGATCTGCCGGTCCTGTAGGCATCAATATACTTGACTCCCAAGTGTTAGTGTTAAATCTGCGTCACCTAATGGAAACGGGCTTTATTTCCTTTTTGGTCTTGCTATTCGATTATGCGACTCTTTCTTTTTTAGCGGCCTTCTTCTTTTCATATTCTTCCTGTCCCCAGCGGGGCAGCCACTAGGGTGCTCATATCGTAGGGCTTCGGATCACGCGCCGTCCAACTATCTCATAATGACCGCTCACCACCAGTGCCAGCGCCTCAACATAAAGCTCATGTTCTTGTTCGAGTATGCGAGCTGAAAGAGTTTCTTCGGCATCGTCGTCCATCACCGGAACTAACCTCTGCGCGATGATTGGGCCACCATCGAGTGTCTCATCCACGAAATGAACCGTACAACCGGTCCATTTGACACCGTAATCCAGAGCCTGGTTCTGTGCTCCGAGACCTGGAAACGCTGGTGAGAGGCTGGGATGAATATTCATTATGCGGTTGCGATAAGCCTCGATGAAAGAGCTTGAGATGAGGCGCATGTAGCCGGCGAGACAAACCAGCTCGACTCCGCAATCTGATAGCGCGGCAACAATCTCTCCATCATGCTCATGGCGGCTACGGCCACGACGCTCGATCACAAGCGTGTTCAGGCCTAACTCTTTTGCGCTAGCAACACCAGCCGCACCAGGTTTGTCGCTGATGATAACTGCGATCTCTGCGTTGGGAATGCGACCATTAGAGACCGCTTCAGCCAGCGCGAGCATGTTTGAGCCGCGCCCCGAGATTAGAATCCCAATTCTGATTTTTGCTTGCTCTTGCAATTGATTTGGAGGATTGGTCAGCCGCGACAGTTAGAGGACGATCCACTAATCACACGAAAGAAAGCACTGAGGCGCTTCGTTTTTCCGTTAGCGGAATTTCGTGGATCGTTTGCTTGCCATCAGCCACTCCCCAGCAAGACTCGCTCGGGACCCTGTCCGTCTGCTTCTTACATTTGGTGACTAAATGAATCTAACCTTGAGCTCACCTTGAACCACACGACCAATGCCAAAACACTCCGTGGCGCTCGCAGTTAGATGTGAAGCAATGGCCTGCTGATCCGCGGGTGAGCAAACAATTACCATGCCGACGCCCATATTAAAAGTACGATACATCTCCGCCTCTGAAACGTTTCCGATCTTCTGCATCATGGTAAAGACTGGCAATGTGGGCCAACTGCCTTTATCAATTTCAACTGCAGCACTTTCCGGCAGGACACGCGGAATGTTGTCGGACAATCCGCCCCCAGTGATATGGGCGAGCCCTTTTATCTTCCCTGAATCCAGCAGACCTTCCAGCGGTCGAAGATAACTGACATGCGCCCGGAGGAGAGCTTCGCCTACTGTCATCCCCACCTCGTCGAGAAACGTATCGACTTTGAAGCCCGCAACTTCGAAAAACAGTTTGCGGGCGAGCGAATAGCCATTCGTGTGCAAACCAACAGATGGCAGAGCCAGCAATACGTCGCCCGGAACAATTCCTTTGCCGTCGATTATTCTTTCTCGATCCGCAACCCCGACAATAAAACCAGCAACGTCATATTCTCCGGCTGAATAAAAATCCGGCATTTCAGCCGTCTCACCGCCCAGCAGAACGCAGCCATTTTCGCGGCAACCATTGGCGACGCCTTCGACGACGCTGCCAACCACGTCTGGCAGGAGTTTTCCGGTAGCGATGTAATCAAGAAAAAACAGGGGCCGCGCGCCCTGGACGAGAATGTCATTGACGCAATGATTTACCAGATCCCGGCCGATGGAGTTGTGAATTCCGGTGAGAAAAGCAATCTTGAGCTTAGTGCCCACGCCATCCGCCGAAGCGACCAGTACGGGTTGCTTTAACTGCGGGAACGCTCCGTCAAACATGCCGCCAAAGCTGCCAATTTCCGAGAGGGTACGGTCGTTGAAAGTTCTGCGCGCCAACTTTTTGATCTTATCGGTGGCGTGAGTAGCCGCGTCGATATCAACTCCAGCGTCACTGTAAGTAATGGGTTTGGACATTAACTATTTACCAGCCTTCGTCTTCGGCGGTGGGCCAAAGTCGCCATAGGCAACGAAGCCAGAGCGTGAGGAGTCGTCCTTCTGGGCCGCGCGGCCGATCCAGAGATCGCTCTTAGGTTCTTTTGCGGTCTTGATCGTGTAATCGTTTTCTCGGCCCTTCGTTGTAATTGTGATCTCGCCTTGCAAGTCAGTGCGAAAGACTTTCGCATTCATCGTCTTCAGTCGATCCAGAACCACTTGCGCTGGGTGACCATAACGATTCCACTCACCACACGAAAAAATCGCCACCTCCGGCTTTACGCGATCCAAAAGATCCTGCGACGTTGCATACTTCGATCCATGGTGCCCGACTTTAAGAATCCTTGTTTTGAGGTTTAGATCCTTGGTGAGCATCCGATGCTCCGTCTGCTCCTCGGCGTCACCGGGCAATAGCATTGAAAAAGCACCATAGTCGAGTCGCGCGACGATGGAATTCGCGTTTGGCAAATTGCCCCCAGTCTTAAGCTGCTCTTTTGTGAAGAGTGGCTCGCTGGGCGCGAGTATCGTCAGGCGAGCGCCCCCACCCAGATCATAGTTCATACCCGGCTGCGCCTTTTCGTAATGCGCGCCGCTTTGCGCAATGGCGTCTTTATATTCGTCGTAAAACCTTGTGATTGTGGCTGACTTATCGGGTCGCCTGACTGCGGGCTTTCTCGCCGCTGAAGGATTTGCTGCATTGGCGCTTTTAATTTGGGCCGCAAGCGCCTGGGAAACCTCGGGCGCAAGACCATTATCAACTACATTCAAGACTTTGATTTTGTTGATAACTTCGTCGGCGCCGCCAAGATGATCCGGATGAGGGTGAGTGCCGACGAAATACTCGAGCTGCTGAACGTTGTAGCGCTTCAGCGCTTCAAGAACAACCTTGCCTTTGCCTGTATCACCGGCGTCAATCAAGACCGCTTTCCCGGTGGGCGAGATAATCAGAATTGAATCGCCATTGACTGGTCCAACGTCGAGAACGTGAACCTGTAGTTCCCCACCCGATGCCGGGGGTGGTTTTGTTCTCCACCAGGGCACGGCGTATTTATAGCCAAGGTAGCCGCCGGCGCCGATGATCACCACCAATACAGCAATCGCGCATCCACACCCCCGTGTCGCGCGGCTCACTTATTTTTCTCCCCCATTCTGAAGGCCAGCCTCTCTCCTGATTCGAGGAGTCTGCGGCCCCGGGGAAATGAGTTTTTTAGGACCTTCTTGAGGTTAGGAGTAGAAGTGTTTTCGCATGTGATCCAGAGCACCTGGGGAGGAGCGCCAAGACGTTCAAGCATTCGCACGAAGTCGCCGTCTTTCGTTATGACAGTTACTCCTTCTTTTCTCGCCGCCAGGAAAATCTCGTGGTCAGTGGCATCACGCAGCCCCAGGTCACGCAGGGACGTGGCAGAAACACTGAAATTCGTGCTTAACCAGGTTGCTATTGCCGGCGATATTTGTGCGTCGATCCAGAGAATCATTCGTCTATCACAGGATGGTCCAAATGGCGGGCTGCATACAGTAAAGCGCTTTTCAAATCATCCTTATCAAGATCCGGGTGCTCCGCGAGTATCTGCTCCGGGCTGAGGCCCGCTGCAAATAGATGCAGTACGTCAACAACCCTGATTCGCATTCCGCGTATACAGGGTCTTCCTCCACACTGTTCAGGATTAACTGTAATGCGATCCAACAGGTCAACCATGACTGGTTATTCCATGATCACTGAGCGTCACCCAGCGATACAGGCTCGTGCTCGCGTTCCCACATCGTTTTGGCTTCATGAGTTATGCGCGTCGGATATTTTTCATTCCAACAGGCCACGCAGGCCGAATCAAGGCTGATGCCTGTCGCGTCGAGCATGCCTTCAAGCGAAAGATAGCCGAGCGAGTCGGCCTCGATGAATTTTCTAATCTCCTCGACCGACATTTGCGCGGCGATCAGGTCGGCCTTGTTTGGCGTATCAATGCCGTAGTAACAGGGACTGATCGTCGGGGGACAACTAACCCGTAAATGAATCTCTTTGGCGCCCGCTTCGCGGACCATTCTCACAATCTTTTTCGAGGTTGTGCCCCGTATTATCGAATCATCGATCAGGACAACGCGTTTGCCTTTAATCAGGTCCCGCACGGGATTGAGCTTGATGCGTACTCCAAATGAGCGAATCGATTGCCTTGGCTCGATGAAAGTCCTGCCGACATAATGATTCCGCACCAGGCCAAAACGGAAACTGATCTTACTCTGAGCTGAGTAGCCAATTGCAGCGGCAGTTCCCGAATCAGGAACCGGAACAACGATGTCCGCGTCAGCCGGTTGTTCGATGGCCAATCGTTTTCCCATGTGATGTCGCGACTCGTTGACTGATTGCCCATAGATTAGCGAATCCGGTCGCGCAAAATAGACGTGCTCGAAGAGACACATTGAGTGTTTCTGCGGCACTAGCGGATGAGATGAACGCAGACCCTCTTCATCAATTATGATCATCTCCCCGGGTTCGACGTCGCGCACGTATTGCGCATCAATTAGATCAAACGCGCAAGTCTCTGAGGCCACGACCCATGCATCGCCCAGACGTCCCAGCGCCAGCGGACGAAAGCCGCGCGGATCACGGATGGCGATTAACTCCGAAGGCGTCAAAAAGAGCATCGAAAATGCGCCTTCCGTATCGCGAAGCACTTCCGGAATGGCCTCCCGCACGCTCCCTGTGCGTGAGCGTGCGACACCGTGCAAAACAACTTCCGTGTCCGAGGTAGCGGAGAAAATCGCCCCTTCTCTCTCCAATTTGCGGCGTTTCTCGGGCGCGAATGGCAGGTTGCCGTTGTGGCACACTGCGATCTGGCCATGCTGGCAGGTAACCAGGAATGGTTGCGCTTCACGAATTGAGACTTCGCCTGCAGTAGAATAACGAACATGGCCAATCGCACTTGCCCCCGGCAAGCGATCTATTCGCGCTTGATCGAACGCTTCGGCCACGTGCCCCATGGCGAGTTCCTGTCGCAGCTTCGATCCATCCGACGAAACGATGCCGCAGGATTCCTGGCCGCGGTGTTGCAGCGCATAGAGCCCGAGATAGGTTAGCCGCGTGGCATCAAAATGGCCGTAGATTCCGAAGACACCGCATTCATCGCGAAATTTATCGAGAAGTATTTCCGTCAATTTCTTCCGTCCTGCGATTCTGATCTGCAAATTACGCTCTGAGCTTACTTCGCATTCCAAAAGCTTTCAACCTGTTACGGCGCTATACTTCCCGAGTATCCAAAACGCTTGGGCCTTGAGTATTATCATTATTAAGATTGGTGGAATCATGAATTGTTTTGCAACTACGTTGCCGGGAGCGGCATCTTCCTGAGCAGAGGAATTCAATCATGAAACAAACTTTGTTGATGGCTGCATTCGGATTGGTCCTGACCTTTGGTTTTGCCTTCATTGCGTCCGGCTCGAACGGTCCGGCGGAAGATAACAAAGCCCGTCCGGCCGGCGCCGCAGAAATCTATCTCAAGAAGTGCGCTTCGTGTCACGGCAAAGATGGCCGGGCAAAAACGTTTCAGGCAAAGTTTAATTCCGCGCGTAATTTGGCCGATCCCGAATGGCAAGCCGAAGTCAGTGATGAGCGCATCTTCAACTCCGTCACGAATGGTAGGGGCAAGAAGATGCCCAGTTTCGGCAAGAAGCTTTCGGAACCAGAGATCAATTCTTTGGTTGTTTACGTTCGCGGGCTGAAGAAGTAGGTTAATTGATGACGTTCGCCGGCGGTATCGCATGCTGAGTGTCTCAATAATGGCTTTCTGATTCGTGAAAACTCAAAGCATCGCCTACGGATTAGCTACCTGGACGCTACGAGCGGCGCTCCTGTTAGGGTTGTTCTTGTCTGGTTGGCTTGTCTACCAGCGCCTCCCTAATGACATTGTGAGCGACGCCGAAAACGCGAACAGCAAAACTACCTTGCAGCTAGTCCTTCATCCCTTACCAGAGATGGGCGGAATCGCGCTCGACATACCGGTCGAACTTTCTCCCGTGGATATAGTCGCGGTGCGCCATGAGTACTTTACTGAGCGCCGCGCCGGCAAACGTTTTGATGATTTTCTGAACGAGCGCATGAAAGGCCGCACCTCAATCAACATCAGACTAGATCAAAGAGGGCAGAGTTCAGTGGCAGTCAGTCCCGGTAAGTGGTGGGTCCATGCCGTGCTCTCGGGCGAAGAAGATCTTGAATGGCGGCTACCCATCAGCGTCTCTGGAGCAAAACAGACGGTTGAATTGGATCCGCGAAACGCTTACACGCGCACAAAGAATTTCTAAATTGGTCAGTTGTCAGT
>JBPCIQ010000043.1:0-5441 GCA_051006135.1 Pyrinomonadaceae bacterium | reverse complement strand
GAGTACGCAGGGTACGTGGGGCGAATAAGTTCGTTGCCATTTTGCAGCGGCAAGCGCGGCGACTGATCGCTGATCACGCCCAGGAAAATGGAAGCGAGCATTAGAGCCGAAGTTCGTGAGCGGGCCGGGAACGCTTGCGAATACTGCCGGCTGCACCAGAGCGATTCGCCGCTCGCTGTTCTTCACATCGAGCACATCATTCCAAAGATGCATGGCGGAAGCGACGACCTCGATAACCTCGCGCTCGCATGTATTGATTGCAATCTAAACAAAGGCACCAACTTGACAGGGATCGATCTGCAAACAAGCGCGGTCACCCAACTTTTTCATCCGCGGCGTGACAAGTGGGAGGACCATTTCAACTGAGCGACGCGCTTCGTTTTCGCTTTGGACTGACATCTTCATCGTTTTCTCCTTGCATCACAGCAGCCATCGAAGTCTAAGCGACCAGATTTCGCTTACGAATCCAATCGTCCGATCCGATCCAACAATGGAGCTTGACATATCAGGATTTGCCATGATATCTCCAAATTTACTAGGAGGAGAAGTGTCATGTCCCAAAACCGCGAGAAGTTTGCCACCCAAGTCAATTCCGAAATCCTGTCGGCTGTGCGCACGCTTGCGCAGAGCGAAGGCCGCCAGCTTCAAGCGCTGGTGGAGGAAGCCCTCGCGGACCTCATCGAAAAGCACAAAAACGCCAAGCCGCGCCCGCACGTGATGGGTGCCTACCTCGCCAGCCACGAAAAATATGGCCCTCTCTACAAGAAGCTCGCTGAATGACGGACTACCTGACCGTGGTTGAAGTGCTGACCATGCATGCCGACCAGATCGAACGCTATGGTGGCTCCCAGGGTGTTAGGGATCACGGGCTGCTTGAAGCCGCCCTCTACGAAACGAACCAGTTCAGCTTCGACAAGCTGACCCTATGGCTGCGCAGCCATGTGACGGACGAGCCTCCCGCAAAATAACTCTATTGGGTGGCGGTGATGGACCCGGACGATCAGTGGAACCAACGCGCTTTCTGATTTTTGTAGTGCACGTTCATCCGAAGCGATGACCCTGACGCTAACGGCTCTGACAATGGGGACCCCCTGAGTACTCATCACCAGAGCAAGCGGAGGGAAAGAGGGAATTGTCGTTTGCGTCAGACATCTCAAGAAACCGCAAATTGACCGGCCAAGCCTTCCAGCGTCATGTTTTCAGAAATCGCATCATGCGGAATGAGAAGATACTTCCACGGCTTACCGCCGTGTTTAGCTGCGTTCTGGCTGGCATGTAGGCACCAGGTCACCGCCACCTCGCTCTTGGCCATGACCTGAGGATCGTTCATCTCGTTCTTGGCCTTCGGCTCCAACATGTAGATCGTGTCTTCCGTTTCAGCAACGAAATCCGGCTGGTATTCGGGACGCTCAGAATTCCATCTGTAATAGATCAGGAACTGACCCTTGGCCGGCTTAAACCAACGCTTTGCTTCCCGTTCGAGGATCACGGAAAGTTTGCGTTCCGGGTCTGACTGGAATTTCTCTTCTGCGTAGAGGCTCCGCCGGAATCCACCAAATAGGTAGCGGGCCATATTGCTTTTGTCTGGAGGTGAATGCCTGTGATCCAGTACCGGGTCGCCTGCGATACGGATAAAAGCTCTCGACTTCAACTGCGAGAAGCCTTTACTGATCCGCACATCATAATTCACCTTGTCTTCCCAGTAGTGCTTCTGCATCTGGGCGTGCACCAGGCGCGCAATCTCTCGCTGGTAAACTCGTAAGACTCTCCCAGCGTCTTCTGCAGTTAGATAGGATCGGAAGTGCTGCACCACTTGGGAGGCCAGCTCATATAGCAGGTCCGAATTTGTGGTCGTAGGAAACGTCATTGAAATCTACCAGACCGCTAACGACATAGTCTTCGAGCCTACCCTCATCGATTCCGCCTTCGCCAAGCGTGATAAGCTGAAGTTTGCCGGTTCTTAATTCCTGGGCCCATAGATCATTTGAAATCGGTTGATAGTTCACGTTCGAGAGGTCCAACTTAAACGGCCTAAAGCCGGACTTCACTTCTTCTTTAGGCACAACCAGAATTCGCGGGATATCGATCGTCTGTTGTGCTGTCAATTCTGTTGTCTTCGCGACGATTGCGGCTATGTCGGGAGTCTCCACCACACCTTCAAGTCCGATTTGTGCCGGGCTGTAGCGTTCTGTAACTTCACGGACAATCTCAGCTTGAATCTCAGGCTTGGTGAGGTACGTGACGGAAGGTAATTTCTGTGGTTGGTTTTCCAACTTCTTGATGACGTCATAAGCGATCTGGGCGACCTTTTGTTCTTCGGGTTTCGTGAACGCAAGAGGCTCGCTGCTTCCAGGAACCACCGTGCTGGCCGTCTGCTGCTCGGGCTGAATGCCGAGCTTCATGGCAAGCTGGGACTGGGATACAACCGTCACTGTTTTCTTCTCGAGCTCCTCGGCGTCTAGAACGAGGGTCCTCATCTGAATGGGTGAATCTTTACGCCGCGCTTCGTCAACAATCTCCTGAAACTTGTCGTGGGCCACAATGTTCAATCGATCCACGGCATCCACTCCTGTTCGCGTGCCGTAAGGTAGACGAAGCCCGCGACCAATAGACTGCTCAATAAGAATGCGCGCATTCGCTGCTCGCAGCGGCACGATGGTGTAGAGATTCGTCACGTCCCAGCCCTCTTTGAGCATGTTGACGTGAATAACAATCTCTGTCGGTTCGTCAGTGTGTTCGACCCTGAGGAGGCTCTCGATCATCTTCTCTTCTGCCGCGCCCGTCTGGCTCGAATCAACCTGAATGACTTTTCCTTTGTAACGGCCTTCAAAGAACCCTTCAGACCCGATTAGTTGGAGCAACTGGCCCGCGTGCGTCGTGTCGCGTGCTATTACAAGCAGAAAGGGCTTTACAATGTCTTTGCCTGACTCCCGCGCGTAAGTTTCCAACTCTACTTTTACACTCTCATGCAGCCGCACGCCGTCTTCGAGTTTCAGCTTCTCGATTTCCTCCCGAGACATTCCCGCCGGATTGAAGTTCTTCCGCGTAACCACCGCCGGCTCTTTCACAAAGCCGTCCTCCATTGCTTTGCCGAGAGCGTAGTCGTAAATGACGCTCTTGAAAGGAACAGGCTGCGGACGCGCTTCAACAAAGGGTGTAGCGTCAGTTCCAGCCCTAATATCGGCTTGAGTTCATTAATGGCTCGGACACCTGCTGAAGCTCGATAGCGGTGCGATTCGTCCATGATCAGGACCAGGTCGGGCAACCCGGCGAGATAATCAAAATAGCTTTCCCCAATGTATTCCGAGAGACGCTTGATCCGGGGCGACTTTCCGCCGCGCACTTCGGAATTGATCTTCGAGATATTGAAGATGTTTACCTTGCACCGTTGCAGTTGATCGAAAAGCGTCCCGGCCATTCCCTCGTAGTTGTCACCTGTGATTAAGGCCGGAGATTCCGTGGCAAACTCCGCAATCCCTGTAAATACATACTTCGGTGTGTTCGGAGTGAAATCGGTAATCAGTTTGTTGTAAATCGTCAGGTTCGGTGCGAGCACGAAGAATTGTTGAAGCCGTGTGCGAGATGCAGGTAACTGATGAATGCGCCCATCAAGCGGGTCTTTCCGACGCCAGTTGCGAGCGCGAAACACAACGAAGGAAACTCACGCTCAAAATCAGTTACAGAGGGGAACTCGCTCTTGATGGCCTCCAGAGCGGCCTGCAGATCCACCTCCTTTCTAGGCGGTGAGATCTCCGTGGTGCGATCGAGGATTTCCAGTGAGCGGCGTTGCGGCGGGCGCAGACTGAGGCGGCCGGCGATGCGTTTACGTGCCGGTTCATTTGTGCTGCGGAACGATGGTCGATCAGAAATATCCATGCTCAAGCTGACGTCATAAATTTCGATTTTGGTAACTCACTCTGGTCGATAATGCTCTTGAGTGTGCCCCTGGCAATTTCGGAATGGTTCGGGATGGGCACCGTAATGCTCCTCGTAGATAACTCCCGACGCATGATGATATGACTGCCAGTTTGTCGAACCCGTACGAATCCGTGCTTTTGCAGAATCTTGCAGACCTGGCTTGACGACAGTATCCGCAACTTAGGCATGCGCCAACTCCAACTCCTTTACCTTGACGCCCCGGTTCAAGCGCCGTTTGATTTCATCCTCGCCCGCTTCCTCAAGAGCAGCTCGACTGCCTCTTGGATCATCGCCTCCGCCTCCTCCAATGAACGCCCCTGGCTGGCAACTCCAAGTTCAGGACAGGTCGCGACATACCACTTTCCTTCCTTCTCAATCACCGCGGTCAGTTTAGGTAACTTCATTTTTCATGCCTCTTTCCTGCTAAAAGCTCTTCCTCAGTTCTCCCATGCATCACGCTCTTGACGGATGAACGCATCTGCTTCATCCGCGGTGGCGAAGGCGCCGCGACCAGACCCGAACAAAGGGACATAGTCAATCACGCTCTTTGATCCTTCTTCCGGGCCGCCGGATGGGCCGCGTTCGGCAACTTCGGACTCAGCGAGATACCGCATGAGTTGTCGCCGCTCCTCGGGGGACAATTGTTTGGCCTGTTGTATCAGGGCCCGGAATTGTACGGTTGACATCGCTCTTCACCTCTTCTCGAAATGATAACACTTTCCGCTTTACGGCTCGGTCTGCTCGCCAAAAAGGTCTTGCTGCCCTGGCTCGGGTGGCACTTGCGGCAAGTTCTCGACCTGCAAACTGTAATCGTCGTGGCCATACTCACAACGTGAGAGTACGGCCTTGGGAATCTTCTTAACCGTTAGGTTTGGGAACTGCTCTGCACGCGCGCGAAATGCGGTGCAGAGCACGAGCAACGTGCGGTCAGGCCGACTTCGTCAGAAAGTTGTTGTAGTTGATCGTGAGTCAGGTGCGCGGTGGTGACATAGACAAAGTCACGCTCGGTTGAATGGCCGTGCTGCCAGTAGCTCGTATCGCTCGGCGCGTAATTGAATCCTTCAAGCTTGCACAACGCCTCGGCCAGCATCGCCGCATTGTATTCTTTGTTGATGACCCAGTTGCCCCACTTGTCTTTTTCGAGCAGCGACGGCGCGAGCCGGTAATAACGAAACCCGCCGCCGCCTTTCCAGCCAGTTGCTGGAGTTACTCCGCTGATATCGTCATTGTCAATCACTCGTTTTAATCGTGGCAGAATGTGTGTGTGGCCGTGCTCCTCTCGCAGGCTGCTGAAAAAGCGGTGTTTGGGACTAGTTTCGTTTTCCCTGTCGTCACTTTTCAGTGCGATTGGGTTTTAGCTGCGAAGTTTCATGACTATGCGATGCGCTTTTGATTATTGTTCTGGGCCACGTGCGGGGTCACCTGCAGGTCGCGCAACTCTGCCACGAAGTCATGAGTGTCATAGTTCTTGTCGCCGCCCAGCGTGACTCTGCCCTTGCCGCTGATCGCTTCCGCGAAGGCCG
>JBPCIQ010000042.1:0-4405 GCA_051006135.1 Pyrinomonadaceae bacterium | reverse complement strand
CTGGTCTCGCTGACACATACGCCAAGTCCGATGAAGTTCTTGAATGAGATACTGGCCAGGCCGAAGAATGAAACTCCGTTCCTCCTCCTGGTAGTAGGTTATCCGGATGAAGCAGCCGTAGTGCCTGATATTGAGAAGAAGAAGCTGGAAGATGTATGTACGTTGATGTGAGGACAAGCACGCTGCGTCCAGGAAGTCCTTGCCGCCGCTGGCGCGATACCGTGGCTTCTGTGATCCTTTCGGCTCCCGTCGATTGCTGGAAAGCGCTAGGGGGAATCTGGAACAAGCGATAAAAAGTTTACTTCAGTATGTCCCAAACCTTTCCCAGCGCTCGTTTTTGCACCCTGCTGTTTAGCGGCAGACCCTTGAAGTGGATCCACTCCTTGCTGATCGTGCTTGGCGGTGCGTCGCTTCTGCTTTACAGAGTCAGCCTGCGCGCGAAGGGCGGAGACGACATTGAGTGGTTCATCAAAGTTGCACTGTGCCAGTCACTTATTTATCTCCTAGCTGTCTGGATAATTTTTCACGCCCGCTCCTCACGTTCGACCTTAGTGCTCGTTATTGTCTTTGCGGCGCTCTTTCGGCTGAACATTCTATTCGCGCCGCCGTATCTTTCCGATGACATCTATCGTTACGTCTGGGACGGGCGCGTGCAGGCGACGGGCGTCAATCCTTACCGATACATTCCCGCTGACGAAGCTCTGGCGCCACTGCGCGACCAAAAGATCCATCCGAAGATTAACCGGCGCGATTACGCCCCCACGATTTATCCGCCGGGCGCGCAGATAATATATTTTCTGGCCACGCGTGTGAGCGAGCACGTGACATGGATGAAAGTAGTGATGCTTGGTTTTGAAGCGGTGGCGATTTGGGCTTTGCTTCAGTTGCTGACTTCTTTCAATTTGCCGCGCCAACGTGTGCTCATCTACGCGTGGCATCCCCTGCTCGTGTGGGAATTGCCGGCAGCGGGCATGTCGAGGCGGCCGCCATTGCTTTCGTGGTGCTTGCTCTGCTGGCGCGGCGACGGCGTTGGGATGCGGTTGCCGGCGCGGCACTGGCCGGCGCGACGCTGATCAAGTTGTTTCCCGTAATTCTGCTGCCCGCGTTGTATCGTCGCTGGGGATGGAAGATGCCGGTAGCTTTCGGGCTAACAATTATCATCGCTTATCTACCCTACCTGAGTGTCGGAGTTAAGGGTGTGCTGGGTTTTTTGCCGGTATACACCCAGGAGGAAGGAATGCGAGACGGTACGCAGTTTTACCTGCTCAGTATCGCGCGGCGTTTGTTCGGCGAGGCCAATGTGTCCACCGCGTCATACTTGATCTGTGCAATTCTCGCGCTCGGCATGCTCGCCTTTTGGGTAGTTTTGCAGCGGGAGCGGCATAACGGCAGTTATTTAGCGCGAGCTTTCGTTTTGGCTACGACGTTCTCAGTGATGCTTTCACCACACTACTCCTGGTACTTCGCCTGGCTCGTGGCTTTTACTTGCCTGCTGCCACGGATTCCGCTTTTCTACTTAACCACGGCTTGCTTTATTCTTTACAGATTGTGGCACCCGGAGGGAAAGCTCAAATTCTGCTCCTCAACACCATCGTCTATCTGCCGTTTGCGCTGCTGAGCTTGGTTCTGCTTTTTCGGCGCTTTGCCGGTAGAGGTAGCGTTCCTGATGAATTGTCATTCGTGGACAGCGAACCGGCCTAAGAAAAAACTGAAACAGTTGCTGGGCATCTCAATATTAGGACTTGGATTAGTTAACATTTGCCTAAATCGAAATAGATATCGAAGTATGAATGCATTAACTCGACCCTGCTGGGTCATTGTGATCTATTCCCGGAAAAGACGACAAGTCGCGGCACAAGTGGCTGAAGTGAATTGTTAGTCCGCAAGATGGATTTTTTCGATTACGAGGGTTTTCACTCCGTAGGAGTGAGATGTTTATAGCCTCGAACGCAACTCTTCATCAACTCTTCGGAGGGAGCGGAACGCAACTGGACCTTTCGCCCTCTCCGCTCCTCCGAACGGAGCCGAATGGTGGTCGGAGATTCCGGTACTATAGACATCCCACCCCTACCGGGGGGTGGGGACTGAGGCTGGTTTGCCGGTTTAAGACTGAAAATAAGATCGTGGAGTTGTGGAGGTGTTGAAGTAATGGGGTAAGACCGAACAATGGAAAGCGAGCCCTGGTGACAGGTGGAGCGGGACTGATCGGATCACATCTGGCTGATCTACTGCTCCGCGAGGGTTGGAAGGTACGCATCCTCGATAATCTCGAGCCAAACACACATCGCAATGGCCGGCCCGCGTGGATACCGAATTCGGCTGAATTCGTCGAAGCTGACATTCGCGATCGAGCTGCTGTCACAGCAGCTCTCGAAGGGATTGAGGTTGTCTTTCATCAAGCGGCCTATGGCGGTTACATGCCGGAGATTGCCAAGTACGTTCACGTTAACAGCTTTGGTACGGCGCAATTGTTAGAGGTGATACGCGAGGAAAGACTCCCTGTCAAAAAAATTGTGGTCGCCTCTTCGCAGGCCGTTTACAGCGAAGGCGCTGCGAATTGCTCTGAGCACGGACTGGTTTTTCCTGCGGTCCGTCCCTTAGCCCAACTCGCGGTGGGAGTTTTCGAGGTTCGTTGCCCAAGCTGTGGTGCCCTGACAACCCAGGCACCGACGCCCGAACATGCGCCCATCGGAGGTGAAACCGTCTACGCGATCACTAAAGTCGATCAAGAACGTTTGGTTCTGACCTGGGGAAAACAGACGGGGATCCCCACGGTGGCGCTGCGCTACTCCTGCACCTATGGTCCACGACAATCCATCTTTAATCCCTACACGGGCGTCATTGCCATCTTCTGCACGCGGCTTTTGAACAACCTGCCGCCGGTGCTCTATGAAGACGGCAAGCAGACGCGCGACTTCAGCTTCGTTGAAGACATTGCCCGCGCAAATTTGCTCGCGGCAACGACTGATAAGCTCGACGGTTTACCGGTCAACGTGGGCAGCGGCAAAGCCGCTACTATTCGTGAAATAGCGCAGTTGATTTCTGACGCACTCGGAATTCCTATCGAACCAATTGCTCAAGGCGAGTTTCGTCCCGGCGAAATGCGCCATCTAACATCTGATACCACCCGCATAAGCGCGGCCGGCTATAGACCGAAAGTAGATCTAGCGACCGGAATCGGGCGTTATCTTGATTGGATTCGCGCGCAGACCGACGTGCGTGAATACTTTGAAGCGGCTGAGCGCCTGTTACGCGAGAAGGGCATCGTGCACAAGGTCGCTCCGGCGCAAGAACATCACGCACCAACAAACCTCGCGGATTAGAGAAGGTGCGCCGTGCCGAATATTTTGACGACGCAATGGCACTGTCTCAATACCGTTCGTTAGCCAATGTCCGGCTCTCGATGCGTAGCTCGGTGTGATTTAGCCCGGCGTTTGAACGCCGGGTCCAGGGTGAATAGCGCCACCCGTCGCGTCAGTGACGGCGGAAAAAACGCCTCGATTCAAGCGTCGCTAACACGACGAGGACAATGAGCTGACCTTTCCGACTTGGAAACAGGCTAAATTCATACCGACGCCAAGCGTCGAAGGATTGTCGCAGCTTACTTTGTATGTTACCCATGTACGTTGAGGTATCACGCAGGTTCAATGCTCCCGGCTTCGAGTCTTCAAGCAAGACTCTAGTCTCGGTTGTTATTCCCGCCCTAAATGAAGAAGACCCCATTGCCGAGGTCGTGCGTGGTGTGCCGCGTGACATCGCAGAGGAAGTGATCGTTGTGGATAACGGCAGCACAGACCACACCGCCGCGCGAGCGCAAGAAGCGGGAGCGCGTGTCGTCGCGGAACCAAAACGTGGGTATGGACGTGCCTGTCGGGCCGGCGTGCGCGCTCTCGGAGCTGAGTGCGATATTGTGGTCTTTCTTGACGGTGACGGTAGCGACTGCCCGGAGTTGATGGAAAAACTCGTGCAGCCAATCACGGCAGGCACGCACGATTTTGTGATTGGCTCGCGCACCAGAGGCGAACGCGAAGAGGGCAGCATGAACTTTCAGCAAGTCTTCGCCGGACGCGTCGCGGGATTGTTGCTGCGCTTGCTTTACGGTGTGCGTTATACGGATATGTGTCCGTTCCGCGCGATTCGCCGTGAGGCACTGGAAAGGCTGGGAATGCGTGAAGAGACTTATGGATGGAACCTGGAGATGCAGATGCGCGCCGCCCGCGCTGGCTTGCGCATTCTTGAAGTTCCGGTCAATCACCGGCGCCGCGCGGGAGGTGAGTCGAAAGTTTCAGGCACCTTGCGCGGAACGTTTATGGCTGGAGCGCGAATTCTCGCGACGTTGGCTCGGGTCGCGCTGGAGCGTGAGTAGAACCGTCGCCCGTGTAAGGTTTGCTGGTCGAACCGTCGC
>JBPCIQ010000041.1:0-15297 GCA_051006135.1 Pyrinomonadaceae bacterium | reverse complement strand
CCCGGTCTTCAACTACCCTCACGCGGAGTCCGGACAAGAGATTTCTCCTGCCGGCGCCCGCACCGAAGATGGGCTCGCTTCGAACGGACACCCCACATTAGCAGTAGCGGGTCAACCTCACGTCGATGGCGTTCCGGCACCGTCCAGAGCCAGGGCAGTTGTGCTCGCGTTGGGTGGACTCGTCATACTGTTGAGCGTCGCCGTGGTGGCGCTATACTCGTTGAACCGGCAACTGCAGCGACAAGCATGGAATCTCGACCCCTCACTCAACACAGAAGACTTCAAGGCGGTCTGGAGTCCGTTCGTAGATGACCCGGAGTCGCCGCTGCTCGTCTTGAGCAACCCGACTGTCTACCGCTTCTTGAATGACGCGGACCCCGGCTCTCTGGCGCGGCGCGCGATCCAAATGACCCCCGAGCAGATACGCTCACTTCTCGACGCGCCTGAGTTCAAAAACGGCCAATACGCTGGTGGCGACTCGCCCCGGCTCATTCCCTCGCTGGGGATGTACACCGGAATGGGTGAAGCCGTCGGCGTGTACCGCCTCACTGATCTCTTGCGTTCCTCGAATAAGACCGTATTGTTGAGGCAAAGCCGTCACGTTAGTGCAGCAGATTTGAAATACCGCAACGTGATCCTGCTCGGAAGTATTTACGTCAACGAATGGTCCCGCAGACTCCCGACGGTGGAGAACTTCGTGTACACATTCTCTGCGACCATTGAGAACCGCGACCCGCTTCCCGGCGAAACGCGAGAATACAAGCCGCAGTTTAATGAACAGACGGGAGAGATGTCGGTTGATTACGCGCTCATCACCGTCAAGCCCAACGTCTCGGGCGAGCACGCAGTGATGACGCTCGCTGGCATCTTCAGCGAGGGGACGGAGGCGGCGGCCGAATTCGTAACGACGCGGAATCACTTGGCCCTTCTCGGCCAGCGCCTACGCCAACTCGGCGGACAGAACGCGCCTCCGAAGTATTACCAGGCACTGCTCAAGGTCGAAGTCGAGAACGGCACGCCGACCACCATCACTCTTATTTCCCTCCGCGCACTGCCAGAGGCAGGCAAGTAGGATCGATTGTAGCCAAAGATATCGAGAGGTATACTGGCAATCTAACTGACAAGAACAAAAGCTGGGGAGGTCTGCTATGAACAACCAGCCCGCCAAATCAACAAAGAGATATGTGCTGATTGCTGTGGCTTTTTTGCTGGCTTTAGCAACGCAGGGTATGGCGCAACCAGCGCCAGGCCCCCCGCCGATCGATCGTACTGCTAACCCGGATCGGATACGTCAGCAGGACATGAGTAAACGGGAGTATGAGCTGCGAAATTTTGGCAACGCCCCTGACGGTTCTTCTGATCAGAAACAACTTAAGGCGGTGGGGGCTCAAATTGAACAAGACTTCAACCGAATCTTAATCCTTCACAACCAAATCGCGCGGGCGACTTCGTCAGACCAGCCACTTGATTACCACTTTGTTTCAGATGCGACAGCCGAGATTAAAAAGCGAGCCAGTCGCTTGCAGACTACGTTAGCTCTTCACGAGCCCACCACTCGCCAGCAAAGTTCGGGGAAATCAACCGAGTTCGATGACTTGAAGACCTCGCTATTCCTGCTTTGTAAACAAATAAGGAGCTTTGTCACTAATCCGGTTATTGAAACTCCGGGGACGGTTAACGCGGGGCAGCTATCAAACGCCCGTCGGGATTTGGAAAGTATCATTATCCTTAGCGGCCATATTAGGAAGAACGCGGTGAAACTGGGTCCATAAAAACCCCAAACGTTAATCATGGATTGCGGCTCCGAACTGCTCAATCAATTAACGCGATTTTTCTTTACTGAGGGAGAAGGGTTTGTTGGGCTACGGGCGAGGGCTGCGGCGCAAGGCGGACAAAAACAATCGGTTCAGCGAGGATCCCTTTCCTTCTTGTACTTGTAACAGTCAGGTTTGGCTTAATATCCGCAATAGTGTCCCTATGGCCACCAGGCCAGGTAATCTCCAAACTAAGCGTCAATCCTTCTTCAGCTTACCAGTCCGAATGTCAGTGGCAATTCACTCTGGGAACAATAGCTGGATCCTGTTCTAACCATGCCGAACAAGTTCCGACCTTTAGAAGTTTTGACTTTAACTTTTGCACCGATGCCGTCGTGGTTGGATCGAGTGCCGATGGTTTTAACGCGGAGCAGATCGTTCTGATTCGCGTTGTCATTGCGCAGCAGCCGGGCAGGTCCGTTGTTTGCAGTAGCTAAGAGGTCAAGATCTCCGTCGTTATCGAAATCCCCGTACGCAGCGCCCCGGCCCACAATAGATCGTCTTAACGCGCGCCCAAGATTCGAGGTAACTTCTTCAAATTTCTTCCTACCCTTGTTTTGAAAGAGATGCGGAGGCTGGGCGTATTTGACCTTTGGCTGAACCACGCTAAATGTCGTCGGAGACATGTCCATTAGCGGCAAAAATATCCAGCAGCCCATCAAGATTGTAGTCGAAGAAAAAGCAGGCGAAGGTCAGCGATTGTGCTGACGTCCTACCGATTCCGGAAATAGCAGCTTCATCGGTGAATAGGCCAGAGGCATCGTTGTGATAAAGAGCCATGCTCTCGTTGGTGAAGTTACCAATCAACACGCTTTGCCGGCCTGAGCCGTCATAGTCGCCTGCGTCGACTCCCATACCAGCACGGGCAGTTCCAGCTTCACTGAATGCCACGCCTGCCATGATGGCAGCGTCGGTGAAGGTTCCATTGTGGTTATTGCGATAAAGCTTGTTTGGCTCGGTATCATTTGCGACAAAGAAGTCCAGCCAGCCATCGTTGTCAAAGTCCAGCAACGCGACCCCTAATGACTTACCGGCCAGATCGTTAACCCCTGCCCGCTGCGTCACATTTTCAAAAGTGCCATTGCCGCGATTGTGGTACAACGTCGCACTCTGGCCTTTATAGGACTCCGGTGTGCAATAAGACTTGTTCTTGCTGTCGAGCGTGCAAAACTGATCGGTTTCCACCGACCATTCGACGTAATTGCCGACGAAGAGATCGAGCTTCCCGTCGTTATCAAAATCGAACCAGGCTGCGCCAGTAGAAAAACCTGGATCTCCAACACCTGCCTTGTTACTAACGTCGGCAAATTTGCCGCCACCAAGGTTACGAAAGAGGTGATTAGGCCCAACGCACGTGATGTAGATATCGTCGTTGCCGTCATTATCGTAGTCGGCGACCGCGACGCCAATGCCATACATCTCGACTGCGAGTCCGGATTGCCTGGTGACATAAGTGAAGGTGCCGTCCTTATTGTTGTGATAGAGCGCGAGAAAGGATTTGCGGCCCTTGTGCTCGGGCCAGTCCATGGAATTGACGAGCAGGATGTCTTGCCAGCCATCATTGTCCTAATCAAGAAAGGCACAACCGGCCCCAATGGTTTCCGGCAGATACTTTTTTTCCGAAGGCCCCGCTGTTGTGCTTGAAACGTATTCCTGCCTGGGCCGTCACGTCCGAAAACTCAATCGGGCCAGACGGGCGCACCGGGCTCGAACTCGGTGAAGGCGATGGCGTTGTGGCCGCTGCGCTAGACTCGACTGCGGCCGGTGTATTTGGAGATGACTCTTTGCAAGCTGCGAATATGAAGGCTATATAGATCAAGAGGCAGACGGTAACCCAACGCTGGGGCATTCTTATCGATTCCTCCTTCTAATCGACAGATTACGCAGATTAGCAGTAGTCAGTAAAGAAGAGATTCGCCGATAGTCAGTAAAAAGAGTTTCTTCCCTACCCTTCTTAATCTGCGTAATCTGTGGACTACTTTGCGGTGCCGGTACGGCGCGAATCCAACCAGGACTCGATTAACATCGCAGTTGGTCCAACAATAAACAAGGCATAAAGTGGTGCGTATATCACCTGATTCAGGCGTAGGATCATTTCCATTAGAGCAACGCAAAAAGCCACTAAGCATTGCCCGGCTTTGGACCTCACGGTTGTCTTAGGATCAGTGACCATAAAAAAGACGAAAAGCTGGTACATCGGACCAGTGATGGGTGCTATCTCTGCCTGCCAGGGATCGCCGGTGATCCAGCTGCGCAAGAACGCAAACGCGAAAAATGAGACAACGTAGGTCGCGCTTATGTGAAAACGACGGGCGCGCCAAATGATGAACGATCCTAAAACCCAAATCACCAGCATGGGCCAAATGAAGTTACCCCATTGAATACTCAAACTAACCACTGTGTCCGCCGCCAGGAATAACAGCACGCAGATGCCGAAGTTCGAAGGGTTCCAAAGGTGGCGACCTTTAACTCGCAATACATACTTCGACATTATCGAAATCACACTGCAGAGCGCGTAGGGCCAGAACGCCGGGGAACGAACGAGAATTCCCACGCTGATCCCCGTTATGTAAGCGCTTGCCAGATTGAGCCACTTGCCGTAGAAGATTCGACCCAACACCAGTTCCGTGATAATGGCAGCAGCGATCGCCAGGGTTGTCTTTTCATAGCTTTCGAGGATCCCGTATGAAAGGTGCCCAACCAGCAGGATGCAGGTAATGAAGAGAGGAGCAATGTAACGAGGATCGAAACGAAACTTCTTACGCTCGGATACTTCGAGCGGCCGAGGGATTGCTCCGTCGCTCGTGGATTGGCTCATACGGGCTCCTTGATCCTGTTGCTTTGACCGCCCACAAGTTTATCAACGGTCTGAAGCTTTCCCGAAGGCCAGCGAATCTCAGCCTTCTCGAGTCGCGGATTTCTGCCGAGTCCAAAATGAAGCCGGCGCTGGTTCTGCGCACAGAAACCGCTGCCTCCGGAGACTTGCTGCACCTGCTGTCGCCCATTCCAAAACAGGCGGACCTCGGCCCCGATCGCGCTACGGTTACTGGTTGTGCCCTCCAGTTCGAAGTCAATCCACTTATTCTCCGGAGCGGCAGTATTCTTGTAGATCAGTAATGGTCCTCTTTGATTTGCAACTACGACATCCAGCACGCCGCGATTCCACAAATCAACCAAAGCCACGGAGCGCCCGTCATAAATATCGCTCGCGCCGACCGCCTGGGCTACGTTTACAAACTTCCCGGAGCCGTCGTTGAGCCACACCCTCTTTTGCTGGTAGCCCGACAAGCTGCGACCTTCCATAGCTGGCCAGTGGGCAGCATCGGAAATAATGGTAGAGTTACCGCCGGCGATTTTTGAGAAGTCGTACCAGTAATTCTTGTTGCGGTCGGCTGAGACGTATCCATTCACGAGGTACAAGTCGAGCGTGCCGTCGTTGTTGAGATCTCCAAACTGAGCGCCGAAACTCCAGCCGCCGATTTCCACGTCCATCTCGCGCGCTAGATTGTCGTATTGAAGTGAATCTCCCGCGGTTCCCTCTTTCGGCACCCAGAGATTATTACCCTGAATGAGCACGCCTTCCTCAGAGATGTTCGAAACATAGATCGAGTACTTACCTTGATTTAAAACGTCTCCTACCGTGGCGTTCATACCGCTCTTCGGCGAAAAGCCAACGCCCGCCTGCTTGCCCACCTCACGAAACTTTTTGCCGTCGTTGAAATAGAGTTCCGAAATTCCATAATCGTTGGCAATGAATAGATCCGGATGGCCTGTACCTCTCAAGTTTGCGGCTACGGCTGCCAGGGCCCAGCGGCGCGTATCGATGCCTACTTGTTGGCTGACTTCTGCAAATGCACCGTCACCTAAATTGTGAAACAGATATTTGCGGCCACCATTCTTCGCGTATTCAAAACTCTCCGGCATCATTCGCGTGGACTTCAGCTGCCAAAGGTTTACGTCTTCTCCGTAATAGCCACCGACAAAAAGGTCCAATCGTCCATCACCATCGTAGTCGAACCAAATAGCAGTATTTGCATTGACCCATGAAGGTAGCCCGGCCTTCTCTGTCGCGCGGGTAAACCCGTGTCCGCCGTCGTTGTGAAAGAGTTCGGGTCGGCCCCACTTATAAAGGAACAGGTCTTCGTAACCATCGTTGTCGTAATCTCCCCATACGGCGCCCATCGAAACTCCGGTTGCGATTTGATTCAGATCCGCCAAACCCATCTCCGGGGCCACGTCTTTGAGAGTACCGTTGGCCATGTTCCTATATAGAGAGTTCTTGCTACCTTCACCGCTGTTGGTCACATAAATATCCGCCCAACCGTCGCGGTCAAAATCAACAATGGACACGGCCGCGCCCATCGATGCAACCTGGGGCATGATGTGCTCTAACTGTTTATGCAATGTCGGCGCCTGGTGCACGAAGTTAACTCCAGAGGTCTGGGCAACCTCTTCCAGGTAAAAACCGTGGCGGGCAAGCGCTGAATTTGTGTCGAGCTTTACCTTGGCCACTTCGCGGCGAGCCGCCAGGCGCTTAACCACAATGGGAGTCGCCAGCAGCGCTATGAAACAAACGAAGAGCAGCGTTCTTGCAATCCTACTGCGATTCATTTCCTTACTTCGAGCCTCAATGAGTTTCGGAAGCTCTCAGGCGTTACGTAGCGCGTGTGATACTTCTGCCAGTCTTCGGGATAATGACGATAGACCCATTCGTCTTCGAGTCTGCCGGGTGGCGTGGTGTATTGCTGCTTAGCGTGATACGGCAAAGGCTGCACCGTTTTCGAGAAAGTTGAATTGTAGTCGCCGTCTTTGATCCACCCGTCACCGATTATTACATAGTCGCGGACCCAACCGGAGGACGGCGGTGCAGGTGCGGCAAACCGAAACGACATCTCATCGCCTGCGTTCATGATTACGTAGCGATCATCTATACCCGCCAAAAGCTCCCTCACATCCCCGAAGCGAGTGTAGTAGCCAACCAGGTCGAGCCAACGCTGTTTGGAGCCTGCTAGCCGATTATAATCTGGCACCTCAGGTGAGGAATCATTCGCATGATTGACAACGGAAAAGCCGCGATAATGTAGATCCGCCAGATCAGGATTCAAGCGGGCGGCTTTCACGGGAGCATCCGGAAGTCCTTGCGCCCACTCCAACGCATCCCAGTACACCTCCAGGTTGGTTCTCAAACGCAACCGGCGCGGTGTGCCGGGGCGAAAGGCATTTGTAAGGTCGAACAGGCATATTTTCTTTCTTCCCGCCGGAAATCCCAAATTAGGATGCGCCACGATCCAGCCGCCGCTGCCATCTGGAACTTCCAGACTCAGTCCCTTAGCCTGCTCATGTTGTCCCTGACTGATAGCCACGTTGATTGATGAGTCAGTGGGATGCATCCAGCCCTGAGCTATTAACCAAAGCGGGCCGCTCTGCGGCACGTCACTACCAAGATCTACTTCCACATAATGGGCTCGTGTTAATCCCTGATACGCACCACGTCCGAAAGTATCCAAATAATTTCCATCGAGGGCATTCACAACACTTGTGACGTCCTGACCCCGGTCATCAACTGCACTTGCGATCGCGCGGGGTGTGGCCACGGCGGTGATCGCCAGTTTCGCCGGAGGAATAACGAAACGCTCATCGACGAAGATCTCGGTTCCGGCCGGGTGGTCTACGACCATTAGCGCGAGATGATCATAATAATAGGTTTCCCAGAGTTCCGCCGTAACACGTAGGTCGTAGTAGCCCTCACGCTGAACGAGTTGATCTCGACTAATCTTGTACCACTCTTCGGTCGCCTCCACGCGGGCCGTCCCAAGCGTATTGATGCGCAAACCAATAGCCGAACCCCAGGGGACTGAGTCTTTCACGAACTCCATCTGCCTGCCGTTATAAGCAAAGAGAAATGGACATGAGCCCTTCAACCGCTGCTCGGCAACGATTTCCTGATCGGCCTGGAGTTCAAACTCTGCACGTACTGAGCCATTGGGCCAGACGATCCGTACGACATCAGCGCCGGTTTGTTCACCCAGACCGAAGTGAAGCAGCGGACCTGTGATCGGCTGTTTCTGGACCAGCAGTCCTGAACGAATTTCCATCTCCCCGCCAACTCCGAATGAGTTAATTCGCTGATCGCCGGCGGCCTGCTTTGCGCGCGGGCGAATTACCTGCCAATGGTAATTTCTTTCGCCGTGGTTTATTGCCTGGATGGGCTGGCCCTCGTCTGAGAGCCCTAAGAGATCGAGTCGCCCGTCGCCGTTCAGATCGGTTAAATCAAAGGCAAGCGCTGGCGCCAGCGGCACATCAATTGGGTGATCAAGTAGATTGAAATTACCTTTCTCGTCGCTCAGCCAAACCAACGCGCCCGCAACGGCGCCGCTCGTCGGTGAAGTCGTAGAAACGAGCAGGAGATCGAGGCCTCCGCTGTTATCCACGTCTGCCACGCGAAGACGGAAGGCGCCTTCCCAAGACTTCGAGACTCGTGCAACCTCTGCCGTCTCCCAGCTCTGTCCTTCGTTCTTATCTGACAAGCGAACAATGACGCCATCGGATTGCACTGCCAGGAGGTCGAACACTCCGTCGTTGTTTGCGTCGGCAACGTTTACTGCTCGCATGGACGTCAGGCTAGCTGGTATTGGACGCTCGTTAAATTGACCCGTTCGCTCATTAATAAAAACGCGAAGCCGGGCCATCCCGTCTATCAAAGCGGCATCCGGGTCGCCATCAGCGTCGAGATCGGCCCAGGCGAGGCCGCGTAGCCCGGACACGTTTGCGAAGGGATGCATCTGCATGAACGTGCCATCCCCGTTGTTTCTTAAGACTGGTGCTAAACCTTCTTCATTGCCGAGCACGATATCAAGATCGCCATCAGCTTCAATATCAGCTGCCCATGAGCCCGAATAACTTGCTGTTGTGATCGAAGCTGGAAGCTTCGCCAGGGAGGTTACATCGGCGAAAGCTTTGGGGCTATCCTGGCGCATCAATCGGACGCCACCACTTCCTGCGAGTACCAAATCGGTTTTGAAGTCGTAGTTAAAATCGATTGGCAGAATTCCCTCGGGTTGGGGAGCGGTGGCAGCCGACCCGCCGGGAAATGGAAAAGATGCGCCGGAGGCCAGGCGCACTTCACGACCGTTAGCGACCACCATCGTTGGGACACCTTCGCTACCCAATGAAACGCCTCCGATCCAATTCCACTTGTCGCCTTCGAACTTCGTCACCGTCTGCTGTTTAAAAGTAAGAGCTGTGTCGGCGGGCGCTGCTGCAAAAGTGGGTGATTCGAGCTTCAGAAAATGAGTGAATGGCGTTGCCTCTTCTCCGGGCGGCGGCTTGATTGCTGCAAGGCTCTCGCGAAATTCAGAAACGCGAACCAGCACGTTACGCAGGAACGTGATTCGCGTAGCTGCCGCGCGCGGTTCGGGGCCGGCAGCAGCAGCTTTAACAGCATTGAGCTGCTCTTGAACTTCGGGCGGCCAGGTCGGGGATCGCGCGCTAATGCGATCCACGGTCTTGCGCAGCGTGTCGGCGTCACCCCTTTTGGCGGCAACACGGCTCAGTTCCAGTAACGCCGCCAGATTGTCCGGTTGCGCCGCGAGTATCTTCTGCATCAGTTGCTGATACTCTACTTCGCTATTCGCTTCGCCCTGACGTTCGACCTCCTGAGCGAGGTGATAGATCGCTCGCAAGTTTTGCGGATTGAGTTCTGCTGCTTTGCGCAATGCCGCTATGGCTTCCGTCGAACGTCCGCGGCCGCTCTCTAGTAGTCCGATGAGGTAATAGATCTGGTCATTGTTCGGTGCCAGGGATCGCGCGCGCTCGAGTCTCTCGGCCGCCGCATCGAAGTTTCTTTGTCGCAATGCCAGCAATCCCCAGTTGGCCCAACCAGCAGGCTCATCTGGCACGAGTTGCGTCAGCTGCATCAGCTTACTGTCGGCGCGCACGTCGTCACCGACCTGTAATGCAGCCAATCCAACGTAGAACGCAGACACAATATCCGAATACGCTTTGGAAGACTTATCGGGTAGATTGATTCTCGAGCGGCACCCTGAAAACGAAACGATAGAAATTCCGAAAACTCCAAGGAGGAAAAACAGAAGGGCAGATTGAAAACTAATCAATAGCCTGGGGCGCATGCGGTAGCTTGGTTCCTAATTGTATGCAGTAGTGCGGAAAAATCTATAGATCGTTGGAAGCGGCCGTCCTCAAGCCTCTCGTTCCGGCGATGAGTGACAAGATATCACAATCTTCTGCGTATTGGCCTGGAACGGACTTGTACCTTACATCTCTTGGAATTTTGGTGCCGGCGAAGGATAGTAGCCGCTCGCCGTTCTGTATCGAGCGGTGGCTGCAATGTCCGGAAACGCGTTAAGGTCCAAATTGGCCCACTGCTCAATCCTGAATCGTTAACTTGACAATCGAACTTTCAGCTTTATAGTCGGAGGCAGTCTTCCCATTCTCGATCTATTAAGTGCCAAAGAAAAAAGGGCCTGTCAGACTCGCCACAAATATCCTATGAAGAGTTTCAAAAAGCGTGCCTTCGTATTCATATCCGCGTTAGCTCTTCTGACCATAGTCTCGGTCTTAATAAACCCTTCATCAGCCCACCGCCAAAATCAGCCATCCCCGGCAATGGTCAGCGAAGAAGCGTATCGCGCCAATAACATCGGCGTCGCGATGCTTGAGCAGTTTAAGCACAAAGAAGGAGCGGATGCTTTTAAGAAGGCCTTGCAACTCAATCCGAAATTATTGTTGGCTCGCATTAATCTCGGCATCGCTCTCTACAATGTACCCGACCTGCCGGCGGCGCAGCGCGAAATGCAAAGCGCTATTGGGCTATCTCCTGAGGTCCCTCAGCCATACTACATACTCGGGCTCATTTCCAAGATGCAGAACCGCCCTGAAGAGGCGATCGCTGCCTTTCAGCGCGTGCTAAAAATCGATCCCAATGACGTAGGCAGCAATGTCAACCTGGGCCAGCTTTACGCGCAACAACGTAAATACGCTGAAGCGGTTGCCGTTTTGCGCACCGCCTTAGCGGCGGAGCCTTACAACGCAACCGCTCTCTATAACCTCGGAACAGCTTTGCTGCGGTCCGGCCAACGTGATGAAGGCCAGAGCGTGATCAAACGGTTCCAGGAACTACGCCAGAGCGGCAGCGGCACTACCATCGGCACAAATTACCTGGAACAGGGACGCTATGCGGAGGCAATTGCTTCCACAGGAGCAGAGCCGGAACTTGTTGACCGGAATGTTCCAGACGTTACTTTCACGGATGCGACGGCTGCAATACTGGGAGCTGGTCCCCGGGCGGCTCAGCCAGCCAGCGCGTCTTCTCCGCTCTACGGACGTCAAATAAAAAATGGTGCCTTGAATGAGGCGGCGCGGAGTGAACTCGCCGCCGCCCTCGGCGGGAATGTGACTCTCTTCGATTTCGACGCGGATGGTGACCTGGATCTTTTTTGGATCTCGCCGGTTGAACAACACCTCTACCGAAATGACGCTGGCAAGTTTATCGAAGTCACAGATCAATCAGCAGCGTTAAGCGCCAAGTTTACCGGAACAGGTGTGGGCGCAGTGGCGGGCGACTATGACAATGACGGCAAGCCAGACTTGTTCGTAATTCGATACGGAAGCCTTGGCCTCTATCACAACGATGGCGGCAAATTCTCAGATGTGACCGCTGTAGCTGGCATCCCTGCATATCCGTACCTTCCTTCGTCCGTCGCCTTCGTCGATGTCGATCACGACGGCGACCTGGACGTTTTCGTCGCTGGTCTGGCGGACCTCTCCAAAACTACAAAAGGTGGCGAGTCCGCGGTTTTTCCCGACGACTTCGCGGGATCACATAACCTGTTGTTGCGAAACGACGGCAACGGAAAGTTTAGTGAGGTAACCGCAGCAGCGAAGTTAGACAGGATGGGACACTCAACCGCGGTGGTGGCGACAGATTTCAACAACAAGCGGGACGTAGATCTGCTTGTTGTTAACTACGGGAAGGCTTCAGAACTGTTCAGCAACCAGCGCGATGGTTCCTTTCGTAATGTTGCGGTTGAGATTGGGCTGACCGACGCAGGGCGCTGGACGTGCGCCGCCGCGGGCGACGTGAATAAGGATGGCTACACGGATTTCTTCTTCGGCCGCGCTGACGGACCCGCTCTATTTGCCATCAGCGATGGGAAGGAGAAGTTCAAGACGGCGGCGGCGCCGAACGGGTCTGAAGCCGTGCGTGCGGCGCAGTTTTTGGATTACGACAACGATGGTTTGCTCGATTGCGTCGCCCTCACCGGCAAAGGCCTGCGCATCTGGCGCAATGCGGGCAGCGCTTGGATAGATGTGAGCGCGCGTGCGGTCACCGGTGATCTCACAAAGGCGATTTCAACAGCGAATGCGGGCCGTCTATTTGCTGCCGGTGACATAGACAATGACGGTGACGAAGATCTGATTTTGCTTTCTTCGGCAGGCGACTTGCGCGTCGGCCGAAATGATGGAGGCAACACTAATGGTTCGTTGCGAGTTAACCTTGCCGGCAAGATCAGTAACCGTAGCGGCGTGGGCGCCAAGATCGAGTCACGCGCAGGAAGTCTCTCGCAAAAACTCGAAACCTATTCGGCCTCGCCGGCACCCGCTCCAGCAGATGTGATCTTCGGACTCGGCAAGCGCACCTCAGCGGATGCCTTGCGGGTCTTGTGGCCCGCCGGCATTGTCCAGGCGGAGACCGAAGTCGTTAAAGGACAACAGACTGATACGAGTACAGGTACGGCAAAGAAGACGCACTCCGCGTTGACTCTCGTAGTTACCGAGTTGGATCGCAAACCGTCATCGTGTCCCTACCTCTACGTTTGGAATGGCCAGCGTTTTGAGTTTGTGACCGACTTTCTGGGCGGCGGTGAGATGGGTCACCTGGAGGCGCCTGGTATCTTCAACACGCCTGATCCAGATGAGTACGTTCGTATCCGCGGTGATCAACTAAAAGAGCGCAACGGTCGTTACGAGTTGCGGGTAACGAATGAACTGGAGGAGGCGCTCTTCCTCGATCGCCTGCAACTAATCGCCGTGGCCCACCCGCAAGACGTTGGGATCTATCCGAATGAAGGGCTGGCTGGACCGCCGCTGCCGCCCTTCAAGCTCCACACCGCTCGAGATGCAAGGGCACCAGTTTCAGCGGTGGATGATCATGGACACGATGTGCTTTCGCGTATCAGCCACCTTGATCGCGAGTACCCTGACGATTTTCGACTTCATCAAATCCGTGGTTACGCCGACGAACATACGTTGACCTTGAAGCTTGTCGAAGAAAAGTCCAAGGTCCAAAGTCTAAGGTCCAAACTCCGCGATCTTAGTTCAGCAATTAACTTCGCCCCTACGAATCTAAGTACGACAAAAGGGAGATTGGAGGTTGGACGTTGGCCGTTGGACGGCAACGAGGCGCGCGGCTCTGAAAGAATACTCCTGTTATTAACCGGCTGGACTGATTACGCCTGGTCGAGCGATAACATTGCCGCATCACAAAGTGGCAAAAGCTTGATGCTACCGGCTCTTCAAGTTAAGGATGGGCGCGGGCAATGGCGGACCGTCATCGAGAACATCGGCATCCCGGTCGGCCGACCGCAAACGGTCCCTGTCGATCTCACTGGGAAGTTCCTGAGTTCAAGCCGCGAGGTGCGCATTGTCACAAACATGCGCATCTACTGGGATCAGATTCTAGTGGACACTTCAGGCGGCAACTTCCCGGTGCGAATGATCAAGCTCGATCCGCTGGTCGCTAATCTGCGCTGGCGCGGCTTCTCGCGCGAGCTTAGCCCGGATGGACGCGAGCCCCGAGGCTACGACTACGAGCAAGTCTCATTCACATCGCCCTGGAAAGTAATGACCGGGCGTTACACACGCGAGGGTGACGTGTGCGAACTGTTGCTTAAATCGGATGACATGTTCGTGATCTCGCGACCCGGTGACGAGCTCAGTCTGTCGTTTGCTGCTGACAAGTTACCGGCGCTGCCGCTCGGTTGGACCCGTACGTTCCTGCTGTATGCGGACGGCTTCAGCAAAGAGATGGATATCAACTCGGCCAGTCCCGACCAGGTTGGTCCATTGCCTTTTCACGGAATGAGCAAGTATCCATACAACCCGCCCGAAGAGTATCCCCGCACTGCGGAGCGGCTCAGATATTTGGAAGAGTACAACACCCGTGTGGTTATCTCGTCAGTTCCTATGATCGAAACAGAACTGATGGTCCGCTGGCAACAACGATAGCCAAAGATTAACCGAACTGTGCGAGTTGTATTCGTCTTAATCTGTGTAATCTGCGCATGAACACTATGCAAGCAATGGAACACATTAGATACTCAGTTGCTGCCTGTCAGACAGATTTGGCGAACCCTCTCGACCGCAAAGCGATGCGCGCGAACACGGACCGAATGCTCTCGATGATCGATTCGGCAGTGGCCGGTGCCGCGCCATTCCTGCCTGTACGCCTTGTCGTCTTCCCGGAATTCGCCCATGCCGCGCCCGTTTTTGCCACAACTGCGGAGTTGACCGCTAAACTTGCCGTACCCATCCCGAATGAACACACCGAGCGGCTTACACAAAAAGCCAAAGAGCACAACATATATATTCAGAGCGGCTCCATGCTTGAGATCGATCCAAAATGGCCAGGCCACGTTTTCAACGCAACCTGCCTGATTGGTCCCGAGGGAATACTTTCAAAGTATCGCAAGGTTAATACCTGGATTCCCTATGAGGTGCATAGCAGTCCACACGATGTGCCGGGCTATGACGAACCACTCTTTCCGGTTGCGGAGACGCCCATCGGTCGACTGGGCTGTGCTATCTGTTACGACTGGTTATTTCCGGAAGCGCTGAGGCAGTTGACGGCAAATGGGGCGGAAGTGCTGTTGCGTGTCTCGGCTTATATGGACCCGTGGGGCGCGACTGAGCCGATGGCGTGGTGGACCATTGTGAATCGTTGCCGCGCGCTTGAGAATACGGCTTATGTCGTGGCGGCCAACCAGGGAGCGAGTCTCAGGCATTACCCGCCCTATTCGTGGCCCGGTGGTAGTCAGGTGATCGATTTCGACGGCAGGCTGCTGGCCGAAGCTTCCCCCGGTCCGGGTGAAAGAATCGTGGTTGCGCCTATTGACATTTCCGCCCTACGCCACGAACGCGCCACCCGTCGCGGGCATCACATGCTGGCCCACCTGCGCACCGAGGCCTATCCGGTCTATCAGCAGCATCAGTATCCACCGCGGCTAGGCGAGGACGAGGACGCTTCTCTCGATTATGAGCGAAATATTCTTTTGATTGACGAGGCCAAACGCAAACTCGATTAAACCGTGACATAAACTTGAGTTTTCATGAATTCTTTCCCCATGGAACTCCATCAAACCCTTAGGAAAATTTTCCGGCGATGGAGAATCCACATCAGCCCCAGCCATACCAGAATGAACGCAATCGCATATGCGAGCGACGCGTTTATGGGTGAGGCCCTTGA
>JBPCIQ010000040.1:0-14820 GCA_051006135.1 Pyrinomonadaceae bacterium | reverse complement strand
TAACTCCTGTAGGTGATCCTCATCATGCTCACGCTGCAAGGCAAGTAGTTGCCAGAGAGTTATCGTTCCGACTCCCTCGAGGTTTCCTTTCCGGCTGAGTTGATCTTCACTAACGTTTCGTATCGTCTCAACATTTAACGCTCGCACTTGAGAGAAGCCTTTCAAAGCCAGCGTCAGACTCTGGCTATTGTAATCCCGCTCAATGGCCAACCGACTACCGTCGATATCAGGAAGCAAGGGTCCGTCCTCTTTAAGAATCCGCTTCATACGGGAGGCGTAAGCTTCTGCTTCGATATCCCTTAAGTGGCACACATGCTCCAATATTGAAAACTCCGATTCGGAATTCTTCAGAGCCACGACAGGTTCCGAAAGGCCAGCCGTGATTACGCGAATTCTTTCCGGCGTTTGTTGCAAGAACTCCACGAGATTTTCAAATTGTCGGCTAATCATGACTAAGCGGGATCAGGGACAAACTGTATGGCATGGAATTTCCTATATGGCAGTCTGTTCAGAGTTATCGTACCAAAACTTTACAGCACGGACTAACGTCTGAGTTGAAAGCCGAATTGGAATTAGAAGGTCATTCACTCTCTCTCTCTCCTTAGTAGGTTCTCTCCCGAACCGCGAGGTCTCCAATGACTTTTAATGTAATTGTTTCATACCCCGGAGGTATAAATAGTGTTTAACCGTCTGAAGTTAATACTCGCATTAATAGTGGTTGCGTTTATTGCAATCCAATATTCACCGACTGGCCTGCTTGATAAGAGCTCTCTCGCCACAGCTCAATCTCAGTCCTTCACCGTTGGCGGACGCGTCACCGACGGCCCTGCCAACACCGGTAACGGCATTAGCGGTGTTGCAATCCAGCTGGTTTTGAACGGCACTGCGCAAACGCCCAAATTGACAGATGCCAGCGGAAACTTCTCGTTTACTGAACTAGCGGGCGGTAGTACGTGGGCGGTAACGCCATCAAAAGCTAACTTCACCTTTCAACCAACCAGTCGTGACGGTACGAATTTAGGCGGCAATCCCGCTGGTGAGACCTCGAACTTTTTTACCGGCACTCAGGTGACGCCAACACCGACACCGACTCCGACCCCGACGCCAACACCCGGCACGAACCCGCTTGAGAACGCTCAGTTTTTCGTTAGCCAGCATTACCGCGACTTTCTAGCCCGCGAAGCTGATTCTGGCGGTTTAAGTTATTGGGGCGACCAAATCTCGAGCTGTAGCGATGCCAGCTGCACACGCAACCGGCGAGTGGGCGTTTCAGCGGCGTTCTTTGTGGAACAGGAGTTTCAGCGTACGGGCTACGTGGTCTACCGAATGTATCGCGCCGCTTACGGCACCGTGACCAATACACCCACACGGGCCAACATTACGTTCGCGCAATTCATTGCAGATCGCGCGTTGTTACCTGAGGGTTCAGATATAGCGCAAACTACAACTAGTTACGCGAACGCTTTCGTGCAGCGATCGGAATTCCTGACAGCGTATCCGGCAAGTCTGACCAACGTACAGTTTGTCGACAAACTCTTCGACACTGCGGGGCTCGCTCCTTATACAACGGAGCGGCAACAACAGATCGCCGCGATGACAAACAATGGCAAGACTCGAGCGCAGGTCTTGTTGGATGTGATTGAAATTGCCGAGTTCAAAACACGCGAATACAACCGCTCGTTTGTTTTGATGCAATACTTCGGCTACCTCAGGCGTGACGCGGACCAGGGTGGCTATGATTTCTGGCTGGGTATCGTCAACACACCTTCGCAGGCAAGCTATCGCACCATGGTCTGCGCGTTTCTCACTTCGCGCGAGTATCAGGAGCGTTTCAGTTCTCACGTTCCGCGAAATGACAGCGAGTGCGCAAACATCAACTAGCGAATGAGCGAACATCGACAAGAGCCGGCTTAAAAGTATGCCTAGACCAAGCTCCAACCAACCCTGTATTGATTCAAGGCGAGTGGGTGTATTAGCTCCGTACTGCCTCGATTGGGAGTTCAAGAAAGCGGTGTCTTCGTCTTTCATACTAAAAACAGTGTTGCAACGCTCTAGTGTCAATTTAACAGGTGAATGCTCGGCCTACATTGCCGACTGCAACCAAACACAAAAGCAGCACGCGGACTGTGCGAATGATCCCAGAAAATACAGATTCCAAGACCTTAGAAAATTGGGTGATTGTTTTGATGCAGTACTTCGCTATCGCCGTCGCGATCCCGATCAGAGCTGGTACCAAAGTTGGCTAAACAATTTGATCAAAAGGTCAAACAGTTTCCGCGGAATGGCCTGCGCGTCATTGCTTCTGCTGAATATCAGACGTTTCAGCGCGATCGTCACCCTAATGATCGCATCTGCAGCACCTGGCTCAGTAAGATCTGTAAAAGGTATGTAAGTTGCAATGTACGCGGCAGACCCTAACAAAGCACTCTACGATGAGATGTAACCGAACATATCGTAGATGAAAAAGAGTCCGTGTTACGGAGTTGGCGGTTTGAAGTGGTGCTAATCGAAGGTTAGTAATCTCTCCAATTACTTGCCGGTAGATCTTCAACACCAACATCAGCTGTATGCCTGTTGGTCCCGTGCGGGGGCCCCAGGGATCCATAAACAGGTAAGATCCTAAATTGGTGCGCTTGCCCCGTATTTCTCTCCTGGATCTTGCCTAATAACTTAGTCGAATATTTTCTTAGCGGGGGGACCTTGTTCTATGAAACTAACTATTGCGAAATCGGCCAGACCAGTCCTTTTAGGATTGTTAGCGCTGACCATTTTTACCCTTGGCTCAAGTGCAGCTCGAGCCGATGAGGTATTTTTCTCGGGCTCAACCCTTGGGTGCTTCGGTGCGGGGTGCGTTCCGACCGCATCTGCGACTCTGATGGGCCTGACATACACCAACTCGACTTTCTCCGGCACGACGGCCGGCGGCTTCCTCGGCATAGGCAACTTGCCCGGGACGCCAAATTTCGACAACCTCGGCTCGTTCACGCTGTCCGCTATGCCGGCTACCTACAGCGGCACGTTCACAGTGAGGGTGACGTTCACTGACCCACAGGGGATCAACCAAGGCCAGTCGACCAACTACTCGGCGACGCTAACAGGCCAAGTCATCACTACTGACATTGGCGGAGTAAGATTGGAGTTCGACCAAACTCCGATCCTGTTCACCTTCAGTGACACCAACTGCGGAGCGACGACCATCGCCGGACAGCAGACCACGTGCGGCAATGGCTCATTTATGTTCCGGGTGAATGACCTATCAATCACTGCTGGACGGACTGCATCCTTGACGGGCGACATCCTCAGCGCACAGCAAACGCAAATTCCTGAACCGGCAACGCTACTGTTGCTGGGCAGTGGGCTCGCTGGCCTGGGAACTGGACTGCGGAGGAGATACAAAATTTCCAGAGGTATCTCCAACAATTAGATGCGCGGCCGGCAATTCTCTCCCCGCCGGCCGTCTCATTTTCAAGTTAACTATTGTGTTGCTTGTTCAAGTTAACGATTTTGTTGCTTGACCTCACCTCTTAATACGGTGAGTGAAATTCAATGAAGGAGGAAACACAATGAACAGATTGTTGTCCACTTGCGTTCTTCCTCTCGTATTCATCGCTTTCAATACAGTTCGCGCGCAAACGGGCACTCCACCTCTTACTGTTTCAGGAACTTCAACTGTTGCACCCAACGGCTCTGCAGGATCTGAAAAGCCATCGAACGCGGGCGAACGAAATAGCGAATTACAACGTCAGCACGCTGACGCAAAAAAACACTACAAGCAAGGTGTCAAGTATGGCCGTGCGAAGCTTTATAAACAGGCTGCTGCCACCTTCATGCAGGCCATTCGTGTAAATCCAAAATATGCGGATGCTTACTACGGCCTGGGCCACGCGTTCCTGGATCTGGGACGACTCAATGAAGCAATCGACGCATTCCAACAAGTAATCAAACTCGATCCGAAGGACGAGGAAGCGTACGCAAGGTTAGGTGAGGCGCATGCCAGGTTGCGCGCGGAGGCGGCATCTGGCTCAGAGAAACCTTCTGAGAAGCCGCTCGGAGAGAAGATTGCCTTGAGTGTTTCTGCCGACGCCGCCGTCACCAGGACGGTGCCAACAGTTCCAACCAGTGACAACGAGATTATTCGGACCTACCGCGTCGGTGTTGGAGACGTCCTCGATGTCAGACTCCAAAACGCGCCACCCGACCAAAGCACGCTGTTTACAGTTAGCCCTGCAGGCTTGCTGGAACACCCAATTTTATCGCGGCCTCTGAATGTGTCCGGGAAGACAACGGACGAGATTCGCACGATTATCGAGTCTGACCTGAAGTCTCGCGCGGTTAACATTAACCCGGAAGTCATGGTCGGAGTTCGTGAGTACGCTAGTCACACTATTCTGGTCAGCGGACTCGTGAAGGATCCGGGAACGAAGATCTTGCGTCGCGAAGCAATCCCACTCTACGTCGTGATTGCCGATGCGCAATTGCTGCCGGAAGCTGGTCGGGCCTCCATAGTTTCGGGTGAAACCGGGCAGACCGTCGTGGTCGACCTTTCCGATTCAAGCGCCATGAACAAACTCGTTCGCTCTGGCGACGTGATAACGGTTCAACCAAGCGTTCAGCAGTACTTTTACATTGGGGGCGAGGTCAAGGTGCCCGGCGAAAAGTCTTTTCGTGCAGGCCTGAAGCTAACTCAGGGAATTCTCGTGGCTGGTGGCCTAACTCGCAAATCGGAAGAAGCTCAAGTGGCGCGCGAAAATGAAGCGGGATTACTGGTGGTAACACGTCACAACCTTAAAGAGATCAATCTCGGCAAACTACCCGATCCTTTCATTCAACCGGGTGACCGAATCACGATTGTCCACTAAGAATAAATAAGGAGCTACAGAAATGTCAGCTGCATTAGCATTAGTCAAAGAAGACAACACTCACACACATCTGCTTCCGCGGGCAGCGGAAATGCGTGATCGAGCGAGGGTGAGAGCACTGCTGGCCAATGGCGCGAACGTCGATGCCCCAACCGAGAGCGGTATGACACCGTTGATGTTCGCGGCGTCGAACGGCTCAGCGGAAATTGTGGAGATTCTGCTCGACCGCGGCGCGCAGGTAAATACCAAGAGAAACGACGGGTTGACGGCTATCGATCTCGCCGCTTTCTTTGGCCAGCTGGGAGTGGTGCACCTGCTCTTGCGGCGACGTGCCGACCCTGAAGTAAGAGGTCGAGTTGGAACCTCAGCGGAGACATGGGCCACCGTCAGAGGTTTCGTAGACATTGCTGAAACGCTCAGACAGGCCAGTGAATGTGAAGTGACGTATTCGGAGCCGGGCCTTTCTGTATCACCCGGTGAAAATCGTCCGGTCCAGGATGAAAGTGGAAACGACTTTTACCCAAACCCTCAGCTTCGTCAGCAGCCAAGCGCAAACGGTGAAATTGGGTCCGCAGCAAGTCCGGTAACGCCTGACGTAACTCTAGCGGCAAGTTCAGAAGAGAGCGCGGCCATAGAGTCTTCCCTTCCCGCAGCGGTAGCGGTCGACTCGGTGCATCAGCGGGAACACGCCGTCACTCAGTCGACAACCCGGGGCTCGCAAACCGCGAGTGAAGCGCCGAAGCGCCGGGCAACGACTCCCCAGTTCCGACCCGGTCTGGTTTTTCTCGAAAGAATAACTTCAAGCTGGCGCCATCTGATCATGCTGACGCTCGCGGTGATGATTGTGTGCGGTGGCGCGACCTATGGCATGTTGAGAACTAACAACGCACAAATTTCTACCACTGGAGTGACGACCTTCGAAAGCGTTTCGCCGGCTACCGAAACACCAAAGTCAACTAATAGTGCGGGCAGCAACACTGCGAACCAGCTTGAGCCAGGTTCCGACGCTATTGCTGTAAAAGCTTCTGCGTCCCAAGTTAGCGAGGCTAAACCAGATCCTTCAGCACGGATGGAGTTGGCGCATGGGTTGAATTCTCGTACCACTCCCCAGCAGAAACCGGAGCCTCACGCGTTTGCCTTTGTTTCTAATCAAACGTATAAGACGCCACCAAGGAAAGTCGCTACAGAATCGTCTCCAAAGCGACGTGATTATCCCTCGACGCGGATCCTTTCGGTGTCGAACCCTAACTCAGACACCACGCCAACCGCTGGTTCAGCCGGCAGCAAACTAATGCCTGCATCTGAAGACGAGCCAAAACCGGCACCGTTGAGTGTTTCGGTGAGTCGCACGCGATCTATCAACGCAGTGCCTTCCAATAATGATGCAAGAGTGGATCAAGCGTTGCCGCCGCTCTCAACTAGACCAAAGCGGAAGGTCATTCAGTGGCCTTAATCTTGTGTTAGCAATGTTTGCGAAAACTTCTGTCTTGCTAACGACTACGTTCGAAGTTGCGAATGAAATTAGCCGCAGATTTTGCACCGGTCATAACAGATTTGCACCGGTCATAACAGATCAGAACCATCGCTGAATAAGGTTTGTAAGCACTTCACCAGCCCTTTGACTATCCGTGCAAATCTGTGGCTGCTTTCTTCCGCGCTAAAGCCTGGTAGACACACCGAAACACCCAAGTTCGCTACCCAACCTAATTTCGATCCAAGTCCCTTGAGGTCTGCTCGGCAAGGTTTTTGAAGTTTAGCAACTGCCGCCGCATCATAATTAAATCTCCCCAAGGCAAGAATCTTCGCATCAGTCTGGCTGCAAACCCCGACGGATACCGCACGATCAACTTTACCAATAAACGGCAATTCGTTGCGCTCTTGCGAACGATAAGATAGCTGACTGCTATGTCGCCAAAGATCCGGGAAGCCCTCGTCCTGGGTTTTATTCGGATCGTTAGGTGCTGGTTGCGTGTGAAAGCGATGAGATCAAATATTTGCATCACAGTCTGACCAAGGGCGAGTTCGTCTAGACCGGGCGTTAACCGGCTCGGACTCTGCCGGCCACCGTTGTCGATCAGGTCGTAGCTATAGGGCGCTACGCGCATTTGGCAAAGCCAACTAAAAATGACTTCTGGAGTGGCGTGAATAGTTACACCGCGATAGAGTGCCGCATCTCGCTGCGGAATGAACTCGTCGCAGGGGAAGGCGAGCTGTCTCTCATCGGGCGCCGTTCCCCATGTTTCGCTGAGAGATGGCATTTTGCTCAGGTCCAGGAACGGACGGGTTGAGACTGACCAATTGAAGAACAGCGCATCTACGGATGTTCTCGCTGTCTCGGAATCGCGCCGGATGCCTGGACCTCAGTTTATTTCATATTAGGTTGGAGTGCGTTCGCGTTTCCATTCACGAATCGATCAAACCAGTAAAGCTGCCAGTTCAAACTCTCGACCAAATGCTTCGGTTCACCTGTACGTGTGAGGTTATGGTTCTCGCGCGGAAACATGACAATCTCCGTTGTCACACCAAAATGTCTTAAGGCCCGAAACCACTGCTCACCTTGTTCCAGCGGCACGCGAAAGTCATTGTCGGAGTGCAGGATCAACGTCGGTGTCTTTACGTTTTTCGCATATTTAAGCGGTGAACGTTCCCAGTACAAATCAAACTTCTCGAAGAGGTCTCCTCCAAAATCTGGCGTGTGACCATATGCGCCGTCCCGCGTGCCTTCGTCGGAAATGAAATTCACGACGCTACGTAATGTCACTGCTGCCTTGAATCGACTGGTATGGCCAACAATCCAATTGGTCAGGTAGCCGCCATAGCTTCCACCAGTCACGCCCATGCGCTCAGCATCTATCCAACTGTACCTCGCGAGCGCCGCATCGACGCCATTCATGACGTCTACATAATCCTTGCCGCCCCATTCGTTGACAATGCCGCGTTCAAACTTCTGGCCATAACCGGTAGAGCCTCGTGGGTTGGTGTATACAACCGCATAACCCTTAGCTGCGTACACTTGGAACTCATGAAACCAATCGACGCCATACATTGCCGCGGGCCCGCCATGAATGCTGAGGATTAAGGGATACTTCTTGCCTTCCTGCCAGCCGATTGGTTTGACGAGAAAACCATCTATGTCCCAATTGTCTGCGCTCTTGTAGCTGAATCTCTCCACATCCGCCAACTGCAGTTGTTTCCAGAGCGTCTGGTTCGAATTAGTGAGTTTGCGTTCGTTCTTCCCGTTCAGATTGGCAACATAGACGTCATCGAGAAGCTTAAAGTCGTTTACTGTATATACCATCGTTTTAGTCGCCCAATCGAACTCAACGCCCCGTACTGCACGAGCGCCCGAGGTGACCTGTGCTACTGACTTTGTACTAATGTCTGTGCGGAAGAGATGACTTTCACCTTTTGCACCAGACTCAAAATAGAGTGACTTGCCATCCGCTGACCATTCAAGGCCACCAGGAATCAAATCGAGTCCATCGGCAGCCAGCACTGAATCTGCGCCACCCGTCGCGGGCGCCAGCCAGAGCTTCGGGTGGTCGCGCTGCTTAACTACGCCGGTAAATGCGATGGTCTTTCCATCCGGCGACCAACGAGGACTATTATTCGCTTCGTCGTGATCCGAGATCCTTGTCAGGGGCCCCCCTGCAGCCGAGATCACCCAAACATCTGTATTACGATCCTCGTCATACTCTCTCCCGGTGCGATTCGAGACGAAGGCGATGCGTTTGCCATCGGGGGACCATTGCGGGTCGCTGTCGTTCCAATCGTTGCCTTCGGTGATCTGCCTGGCGCTGCCGGTGCGTATCTCTACTACCCAGATGTGCGTGCGGCGATCGTCAAACCAGCCCGTGTCGTTAAACTTATAAGAGATGTTTTTGTAATGCCGAACATCGCTGCGCTCCTTGTTATCGGCCCACTTATCGCTTGGTCCAACACGGCTCACGACAACCAACTGACGGCCGTCAGGCGACCAGCGAAACGTGCTTACGCCGTTCTTCAGGTTCGTTACCCGCCTTGCTTCGCCACCATCCATTGAGAGCACGTAGATCTGCGAATGTGTTTGATCCGAAGGCGCGGCGCCCGAGGAAGCGCCGGCCGCAGGAGTTGGTGTTGGTCCACTGATTGGCGTAGGGCTGGTTGCCGCAGCCGCTGTTGACACGGTGCTCGCCGCAGAAATTGGTGATGGTGACATTGCTTCGCCGGGCCGGGACGAGAGAAACGCCAGCGCTTTCCCATCCGGGCTCCAGCGTGGCGAGTTTGACGATTGTGGGCTCGTCGTAAACTGCCACGGCGCGCGGCTGCCGTCCGTCGTCGTCATCCAGACAGCTGAGTTTCGCTTGTTCTGCCCGCGATCAACTCTCGTCACCACGTAAGCGACAAGCTTGCCATCCGGCGAGATCTGCGGATCGCTCACGAATTCAAACAAATAGTAATCTTCGGGTGTGATACCACGAAGCGTGCCTGACTCTTGACCGTAGCCCACAGTCACCAGAAAAACTAACTGGCAAATAGTGATCATCGTAATCGCAGTTAATCTTGGTATCCTCATCAAAGTTCCTCTTGCTGTTTTTGCTTAGACGTTAACGGAATGTGAAAGGGATCCTGAATACCCTGCGGTGAACGAGCGCTTGCGGGAACCAGCCCGTTTCCGAACCAGGAATTAGCCGCAGATTTGCGCGGATAAACGCGGATCTGAACAATCAAAGGTATTTCTCCAGAATGCCGCGTTGATGTTCAGCGCTAGTGACTAACTAGCAAAGTATTTGCCTTTTTCAGATCTGCGTTTATCCGCGTGAATCCGCGGCAGAACGGTATAACTCGTCAGAATTATTAAGGAAGAGTAGGACAAAACTCACGGCCGGAGACCGGCGCGCGCGAGCAGATCCGGGAACCGCCGATCGGATCGCAACTTGCTAAACAATGGATCAACTTTCAAATTCATAAGCCAGATATCTCGCTCCTCATAGGCCTTCTCCAGCCACTTGAAGGCTTGATCCTTTTCACTTAACCCAGCGTAGATCGCTGCGACGGTATATGACGAGACATACCTCCGGTTTTGTAACTCGTCCAGTTCCCTTAGCACCTTCTGAGCTTCTGCTTTGTTTCCCGAAGCGGCGTAAGCATGACCCAGCAGCGCCAGCATCAGCGGACTGCCGGAAATCTGGACCCCTTTTTGAAACTCCGCAATCGCTTCGCGGTACATCCCTTTCTGCTCGTACGCCAATCCTCGGTATCTGCGTGCGGGAAAGGAGTTCGGATCAAGGTCAAGGATCTTGGTGCACTGTTCGATTGCTCGATCGTTCTGGCCGGAGAGGTAGAAAATCCAGCCGAGATGAGAGCTGGCTGTGGAAGACAGCGGCTCGAGATCCTCCGTTCGCTTCGCTTCGGAGATTGCTTCGTCAAACCGTTCCAGCGCCGCCAGGTAAGAGCTATACCACTGGTGGGCCGGTGCGTAAGAAGGCTTGAGCTTAATGGCCTGCTGAAACTCCCGTTCGGCTTCGATCCGGTCTCTGTCCCAGCGGAACTTGATGAAGGCCAGCGCTGCATGCGCTTCGGCCAAAGCCTCGTCAGTTTCCAGCGCCTTTAGGGCCGCGTCCTTTGCTTTAGGAAAGCCGTCTTTAGGCCGGCGAATGCCGTAAACGACTAACATGTTGTAGCAGTCTGCCATTCCGGCATACGCGGGAGCGTAGCCAGGGTCTATGTCGATGGCCTGTTGAAAGAACTCAATTCCCTTTTGCAGCCCGTCTTCCGTACGCTTATTCCAGGAATTGCGCCCCTTCAAATAAAGGCGATAGGCCTCAAGCTGTTTCTTCTCTTCGACGTTTAGCTTCAGGCGCAGATTCTCGAAAATGTCACGCGATATGTCTTCCTGAACGAGCAGAATGTCAGACAACCTATGATCGTAGCGCTGGCCCCAGATCTGAGCGACATTTTCAAGGTCAATTAGATCGGCCTGAACACTGATCGTATCACCATGCCGGCGCAGTCGACCGGTGACAACAGCACGCACGTTTAGGTCTTGGCCAATCTTACGGGGGTCAATCTCCTTGCCCGTATAACTCGCGACAACACTGCGTGGTACTACGCGTAATTTCGGGAGCTTGGAAAGACTGTTGATAAGACTTTCGGCAATCTTGTCGTTGAGGTAAGCAGCGTCGGTGTCAGCCGCTTCATTGACGAAGGGCAAAACGGCAATTGACTGGATCGGGCTGGCTGGTCCAGCCTTTCCCCGACTGGTGAAATAACCAAAACCGCCAGCCGCGACCAGGAGTACAAATAGGGTGAGCACAAAGACCGGGGTTTTGCGCCTTTGTCCACCAAAAGGAGATGATGCGCGAAACCATCTGGCTAATCCGGATTTGAGGTCAATCGTCTGACTTGCGCCGCGGTCGGTCTCGACTGCGGTCACTGCGCCCGTTGATTGCGGTCGGTGGCCGTTACCAACTGAGTCTTCTCCAAGTGGTAATGCGGCGCCAGCGGACGACAGAGAAGGAAGCGCCTCGTCCGGAAAGCCAGCGATGGGACAGACAAACCGATACCCGCGCCTTGGGATTGTCTCTATAAACTGCTGCCCTCCGCGACCCTCGCCTAGAGCCTTCCTAAGCAGGGAAATGTTTTGAGTTAAATTACCTTCCTCGACAAAGGTATCCGGCCACACTCGCTTCATCAAATCGTCTTTCCCGACCAGGCGACCGCCGTTTTCTACCAGGGCGAGCAGTATCTCGAACACCTTGGGTGTTAGAGGAACAAGCTCTCCCTGGCGCAGCAAGACACGGTCGGCAGTAATCAACCGAAAGCGGCCAAACTCGTAGAAATGACCATCTTGCTTAGGCATAAGCGGGCGCTGAGAAACGTCTTTGAGGAATCTTTGAGCGCTTCCTGAGGACTTCAATACCACAAGAACGCTAAGCTCGCAGCGCTCATTTCAGGAAAGTCCGGGAGTCGCTGCTAGATAAATCCAAAGTGGGCACATTGTAATTGAATGGGCGAACTCAGAGCAACGAATCTAGCCTTCAATGTGCGCTCTATTGAGCGACTCTCTCGGCGTTCTCAAAGCTTCTCTATCTTTGTGGCGAACTCCACTGATCGCTATCGGCTCGAAAATCAACTCCTGGTGCTCCCCATGACTCAGTCTAAAAAAGTTCCGGAATTTATCGAAACGTCGCTGATTTACGCCCTCAGTGCGGTCGCGGCATTACTGGGTTTCTTTCTGGTCTGGTTAGTCTGCACGCTGTCCGGACTAAACGGATTATGACCAGGGCTGGTCTTTCATCACCTCCTGGCCTGGGGTCAGCTCATTAGAGCTGTGGTTTTTAATTGATCCGCAGCACGCCTACGGGCCGCTGGATCGGCGATTCCTCTGAAGTACTTTCGGTAATACAGGCCCTGTATCGTCTTTTTTGACCGAGCTCTTGGCCGAAAGGACCGATCCTCTAAATTACGAACGCGCACGAAGGTTGTTCGTGACATTTCGGCGATCGTGTTTTTGTGACCCTGAGTATGTTTGGAGCCCTGACCGCGCTGTCAATCTACGGATAGCAGTTCAGAGACAATCGCGCTTACATGAATCTGTGTTGTATCCAAAAGAGGAGGGTTCAGCCCCAAAGTCACCCAAAAGGCTCTTCAATTGAAGGGCTTTGGGCAGTGAAAAACTTAGGGCCGCTCTCCGTAATATAAAGGCAGTCTTCTAACCGAATGCCAAACTCGCCGTAAATAACAACAGTCGGCTCGTCGCTAAAACACATGCCTGGCTGAATCGGCGTTTTATTCCCGCGCACAAAGTTGGTCCATTCGTGGCCCTCTAGTCCGATGCCGTGACCGGTGCGGTGCGGCAATCCGGGAACTTTGTAGTCCGGACCAAAGCCTGCGTCGGTGATCACCTTCCGCGCGGCCGCATCGACGGCTTCACAAGGCGCACCCACTCGCGCGGCCGCAAAACCTGCATCCTGTGCCTTGCGCTCGAGCTGCCAAATCTCGCGCTGTCGCGAGGTTGGTTTGCCAAAAACAAAAGTCCGCGTGATATCAGACTGGTAACCGTCGACGCTGCAGCCACCATCCATCAACACCACGTCGCCTTCCTGCAGTTGTTGCGGCGTGCTGCTGCCGTGTGGAAAAGCTGTGTACTTGCCAAAGCTGACAAATACGCCACCCTGGACTCCAAGAGCGCGAAACGCCGCACTACAGTTTCCTGAAAATTCAGTCTGGTTCATACCTTCTCGCATACTGTCGTGGGTGGCCTTATAGGCAACGATTGTGATGTCGTTGGCGCGCTGCATCAGCGCAAGCTCGGTGGTCGACTTGTACATTCGGCAGCCGGCGGTAATCGGATCAGCACTGACATACTGAAAAACGGGCGCCGCTTTGCGTATCCCATCAAAGAGAAAGAAACGCACGCGCTCTTCCATCCCGATGCGCCCGCTCCGCAACCCGCGGTCGCGGAAGACTTCAGCCACTCGCCGGTAAGGACTTTCATCCTCCTCCCAGGTGCGCACGTCCTCGCCGATTTTAATCAACTCGCGCGCACGTTCTTCTTCAAACTTGGGGCACACCCAGGCGATCTCGCCACGCGCTGGGATCACCAACCCAAACATTCGCTCGCTTAACCCCCAACGCATGCCGGTAAAGTAGAACATGCTCGGGCCGGGCTCGAGATAGATCGCGCCGATACGATTCTCTCTCATCAAGCGCCGTGCCTTTTCAATGCGCGCTTTTCGTTCGTTAAGCGTGATCGGCACAACGCCGTCCGTCATCTTCTTGAGCTTGCGGATCGATTCCGGGACGTCGCGCTGCTGAGATAGCTCTTCCTGGCGTGCTCCCGCGTGAAGAAGTTCGCCACCAAAAAGTGTTGCGCCAGCCAGCCCCGTGGATAAACGCAAGAAGTCTCTTCTATCGGTGCACATGATTTAGCCGAGTATTTGTCAGGGTGTAGTGTCTGGGTTCATGCTACACGACAAGACAGCGAGCCAACAAGGCAGACCAAAATGGTAGTAATAAAATCTTGAACTCAATTCGTGTCTTCTGTCTTTGTCTGGCAATAAACAATCAGGAAGTTTATGATCCGCAAGTTTCACAACTTCCAAATAACGGAGCTAGATAATTGTCAAAAGCCGGCCAAGCATTCCCAGTCGCCTCTACTGCTGAGATTCGTGCTCACTTTCCAGCCCTTAAGCGCGTACACAATCAACGGCCGGTCGCATATTTCGACGGACCAGGTGGGACACAAGTTCCACGTCAGGTAGTTGAGGCAATGGCCGACTACCTTTTTAATCACAACGCAAACACTCATTGGACTTATCCAACCAGTGAAGAAACGGATGCTGCCATTGAAAACGCCCGCCGGGCATGCGCCGAGTTTTTGAACACCTCCGCAGCGGAAATCGCGTTTGGTGCAAACATGACCACGCTCACCTTACATCTGGCGAGGGCGCTTAGCGCGAATTACTCAAAAGACGATGAGGTTGTCGTCACGGAGTTGGATCATCATGCGAATGTCGCGCCCTGGCAACGAATCGCAACCGAGCGCGGCATGACCCTACGGGTAGTAAGGATGGACCCTATCCCCGGACAACTGGATTGGGAGAGCTTTGAGCAGTCGATCACCAAACGAACAAAGCTCGTTGCAATTGGCGCCGCTTCAAATGCCCTGGGAACAATCAACGACGTAAGGCGGGCAATTGCTTTGGCGCGTTCGGTTGGCGCGCTCGCATTCATTGATGCGGTTCATTACATTCCGCACGAGGTTGTCGATGTGCGCGCGCTTGACTGCGATTTTCTCAGCGTATCCGCTTACAAGTTTTATGGACCACACATTGGCGTGCTTTTTGGCAAGCGTGAACTGCTGGAAACAATAAGCTTTCCCAAGCTGATTCCCGCGCCCGACCAGGCGCCGGAAAATGTAGAAACAGGTACGCAGAATCAGGAAGGAATGGTGGGCACCGCGGCGGCGATCGACTTT
>JBPCIQ010000039.1:0-9447 GCA_051006135.1 Pyrinomonadaceae bacterium | reverse complement strand
GGCGCTTTGCACCAAAAGTAGCGAGTTACGCAGCCTCGGCTCTGCCGCCGGAGTTGGCTTCGGGGCTATGCCCTTGGTTCGGCCTTTGGCCTATTGGTCCAATCCGAATGGCAAAGCCCGGACCAGGGGCGAAGCCCAAGACTTAAACCCAACTCACTGATGGCACAAGCCCGCGCCGCGAAGCCAACTCCGGCGCCAAAGCCGAAGCTGCAGTAGCTTGTGACTTCAGGCAAAACCTTTTGGCTGCAGGTTTGAAAACAGCTTCCCTAGTCGGGAGTTGGGCAGTAGCCTGCCCTTCGCGACGTTCCAAAATACCCGTTCAAAGACACTACCCGTTTCGGAATTCCTTGACACGAACCCTGCCAGTCCGTGATACATATAGGGCAATCCCCGCTCACCCCCAAACAAGATTTCTGAGAGATTGTGATTCCAAGAAGCTGATGTTGAAATGCTCACATGACCAATACTCTGCAACAGACTTCCACAAAATCTCTCTCCTTTACAGTTGGTTTACTTATCTGCTCCCTGGTTCTCGCTTTTGCCACGGAGGCTCAAGCCCAAAAACGTGCAGAAAAGGGGGAAACTAAGACTGGCCAGGTCCCGCCCAACTTATTGCTGCGTATCACTATGGCGGAGGATAAGCGCCTCTGGTACAACGATTTGAGTAGCCTTTTATCAGCTGGAAACGCCGGCGTGCGCGGACGAGCGGCTCTTGCCGCGGGACGGATTGGTGACGCGCGGGCCGTGCCGGCACTTCTTTCGTTGTTGCAAAACGATCGTGATAACGAAGTGCGGGTTTGGGCTGCGTTTGCGTTGGGCGAAATCGAGTCCCCTGCGGCTGCGGATGCGCTTGTCGCCGAACTGAAACGAGAGACCGTGTTGAATGAGTCGAAGGGCCGAGTGATCGAAGCTATCGGAAAGATTGCAGCAGCGTTGCCCGAGACAGACGCAGCACGTGCGCAAAGCCTTGGGGCCGAGGTCCTGAAGATCTTGAAGTCCGAGCACTCACGCGCCATACCCGATCGCAACGTAATTCTTCTGGGGTTGACCGCTACCTTACGCGCAAAGCCGCAAGGCGCTGGCCCTGTCATTAGCCAGTTCTTAGCAAGTGCAGATGCGCGGATCCGCGCGGACGCCGCGAACACATTGGCGCGGCTGCGGCTGAAAGACGCAAACGAGCAACTGCGAAAACTCGTGACGACTGATCCTGATCCATTTGTCCGTGCCAATGCCGCGCGCGTTCTGGGTGTAACGGAGGACAAGGAGTCCTTTGCGGCTTTGGTCAATAGTGCTTTGGAGGATAGCGACCTCCGTGTCCGTGTGAGCGCCATCCGTAGTCTTGCTGCACTCAAGGATCACCGAGCCGCCGAAGCATTTCGCACCCGCCGCAGCAGTTTCACGGTACTAAATCCACGGCACGGTGAGGGCAACGAAATCCTGGAGGTTGCGGTAATGATGGGCCGCGTGTTGCAGGGTAAAGAAAACAAAGAGGCACTCGAGTGGTTGGACAGAGTAAGCGAGCGCTTGAGCAAGTCGGCCCCAGAAGTAGAGATCGCCGCCGTGAGAATTTCTCCCGCGGCCTACCTGGCAGGGCTCGGAACTACCTCTGCCGCCAGACGGAAAGCTCAAGAGGCGATCCTGCTTAATTGGCGAGCAGGTTCAAGTCTCGCCCAGGCGCTTGGTGAGATCGCCGTGCTTCCTGATTCCACAAAAGACAAGGGAGTTCTCGCTGACAAGGCTCAGGACATTCTGAGAGCAATGCTGGACTACAGAAATTCGGGCATCGTCATGAACACTTTTGTTGCTGTGCATTCTGAATACGCCGTTCCTGATCTTCTGCGCGCTTTGGCTGCGTTCAAGCCGAAGGACCTAACGGGCGTACTATTAAGTCATCTCAAAGAGTCGGATGTAATTGTGCGGGCAACAGCAGCGGAACTGTTAGGCGAGTTGCCACCGGATGAAATCAATGCTCGTGCGCTGATTGAAGCTCTTGCGCAGGCGATGAAGGACGAGTTGAACGACGCTGCGCTGGCTATTCTTGACCCTCTCGCAAAGCAAAAGAGTAGCGTTGCCAACGATGCGATCAAGACGGCTCTCGATTCTTCCGACCACTTGCTCAGGCGCCGGGCAGTCTCGCTGCTGAAGGAAAACGGTGCCGGTGATTACTCTGCGAAAATCAGCGCAGTGCAAACTCGAAACCGAGCGACTGATTATGAGCGTGCACTTTCCCGCCTCGGCAAGAATGTATTGGCGACGGTCTCAACAACGAGAGGTACATTTACGATTAACTTGTTCCCCAATAATGCGCCACTCACGGTTGATAACTTCGTCCAACTGGCAAAACGCGGTTACTTCAGAGGCGTCACAGTCCACCGCGTCGTACCAAACTTTGTGATCCAGGATGGCGATCCTCGAGGCGATGGCAATGGTGGTCCGGGTTATTCGATCCGGTGCGAAATAAACCAGGTGGCTTACGAACGCGGCGCCGTGGGCATGGCTCTCTCCGGCAAAGACACCGGCGGCTCGCAATGGTTTGTGACCCATTCGCCACAACCCCACCTCGATGGCGGCTACACCGTGTTCGGCAACGTGGTGACGGGCATGAGTGTTGTAGACAGCATCTCCCGCGGAGATGTTATACGCTCGATCGTTATAACTGAAGGCGGACGGCGAACCGCTAAAAGGGAAGGTTGAAGCGACGCAGAAGAAAAAAGTAACCGACTCTCGGTGCCAATGAATATCAACGCTGGAAAACTGAACGCGCTCCTGAGGACTTTGTTAAGCCTTTTGCTAAGCCTGTCGCTACCAGGCCCGGCAATGATCAGTCAGGCTGCGGGAGATTCCCTGGTCCCCGCACAAGTTCCACAAAATCCCGAACCCAAACTGTCTCAACCTACACTGTACGAGATTCACTTGAAGGTTGACTTCGACGCCCGTTCCTACACCGGTTGGGAAAGAGTGCGCTGGGTCAATCGAAGCGAACGCCCTACCTCGGTTCTTTACTTTCATCTTTACTCCAACCTTCGGGTTGAGAGGCAAGCGGCGCCGCTCGCTACGCCCGGGGATCACGCCAACACGGAAGTGGATGAGCCTCGGATTGAAGTCGCTCAGGTGAGATCGATAGCCAGCGATCTACCCTTAACCTTCTCGCTCGATGATCAAAGCACGACACTTCGAATTAACTTGCGCGAATCTGTACAGCCGGGAGGCGCAAGCGAGGTTGCGATCCACTTCAATGGCAGTGTGCCCGAGATTGACGCGGAGGAGACAGGGATAACTACCCATGTCATGAAGCAAGTCAGCGCCGCACTCCGTGGCGAGCGAGAAGTAAGGCGTGCCCGCGACATCAATTTTCGCTGCCGTGGCGTAATGCTGCTCGGTACGGCTTATCCCGTACTTGCAGTACACGACGGCGACCAATGGCGGCGCAGGATCGAGCCAAGCGTTGGCGACATAATCTTCAATGAGACCGCCGATTATCTGGTCACTGTGTCAGCCGCTTCCGATGTGGCCGTGTTTACTTCGGCGGCAGAACGCGTTGACAAATCTAATACCGAACAGATGACAAGCTTTGCGGCAAGCAACCTGCGTGACTTTGCGCTGATCGCCGGCCGTGGTTTGCATGCGGAGCAAACTGTCGTCGGCAATACTACATTGCGCTCAGTTTTTCTTCCGGAGCACGAGGTTGTGGGCAAACGTGTGCTGGCGGCAGGAGCAAACGCCCTGCGAATCTTTAATCAACGCTTTGGGCCACTCCCGTTCAGGGACGTGACTATTGCTGAGGCGCCGCTGGTTGCCGGCCTGGGCAGTACAGAGTTTGCAGGCCTGAATGTGATTGCGAGCGCTTTTTACGTGGATTTCGATTCCGCTGCGATGCGTAACCTGCCCGCGCTCATTCGTGAACAACGCTCATCGGTCGAACAAAGTCTAGAGTGGACTGTAGCGCACCTCGTGGCACATCAGTGGTGGGGTGTAGCTGTCGGCAACGATCCGGGCCGCCAGCCGGTACTCGATGAGGCGCTCTCGTGCTGGTCGGCACTGTTGTATTACAGAGAAATGTATGGCGAGCAGCAGGCCGCGACGGTGCTCGAAGACCAACTGCTCGGTGTTTACCGGTTGTATCGAACCTTTGGCGGCGACGATATGGACGCTAACCGTCCCTCGCGTGAATACCGAAACTCGTTTCAGTATGCCGCGATTGTCACGACTAAGGGCGCCATGATGTTCAAGGAATTGCAACGTCTGCTCGGTGAAGAAAGGTTTTTCTCTGCCCTGCGCAGCTATTACCAGGCAAATCTTTTCGAGATTGCCGAGCTCGATGATCTGCGCGGCGCACTTATCGCGGAGGCCCCCATCCAGAAAAGAAGAATTGTGGCTCGCACGTTTAATCGTTGGCTGGCCAGCAAGCGAGGCGATGAAGACATTGCCCAACCAGATCAGGAACTTGCGACTTCACTTGGATTGCCGGCTAAACCCGAGCAGGGAAAGAGCGCTGAGCGTAACGCACTTAACGCAATTGCTCGACTCGGAAAATTCTTCTGGCAGCAAATGACACGAATACGCTGAAACATGAAAGTTTATCAAGCAAAAGATATTGAGCCCGGATTGTCGTCGGCAAGGCGCTCAGTCGTGGTTGAAGAAAATCTCGAACGCCTGAGTTGGCTTTTGGACGATCTGTTTCGTGTGCCAATCCTCGGCTGGCGGGTCGGATTGGACGCAATCATCGGTCTAATCCCCGGAGTTGGCGACACGGCTACCACCCTCGCTTCTCTGTATATTCTTGTCTCTGCCGTGCGTTACCGGGTCCCGAAGATCACGTTGCTGCGCATGGGGCTAAACCTGGGCTTAGACTACGCATTGGGAGCGTTGCCGCTTGTTGGCGATGTGTTTGATGCCTGGTGGAAATCAAATCAGAAGAACATCGATTTGTTGCGTGAGCGAGCAACTGTTTCGGCGAGCGAAGCTCGTGAGGGAAAAGTCAGTGACTGGCTGTTTGTGGGACTGATAATTCTCTTGTTAGTAGCACTGGCTGTAGGCGCGGCCGTGATCAGCGTCTTCCTGCTGATGTTGATTGCCGGACAACTTTCCAGGCTTTTGGCTAACTAGCGAACAAAGCTATGATTCGAGCGTTGGGTGCGACACAGCGTAATCCACGATTCTTTTTGCGTAGCTTTGGAATGCAGGGCAGTGGATGTTATGCGGCTCAAGCAATTGGCGGGACTGCTTCGTGTCGTAGGTTTGTTTAAGGAAGAAGTAAGGCACGCCATGGTGAGGCAAATCGGTGAACCTCGGCGAAGGCGGCAACATCAAAGAGAATTGCACCAACCTGGCGGGAACGGTAATGCGCGACTGACTGTCATTGAGACACCGGGCAATTGTGTTGAATAGCTCGTGGGTTGTGAGAGGATCTGGCTCGGCGAGTTGTACAGTTTGACCGACAGCCCGTGTGTCCCTGGCAAGCGCAACCATGGCCTCAACAACAAAATCCACAGGCACAAGATTCAGGCTCACGTCGCGGTTGCCGATATTGAGCAGAGTAAGAAAGCCCGGCCACTTTCGCAGGTAATGGATAAGATAGTAAACGCCGTCGTATTTCGCCGTCTGGCCCGTCTCTGAGTCGCCGCAAACCACGGCGGGACGATGAATGGTGATGGGCAATTCAGATTTCAGAGAATCCACTTCTACCTCCGCCAGGTATTTTGACTCCTCATAATAGTTGCGAAAGCCGGCTGAGTGGCGCAGTTCGGTTTCCAGAATTTTCCCTTCTCGCATTCCGGCGACATAACAGGTAGAGACGTAGTGGTATTGACTAAGGTTTGGCAGCGAACGGGCTAAGTCGTTGACATTACGGGTGCCACCGACATTAACCTCCAGCGCTATGTCCCGGGCCACCGCCAGGTCATAGATTGCAGCGAGATGAAAGATCAAGGTCGCTTGGGAACGTGCAAGCTGGAGGTCTGACGCCGAAAGCCCGAGGCCACCTTTTGTGATATCACCCTCCAGCACGCGAAAATCTGCCGCTGGTTTACCGGTCCACCTGGCAATTTCCGAAAGCTCCGCCTTCGCTCGCGCGAGCAGGGCCGGCTGCACGAGGAGCAAGAAATGGTCGCCTTCACGCGCCAACCGGCGCAGCAGGCGACTCGCGATAAATCCCGGAAAGCCTGTGAGAAAAACTGTTCTATTGGATGACATTACCTTCCAGAAACGCCGGCGCGTTAGTTCAAGCGAAAGCTGATTTACTCCAAATACCACTCAGTACAGAACCAAGAGCGGTAGCGACTGGATCCTAAACTCAACTGATGTAAAAACACGTCATAGCGTTCGTTGAGTGCCAATACCCGGTCGCTACCGCTCCCGGTTCTGGACTTATGAACTTCAGCTTTCGCCGGAACCTTTAATGGGTGAGTATAATTCACTACTTGGAAGCGACATAATTACGCGCCTTCAAGCGCAAGTCGGCCTGACTTCTGATTCAAAGGAAAACCAAGATGAGCCTGAACAAACCGGTGACGCGCAGGATGGTCCTCTCGTTCGCCCTAATCCTGATCACACTTTCTTCGCCAGTCGCGCAGGAGAAGAGAGAGTGCACAACTCGCATTACGCTTCTTCAGGTGAATGATGTCTATCAGTTTGCGCCCGTGGATCGTGGCACGCGCGGAGGAATAGCTCGCGTTCTGACTCTGAAGAAAGAGCTGCAAAAAGAGTCGCCTAACACCTTATTCCTGCTCGCCGGCGATACAATCTCTCCCTCTGTTGAGTCCATAACCTACAAAGGCGCTCAGATGATTGAATCATGGAATACGGCCGGCCTCGACTACGCGACATTTGGCAATCACGAATTCGACTTTGGTCCCAGGGTGTTGCTTGATCGCATGAAGGAGTCGCGCTTCGGCTGGCTGGCGGCCAATGTGATCGATCGGAAAACCGGAAAACCGTTCGGTGGCGCGGAAGAATTTGTAATCCGCGAATTTGACGGAGTCAAAATTGGCATCTTCGGCCTGGTCGTGCCTGAAACAAAGATGACATCCCGACCAGGTCCGGACATCGACTTTCTCAATCCCTGCGAGGTCGCGAAGAGAATTGTTCCCGAGATTCATGCCCGGGGCGCTAAGGTTGTCATAGCGTTGACGCATCTTTCAATGCGTGAGGACAAGGAGGTAGCCCGCTGTTCGGATGTAGATGTAATAATTGGTGGTCACGAACACACATTGCTGGAGTCCGCAGCGGGCGGTGCGCCAATCTTCAAGATGACGGCAGACGCGCGTGAGTTGGGAAAAATTGATCTGAATATTTCCCAAACGACCGGTGAGCTTGAGAGTATCGATTGGAAAGTGATTCCGGTCACCGCGGAGACGAAGGAAGACCAACAGTTTGCTGTCGTGTATCGCAAATACGAGGGACTACTCAAAGAACTCTCCCAACCAGTGGGTCGCGCGACCATTGCCCTTGACGCCCGCAGCGCTGAGAGTCGTAATCAGGAAACGAATGTAGGCAACCTGGTGACTGATGCGTTTCGCAGCGCGACGGGCGCGGACGTGGCGCTGATGAACGGCGGCTCGATACGCGCCGACACGATAATCAGCGCGGGCCGGCTGACGAAGAGAGACCTCTTTCTATTCTGCCGTTCAAAAACAAGGTACTAAAATTGGAGGTGACCGGAGCCGTGCTGCGGGCGGCGCTCGAACATGGTGTTAGCCGAAGCGCCGAAGACAGCGAGCCGGGCAGGTTTCCACAGGTAGCGGGGCTTCGTTTCATGTTCGATGCCAGCCGTCCCCCAGGATCACGCGTCATTAGCGTCACAGTGAATGGACAACAGCTCGCCGAGAATAGAAAATACACGCTTGCTACTACTAACTTCCTGGCAGTAGACGGCGGGGATGGTTACGAGATGCTGAAGGGGGCGCTACTCTTGATATCGCCGGAGCAGGCACAGACCGATTATGAAATCCTGCGTCGAGCGATCGCTACGGCGAAATCAATTGCGCCGAAGATAGATGGTCGCATCAAACGTTTGGATAGCGGGCCCAGCGGCAAGCCTGATTGTGTTGAAAGCAAATGACTATTCGAACCAGGTACGAGGATGATATTTCCCCGGCTGCCAGGTATGAGGCCAAGGAGCTTTTCCAGGAGGCTTACGAGGCCCAGCTGGTTCAAAACTATGAGGGAGCGATCGAGCTTTATAAGCGATCGATCCAAACCTACCCCACTGCCGAGGCGCATACGTTTCTTGGCTGGGTCTATAGCTTTCAAAGCCGCTACGATGAGGCGATCGCAGAATGTCTGGAAGCAATCCGTGTAGACGAGACGCTCGGCAATCCTTACAACGACATTGGCAGTTATCTTTTAGCCAAGGGGGATGCCTATGGTTGCGTCCGCTGGTTCAAACGCGCGCTCTTTGCGCCGCGCTATGAATCCTACGCGTTTCCTCACTTTAATCTCGGCCGTGTTTACGAAATGCGGCGTAAGTATCTCGCCGCTGCCAGACACTACAGCCTTGCGCTCGCACAACAGCCAAACTTTAACGAGGCAGCAACTGCGCTGAGGCGAATGCAAGCAATGCTTAATTAACCCCCTGGTCTCTCGGTATTCGGAATCGAGATTAACCTGGCAGGCGCAGCCGGACGCGGGTAGAATGTTTGGGTTTCAGCACCTGCGCGGATGGCTCTGTTGCGATTACGATTCGGATGAAACGCTGCCCAAAGTGTGATCTCGAACATAACGATACGCTTAATTATTGCCGCGCCGACGGCACACTGTTAGTTAGTGATCGCGGCGCTGTGAGCGAAGGCGCGGGGACGCTGAGGTTCGGCTCTGCGCCTGTTGCGAGTGAGCCTGAGACGCGCATCCTTTCGCAAGCGGGGGCGACAACAGAGGAAGCCCTGAGTGGAACCACCGCACCGACGACCGTGCTGGACGGGCAAAGGGCGGCGGGCGGGACGCAGGAGTTGAGCAAGCCGAAGTCCCGCAAGAAAGTCGTAATTGCAGTTGCCGCGATTATCGTCGTCGCTGCTGCCTCCTACTTTTACCTTTCACGCGGCAAGAGCGCCGCAGCTAAGAACTCTATCGCCGTGCTGCCCTTCGTTAATGCCAGTTCCGACCTCGACGTGGAGTACCTCTCAGACGGCATCACGGAGAGTCTCATCAACAGCCTCTCGCAGTTGCCAAACGTGCGGGTGTTGGCACGTAGCACAATGTTCACTTATAAGGGTAAGGATGCTGACCCACGGACAGTCGGGCGCGAGTTAGGAGTTGACGCGGTCCTGGCGGGCAGGGTCGTCCAACGCGGCGATAGTCTCACAATTCAGACGGACTTGGTGAGCGTCGCGGATGGGTCGCAGATGTGGGGCGAACGCTACAGCCGCAAGCTGACGGACGTGCTGGCGGTGCAGGACGATATTGTGCGTGACGTGTCAAGCAAGCTGCGGGCGCGGCTATCTGGCGCGGACG